>CAZUCY010000188.1:0-5372 GCA_964618785.1 uncultured Ignavibacteriaceae bacterium | reverse complement strand
AAACTATCAAGTAAAATAATAATCGATTTAATTAATACGCCCGGCATCGAGTAATTCTCTTCGCCGGGCATTTTTTTGTCCAAAATAAATAAAGGAGTACTTATGCAAGAACTACAAACGACTTTGCAATTGATCTGTCCATGGTGTTTCAATATGATAACTGTTAAGATTGAAGAAGAAGAGGAACCGTTTACTTGCCCGGTGTGCAGAATTTCCGTTAGTCAGGAGGACCTGGAGAATGAAGAGGACAATGAATAAGGGGAAGCTGTGTGCGCTCGGTTTTTATTATTTTAGTATATTGAAAGGAGAACGAATATGAATAGAGGTTGGATTCTCATAGAAGAGGTTCGTCGGCATATTGGCGGCCAAAGCGAGAATATCAAGAAAGATAGGAATACCACTTATCAGGAGTGGCCGGAATCAGAAGGTAGGGAGAATGGTCATTCGAGGTGGATGTTTAGTGATGCTGTTAATACCGGTGGTAATAATTATTACCGCGGCGAGATTATTTTTTTAAGATTAATAAAGTGTGTAAAGAATTAAATCACTACTTATGATTTGCAATATTATTTCAAAAAAAATACAAGCTATCTATATAAAGGTATTATTCTAATAACTTAATAATTTCTTAAATATCTCTCTCGGATTCATATTCCCATAACCTTTGGGATATCTGGAAGGATGATAGATGCATGCTGCCATTGCCTTCTTTCCACCTTCAATTGGGAACCACCAAAAATAATATTTCTGTCCTTCTTCTTCTCCAAATTCTGGTGGGATATTATCCCAGAGTTGTTTCCCACAAACTAAAATATAATTTGGCTTATATTCATTTAATATTTTCTTAAAAGGTTCAAACCCTTTCTGAAATTGTTCTTTTGACGGACGATCACCCTGTTTTCCCAAATTTTCAGGGATGTAATTATAGAATAATACCGAATGCCAAAAATCATTTTTTTCTTCTCTAGTTAACTTAGTTTTGTCTAAACATATTTTTGTAAGTGAAGTAAAAAATCTAAGCTCTTTCTTTTTTAAATAATCTTCGACTACAAATTTTGTTTCCCCATCCCAAAATTCGTCATCCCAATAATGTGACTCTCCCAGAATCATTATTTTTTTTTGCTGAGAATTATAATTTTCCCCGACCCAAGGTAAGAAATGATCCATTATATTTCCCTTTCTAATAATATTATTATTTTATCCATTCACTGCTATTTAATATAATTAGATTATTACTTAAAACCTATAACATTTCCAAGTTTAACCGGGTCTAAATAAAATCCTTCATATGTAAACTTTAATAAGCTCTGCAGATCCTCAACTGCTGCTTTACCTTCCATCTTCTTAACGGATGTAAGCTGTTTTATTAAATTTACTATAAAAGCTCCCGTTACTTTTTTGGCTTCCATGAAACTTAAAATTTCGTCGTTAAATAATTCAATTAGACTTTCATCATTTGTTTCGCGCTTAATAAGATCTAAATAATTATCTTCACTAATCTTTGATATATCTAAAATCATATCAAACCTTCCTGGTCTGCAAGCCGCTTCATCTACTAAAAACTTATCGTTAGTTGCTCCGAGTAAAAACAAGGATTCCGGCAATAATCCGTCTAAGGCATGCAGAAAATTTATGAGTGAATTAGAATTAAAATTCTCATCTCTTTTTCTGGCTATAAAGTCCATATCGTCAATTACTAGCAGGCATGGATCAAATATTTTGCAGAAATTAATAATTTCAGCCATCTTAAAATCTATTCCGTTTACAACCACGATAGTTATCTTTTCATAAACAGCATTCATAATTGCGTTTATAATTTGTGATTTTCCTGTGCCAGGTAGTCCGCTTAATAAGTATCTAAACTGCTTATTTATTTTATCATTTTCAGAGCCATAATTCTTTACCTCGGCAATAAATCTTTTTATTTGCACTGCAATGTAATTTGGTAAAAATATGTCGTCAAGCATTATGCTTTTAGGGCTTATTATTTCCGTACATTCCCAAAATTTATCTTTAAATTCCTTATCCTTGATAAAAATTATTTTATTCTTAAGCGTAGAAGATGAAGTCGCGGCAAGTAATAGATAATCTAACAGTTCCTGATTTTTAGGTTCTGCTTTATCATCCAGGCAAACTATTGAAACTATATATAATATGGATTCAATTGAGGTTACTTCTACGTTAACAAATGTTGTTGTGATCATATATCGTATTTTATTGAAGCTGAGATAGAAATAGACTGCTCTTTCACTAAAATTAAGACAACCTAGATTTGACGTGCTATCAGGTACAACTTTATCTAATATTTTATTTGCAATTTCCTTTATTCCCCAGCAAGCGTGCAGATCAATTCTGTCATCTAGTTGGTTGTTTATGTAAATTCTAAAAAGATAATCTCTTAATAAGAGAAAGCGAAAATGCTCAAGGACGGAAGTTTGCCCTCTTAATTTATCGACTGTAGATGAATATTGAGATTCTAATACTAATTTTATATCTTCTTCTTTCATCATATTATTATTCCTTTTTTTAATGTCATATTTATTAAATTTATATCTGTTTTTCATATCATTAAATGATAAATATTTATAATGAAAAAATTCATAAATGATTTTATCCGGCAAGCGGAAATTTTAGCGCATTGTTTAAACGGATTGCCGGCGTCAAAAGCGGAATATGCTTCAATGTATGGTATTGAAGAAATTACTATTGATAGGGATCTTAGAGTATTGCGCGAATTAGGGGTACAAATTTATAGTAAGAAAGGTAAAGTTGTAATTAGTGAAGTACCCGGGAAAGAAATATTGCAAAAAATCTCCTCAGACTACCTTCCAATTGAATTAAACTCGGATGTCTTTATAAAACAGGTAAAATTGCTAAGTAAGACTAATAAACAAAACTATTTTCAAATACTTGTATTGCTCGCAAAAGCAGTCAAGGAAGGGTTAATAGTTGAATTCAGGTACAAAAGATTAAGCGATAATGAAATCAGTGATTACAAAGTTATACCAATCCGGTTATTTACTAATGAGTTAAACTGGATTCTTCACGGCTTCAAAGTTGGTGAAGATACATTAAAAAAGTTTTATCTAAGCCGTATCATAGAACTAAAAATTACGGATAAAAAATATACTCAAAGTGTAATCCCAGAAGGAAAAAAGGAAATATACAGCTTAATATTACGATTCAATCCTAAAGTATCGGGAGAAGTATATTCAAAATTATGGTTTGAGGAATTTGAAATAGGCAAAGATAAGGCCGGCTATATTATCTTAAAAACAAAACAACCGATTACTAATAAACTTGCAGGCTGGTGCATTAGCTGGTGGAACATGATAGAAATTTTAGAACCGGTGGAACTTCGTGAATACATAGGAGAAATGATTCATTCATTCAATGTAAAAAATCAATTAAATAATTAAATCAATATCGTAATGAAACATGAAAAATAAGGTCTGCCCATAAATTTGTAGTCATTAGAGCAAATGCCAGGTTGAATTAATCCCCTTCTATCGCCCGCCAAAATTTTTATTTATAAATTCCAGTCTAATATACTCAGGAGCTTCTGTCCGTTCAAGGGCAGCCTTAACAGTGTTATGGCTTATACCTAATTGTTTGGCTATCTGACGGTTACTTATTGCGGCTTGTTTTGCCTTCAGATTTTTGATTGTTACCCAATCTTCCATAGTGATCACCTTTATTTTTCCTCTTAGTTAATAACTATTGCAGTTAATCTGCAGAGGAAATTTATTCTTATTTTAATGTTTTAAGGTGGTCAATTTTCAGGCGGAAAAGTGGTCAGTTTTCAAGCGGAAAAAACATTATTTTTGCCTAAAGGTCCGTAGCAGGTTTTAAACGCATTCTGAGGCCACTGTGCATGTGAGGAGGGGTTAAACATTACATTGTCAGCCAGATTTACATAAGGCACATTATAGTACAGACTAATCATCTTCACAACACTTCTCTTTCTATCGACCGTCCTATAATGTGGTCTTATATAAACTTGGCACGTTACCCGGGTCAGTAAGTCTTGTTTGGCTACTGGCGCACTCGCGCTCTCATCACGCCCTTCGCCTCACATATAGGGGGAAAGACATTATCATTTTATCGAGCAACTGATAACCATTTGCTTCTCCCGCTGCCGGTTGTTACGTAAAAACTTAACTTTATCATTTATTTTTTAATATATGTGATTTATTAACTATTTTATTTATCAAATGGTAAAATGCCGAATTATGTAGAATATAATTTCTTAGAATCTAATAGGATATTATTTAATGTTTTTCCGAATTTTTCTATGATTGTTCCGGACTAAACGATGACTATTATCAACTTTTTTATGACAAACATGACAAAGAGTAATTAAATTATCAAGAGAGTTATCTCCACCTTTAGATAATGAAATAATATGGTGAATATGTAATTCTCTTGACTTTCGTTTAAATCCTTTAGGCCAACCACATTCAGTACATGTATAATTATCTCTTTCTAAAACTTTTTTTCTCCTTAAATCCCAATCAGGTGGATAATCGTTTAGTTTTATACATATTTGGTCATATTCATTTTCTAAATTTCTATTCTTGTTATCTGATTTATTAGTATTAGCTGAGTCATCATTTCTTTTTTTATACGAGATATTATTAATAATTCTATAATTTGAAGTATCTGGTGAGTATTCAGGTCTTACTTGAATATTTCGCGCTAATAATGATTTCCATATTTCTTTTAGGTAAGGATACGCATTATCACCAAAATGTCGTATCATCTTTTTTTCCCAAATAGGATAATTACTCCATCCCCTAACATAGAAATATTCACCATTTAAATATAATTCAGGGACATCAATAACTTTTTTTATTAGTGATTTCGGATGAATTTTCTTTCCAATAAAGAAGTCTGATATTATTTTAAATATTCGTTTTAGAATCAATCGATAATCCTAATAAACCCTTAAAGTAACTTAATAAATATACTTACAAGCTACAATGAGGATTTAAATATTGTATTTAATACAGAGAGGTAATTTACAAATTATACTTGAGAAGATGGAGAAAAAGCTTATGCTATCGCCCGCCAAAATTTTTATTTATAAATTCCAGTCTAATATACTCAGGAGCTTCTGTCCGTTCAAGGGCAGCCTTAACAGTGTTATGGCTTATACCTAATTGTTTGGCTATCTGACGGTTACTTATTGCGGCTTGTTTTGCCTTCAGATTTTTGATTGTTACCCAATCTTCCATAGTGATCACCTTTATTTTTCCTCTTAGTTAATAACTATTGCAGTTAATCTGCAGAGGAAATTTATTCTTATTTTAATGTTTTAAGGTGGTCAATTTTCAGGCGGAAAAGTGGTCAGTTTTCAAGCGGAAAAAACA
>CAZUCY010000187.1:0-5421 GCA_964618785.1 uncultured Ignavibacteriaceae bacterium | reverse complement strand
TGAATTTGGTTCATAATAAATCTTCCAGCCGTTGGCAAGAATTTTTAACGTAAGATCTGCATCTTCGGCAAAAGTATCGCTTGAATAATATCCTGCTTCTTCAATAGCTTTTTTCCTAAACAACCCGATAGGACCAGGAATAATGTTCACGAGACGTACAAAACTCTGGGCGCTTCTTGCCATATTCAAACCTTCGATATATTCCAGCGCCTGAAGGTCCGTAAATAATTTCCCCCTGTTTAGAACTTTTACGTTACCTGCAACTGCGCCTATTTCCATATTTGCAAAATGTCTTACTGCAAGCTTAACACAATCCGGGGAGAGTTGTGAATCGCCATCCATACAAAGTACAATTTCTGCTTTGGAATATTTTACACCGGTATTAAGAGCTTTAGCTTTACCGCCGTTAGGTTTATTTATAAGAGATACTTTTACGTCTGAGATCATGCCTTTTTTGTATCCCACAAGATTTTCCGCTACTTGCTTGGTCTTATCAGTAGAGCCGTCATTAATTATTATAATTTCATAATTTGGATAATTCAGCTCCAGTAAAGATTTTACGGAATCAGCGATAACTTTGTCTTCATTATATACCGGTACAAGGATAGAAACAAATGGAAAGTAGCCGCCTGCGGGAGAAGAGTAAGTATATTCATTTATATATAGATATGCCAATAAAAGAATTGAAAAGTACCTGATAAGTAAAATGAACAGAAAAATAACCAGCGCGACAATTGTTGCATATTCAAACAGGGATTTTATAGTTAAAACCGTTTTAGGAAGAGTATAAACAATAACTAAAATTAAAAAAAGAGAAATTATACCATTAATAATTATTCTTTTAAAATACTTTCTGCCCTTATCCTCAGTCGGTTCAAAGTGTTCGTGGTCTTCGAAAACTACCGTCGATCTTTTTATTTCCTGTTTTGCTTCCATAGTACATTAATTCTCTAATTTTAGTAGGATTTAGCAATTATAATGCCATATAAAACAAGAATCTAAGGGCAAGTTTAGAGTATTACACAATTTATTTTGTAACAGATTAAGAATTTTCACCGGTATGTATCAAATTAAAACATGTACAATTTTTAGAATAAAATGGAAGTAAAAAGAATTTTTCGTTTGTTTTTGAAAATAGAAATTCAGATTTAATTCTGAAAAGATGCTAAGTACATATTATAATATAATAATTTAATGAACCCCGGACAAATAAGGCAATGTTAAATAAGGCAAGAGTTAGTACAAATCACGTATTTATTGATGTGAATCTAATCTTTTTATAATGCCCAGTAGGCTGCAAAGATTGCTGAGAATGAACTATATCCAACAACGTTTAGGAAGGTACTGCCGCCTGCTATTCTGCCGGTTAAGGTTAACCTATCGAACACTTTCCACGTTGCTGATGCATAACCCTGACGCAATATATAGGAACTGTTGGAAATAAACCCTAAAAGTCCACCAATTGTTACGGTTATGGTAGTATCTTTTATAATATCCCAATCAGCGAAAATATTGTCGGTTGAATAGCTTGCGGGTGAAAAATAATTTAGAGTTGTATGATTGAATGAAGCAGTATAATACTCAAAACCAAGCATGAAATCCGGATAAAAATATTTGCCAAGTTTTAGCGCTAAATTATAACCTGTGTTGCCATCTGAAAAGCTTAAGTAAGTACCGTCAACGGAAAATTTAAGTCCGGATTTAAACTGGTAATAACCGCCTGCTCTTGTAAGCTCTGCAGTAAGCCTGTTGATGATGGTGTACTCAGAATAAATTACCTGTGAAGCGTCTGTTCTTAAATAATCGCCGTATACCAAATAGTAGTTAGGTTCTTCCGTACGCAGCAAAATTTCGGCGATCGGCTGAGTATAAGTAGGGGAATTAGAATAATTATAATAATTATCGCCGAAGTCTAGCCCAAATATTATTCTTTCTGCCAACCGCAAAGTAAAGTCCCACCGGAATGTAGTTGAAAGGACCTGGTAGGAATTATATGATAAATCTGTTCTGAATCCCTCAACACCAACGGTAAGGAATGAAGTAACGCCAAGATCTAGCCTTAAACCCTCCGAATAATTTCTTGTTCCTATATTATCAGCATAAAAAGATGCAGTGCCGGTAATTAAAGCATAAGTAGGAAATGAATTAATAAAGCTTTTAAATCCGGTAACCGGCAGCCATTTGTACCTCATTTGAACCATTGCGGTTTGAGAAGAATCAAGTTTCAAACTATCTTCCATGTTCTCATAAACGTCACGGGCTTTTTTATATTCGTGCATTTTTAAAAAAGAATCACCAAGATATAAATTCACAGTAAAATCATCAGAATGCGAGCTTTTCAAATTCTGAAAAGCTTGAAGGGAATTAACCGAATCACCCATTGCAAAATAAGCTTCCGCTTTGCTTAAATCGGTGTTGAAATCATAGCCCTGGCTTAGAATACTATTGTATGTATCAATCGCTTTTTGATAATTATGCGCGCAAACATTAACATCAGCATATTCTTTTTCAATTAAGATATTTGGCTCGGACTTAGACATGAATTCGTCATATTTTGCTACAGCATCACTGCATTGACCATCACCCCAAAGCTTTCTACC
Organism: uncultured Ignavibacteriaceae bacterium; assembly: GCA_964618785.1. GTDB lineage: Bacteria > Bacteroidota > Ignavibacteria > Ignavibacteriales > Ignavibacteriaceae > FEN-1297. The sequence goes on along the minus strand of CAZUCY010000187.1, from coordinate 2,821 downwards.
CTCCTGAAGAATTACATAGTTTTGTTCCTGTTGATACCTTAGCTTTTGGGTTTCGAATGTGGTCTCTAATGATTTCAGATCAGGGTTGTCCGGACTAAGAGATCTAACTTTTTCAATATAATTTTGAGCAACAGTGAAATTATTCTGCCTCATATTTAATGAACTATATGCAATTAAAGCTCCCAAATTATCCGGATCATGCCGCAATACATCTTCCAGAAGAACTTTTGCAGTGTCTAAATTCTGATCAAGCCAAACATCCAATTGCGCCGTAAAAAGTATATACTTAAGACTATTAGGTTTGATATTAAGCAGAATGGTCATTTTTTCAAGCGCTCTGTTAAAATCCCGGTTGCCTGCCTCAGCCTGTGCATAAGCAAAAAGGACTTCTTCATCTTCCGGATATTTATCAAGATAGACATTATAAACTACCAGCGCAGAATCATAATTCTCCATCCGGCAGTAATATGCACCTAAATTAATCACCGTGTTTTTATTGGTTGAATCATGGCTGAATTTAGCCATCAGTTCGTTGATTTTAACTTGATAAAGCGTAGAACTAATAGAATCCAATTGGGCAGAAATCGGAACGATTTCAAGAGAATCATATTTTGCATTTTGAAGAGCAATAACCTGCTGGCGCGCTTCTTCATATCTTTGAACTTCGATCAATGCTTTAAGTAGCTTGAGCCTCGTTTCATTATCGGAAGGTTTTCTCCTTATAATGCCGTAGTACTTATCGATAGGATAAATAAATGTCGGCTTTGCAGGGGGTAGACCATAATTAAAGTTTTTGTACGAAGTATCATTCACAGTAAATACGTAACCTTTGCCTTTAGCTAAATCAAGACCATCCATTGCTTCTTTGAAATACGGCTTGAGCGCGAGTGCACTTTCAAAGGAACTAATTGCAATTTTATTTTTACCCAGCCACAAAGAAAAATATCCGAATCTTGACCATAGCCTTTGATCATCCGGATATTCTTGAGTATACCTATTTAAAATGGGCCAGCCCTTAGCAATATGATTATTTTTTGCTAATATTTCCGAATAGCGTATTATCTCATCAGGAGAAGCATGGGCTAGAGTTAAGTATTTATCATACCAAACTTCGGCTACAGGCCATTGCCCTAAGTTTTTATAGTCTTTTCCTATCGCAAGATAGTTATCAGGATAATTCGGGTTAATGGCAATCTCTCTTCTATATCCTTCAATTTCATTATAAAGAATAGAGTACCAGCTATTTGTAGCACGGTTTAAATTATTAATAATTTCTTTGTTATTAGGTTCCAGTTTGCGTGCAGAGCGGTAATCATAAACAGCGAATTCATACAGCTGTCTTTTTTCATAGCAAATACCCCTGTAATTATACCCGTCGGCTTGCTGCGGGCGGGCTGATATATATCTGTTTAGTAAATCAATAGCTTCACCGTAACGCCCTGCCTGCATCTCCCTTAAAGCTTCAGATTTCATTGCATCAACGACAGATTGGGCATTAACTTCGTACTGCTGTATAAATACAGAAATTAAAACAGCTAATAGTAAAGAAAGCTTTTTCATTATTATAGTATTGTTAATAAAATCCTAATTCGTTCTTTTCTTGATGCTCATCGGAAGCAAATTGCTGGAATATATCATCGGCTGTTTGAACATTTTGATCCACTTTAACCGTATACACGGATATATACTGCAGGATATTTTTGATATAGATGGGATCGTTATTGGGGAGATTGCTTTTAACCTTGCCTATTAAACTTAAAATGCTTTTTTGATCATCTTTAGTTACAAGTATAACAACCTTATTATTAAGAATGCACAATTTATCTTTTTTATCTGTGGAAAGCCTTATAGCATTTTGCAACTGAGTAAAAGTGAGTAAGCCTGATTTTTCAGCAGCTTGATCAAGCCGGAAAGAAATAATTGTAAATATCTGGCCTGTACTTTTGTATAAAGCAATCTGGTTATTTAAAATCAGGTAGAAATCATTAATTGGATAATAATTCGGGATAAAAATATTTTCATCGGGAAGATCTATATCGGCAAGCGATTTATATCTTCTATCCGAATCGGAGGGGTTTGTGACAGAAAATCTTGATGGATTAGGTTGGGGCTGTGTTTGTGATTTCTTTGTTTCAATCGTAACACCTTTATAAGGCTCAATGCAATAATTGGCATTAAATTTCCCTTCAGTATGTCCGACATTCGGAGCGATAATCATTACTCCGCCGCTCGAACTACCAACTTCATCATCCTTTTTCTTCAAGTAAATTATTCCTGTCGAATAAGCAGCAATAGCATCAACAATTGATTCTGCAAGCGGAGTTGCTGGTTCACCTAAAATGAATAAACTTGTTATTCCGTTATCTTCTATCGTTTCGGTTGTATGCATAAATACGTTCTGAAGAAGATTCACGTTATTGAAACCGATGAAAGGAGTCAATTCATCAAATACAATTTTATTCGGTTGATACTGATCAACAACAGTAACAATATCATTCATATATTCGACCAAAAATTCATCCGGGTTTCCAACTTCAAAGAAATCGGATGGTGGAGCAACGCGCACAACAATGATAAGATTCTGATTCATATAGTGTTGAAGGTCGAAGTCAATTGAAGCTGCCTGAATCATTAAATCCTTAGGCCGCATGCTTGTAAAATACAAACAAACCTCTTTTTGTGCGGCACATTCCATAGCGAATTGCAGTCCAAGCAATGTTCTACCGGATTTTCTAGAACCTATCAACAGATAGGTACCACCCTGGTACAATCCACCCCAGTTATTGTCAATAAGTGTAATACCAGACCTTAATAATTGTAT
>CAZUCY010000186.1:0-5566 GCA_964618785.1 uncultured Ignavibacteriaceae bacterium | reverse complement strand
CGACAACATTCCGGATAATAAAATTTCCGTCAATATCCGCTGCTGTTCCGTTATTGGTTCCAACAATTAATACGCTTGCATAAGGAAGCGCCGCTTTGGTATCAGCCGCCGTGATAGTTCCCCTTAAAGAACCCGTTTGATTATCCTGCGGGAAAATATAACCTGTCCATGAACAAATAATAAAAAGGAATATGACAAGCCCCGGTAAAGTAAAAGTTTTCATACTAATCCTCTCAAATAATAAAATAAATAAGTTATAAATAATGATTTATTAAATCTAAAATACTTGAAATATTTTTCAATGTACAATGAATTGAATTGAGCGTTCCATCATTACAGACGTAACATTATTTTTAAGTGGCAATACTTCTGCACCTATTATTTTTCCCGCTTCAGGGTTACTTCTTTCCTTTCTCCTTTTATTACTATTACAATCTTTTTTTACAGATATTTGTTAGCTTTAATTCTGCCTGATAATGAAGTAACATTTATGATAACAATAATTAGCCAAGAAAGTAAGTTTTTTCTTAATACTTATCAAAATTCATTAAGTAAATACAGAAATTATTTTATTAAATTACAGCTTCGCCATATAAGTCACAACAAACCATTTCTTAAACTTTACCTTAATAAAATCCTTAAAGGTTTTCGCAAACCATTAAGCCAAATATATTGTTTTTTATTAATCATTGTCAAGAAATATTTTTTTTATCAAGGGAAAAATTAAATGCTATAAACCATTAAAGCCAATTTTAGCCTCTAATAATTATTTTTAATTGGTGTTAAAAGGACACTATTATTAAGAATTGTTAATCCCTATAAGCGGGTTTAGGTACAAATGACCCGATGTTATTAAGAAAACCGGAGTCACTAAGCGCCCTAAGGAGATTACTATACGGTAAAGAGATTTCCTTTATTTCAATTTGCATCAGAATTTTTTTTTGCCAATATTTGAAATGAATTTAACATAGAAATAAACCTATTTTATTTTAACCCGTCATATCAGGAACTAAATATTGAAATCCGGTTTTCCTTATCTTAACTTTAAATATCACAATGCACGTCCTATCAGAAAATTGCTTTATCTCTACCACGGTCAATATCTCAAAATTGTTTTATCAATTATTCTTTTTGCAATAAAGAATTCCCCCGTATGGATTCTGCCCGTTATCATTGTAAGAATGATCGACATTATAAGCGATACTAAAAAATATGCTCTCCATGATCTGTGGGTTATTGAAATAATTTTTCTGTTTATAATATTGCAGAATATCGCAACGCACACTTTTTACGTAAGGGTTTTCAGCGGAGCGCTTAATAAAAGGGCGGACAACTTTAATCGCAGCTCATCGTCTTTCAACTATAAGAGATGCTGATCGAATCGTTGTAATGAAGAACGGTGGATGCATTGAAACAGGCACTAATGACCAGCTAATGGCAGCCAAAGGAGTTTTTTACAGCTTTAAACTCTTACAGCAATAGAGAAATTAATTATTGAACGGTTCACAATATTTATTTTAACACTTGAAAAATGGAGAGATATATGATAACACGTCGTGGATTTATTCAACAAACTGCCCTGGCTATCCTGGCTGCCGCGATGCCAAAACCTTTATCGCTTTTCATTAATAAAGGAAGAGTTTTCACTTATGAATCGCCTTTCTTTAAACTACAATTATTAAGAGATAGACCTGAATTTTCTTTCTTCTCTACGGATAGTTTATGCGGCAGGCGATTCCCTGTAAACCTTTTGTTAATAACCGATCGACAGTCCGAAGGACAATATGAAAGCAGTATAAACTCAAACAGCATTATTTATTTTTCAAGAAAAGGGCAGCGAGATATCCCGGTATGGAAAATTAGTATGCAGCCTAAAATTTTTAGTATCCGTACAAGATGGAACAAAGAAGAAAATCCCGATCCCCTTGCAATTACATTTTCACAAAAAACCAATCACTGTACATTGTTAGGAGTTATGCCTGAGAAAAACATAATAAATTTTCCATGTGTAATGCATTTCCCGGGAATGGGTAGTTTTCGTATTTATTGCAGTGATCCTGCCGTCACTATTTTTTATGATGCAGACCGTGATGTTAAGGACCCTTTTGTGAAAATAGCCCTTTCGGCGGCAGATGCTCAACATCGGGATATTACATACCGCTTTGACCCGGTTGCCGTCTATCCTGAATTAGACAAAATAAAAAACGATGTGCGGTTTGATGGATTCAAACGAAATTATATCAATATTTTCCAATTAAACCCGCGTATCCGGGCATTGGCTAATAATTCTGCAAGTGATGCCTGTACTTTTACACTTTTCCTTTATGCAGAGATGGCACGACATACGCCGGAGTTAGTAAAAGGATTTAGCGCCATGGACCTGATCAGAAATACATTAGATGAATATATTGGTGGTATGAAGGGTTATGGTCAGGTAGGTTATAAAGGCGACGCATGGAAGAGCAAATTTGATTCTTCAGACAGCGCTCCTTCACTTATTATTTCGGCGTGCTATTATATCATGGATGCTAAAGATAATAATTGGGCAAAAAAGAATTATGCTTACATAAAGGATTGGGCATTAAGCATGATCGCTACAGACAAGGATCATGATGGAATTATTGAATACGGTTATTCAGGAAATTCCAATAGCTGGAATGATAAGGAATTTAAACGTCCGGCAAACTGGTGGGATACAATCGGCTTCGGACATGATGACGCTTATTCAAATGCCTTGGCTTACCGGGCGTGTACTTTGCTGGTAAAGGTTGCAGAAGCATTAGGTCAACCTGATGATAGTTATTACTTTGATGCATTTGCAAAAAAATTGAAGAGCCAATATTTTTCAAGATTTTATAATCCTGATACTGGGGTTTTGGGAGGCTGGCGGAGTGAAGATGGACAATTGCACGATTATTTTTTTACATTCGTAAACAGTGTCGCCATTTGTTATGATCTGATAGATATAGATAAGGCAAGGCAAATTATGCACACCTTGCTCAGCAAAATGAGAGAAGTAGGATATATTGATTTCCGGCTGGGATTGCCCGGCAACCTGATTCCTATTGCAGATAAAGATTATACTGATCATAACCCGCGGTTTGGGTATCAAAAATTCCAGGTGTATGAAAACGGAGGCGCTACGGGATGTTATGTGTATTATACAATCCATGCACTTTATAAATTAGGTATGCGTCCGGAAGCCGAAGCAATTTTATTCCCCATGCTGGAAAGCTATAAGATGGATGCTTTCCAGGGATACAGCCCACATAGCGATATGGCAAATGACTGGAAAACATGGAAGGGTGAAGGCTGGGGTTATGAAGGATTTTTAGTAGATAATTATCTTGCCTTACTGACTGTATTAGATTATTCAAAATCTTTCTGATTCAGGATGTCGGTCAGTTCTCATCAAAAGAAATAACATTACCGGCTTTATCAAAATTTAAAACCGCATCCAGAACTAATATTGATGTGTAATTTGGATATTCGTAAATTCAACAGCAGGGGAATAAATGCAGCGTACGGTCCATGCACCGCGATTATTTAAATTTTTCTTTAGCTCACACACAAATAAAAGTGGTTATTCCTATCCGGAATTATGTAATGAATGTATCCGCGCTTAATAATCCAATATTTGGTGTTATACCTGCCTTTGAAGTTACTAATGCTTTTCAGGATATTTTACAGGGAAAAGATTCAGAGATGAATTTTGTCATAATATTTTAAATAATAAATAGATAATATGATATTCATTAGTTTGATGACTCATTACAGTTGGATAAGGATAATTTATCAGAACCTTTATTTTTATTATTGGGAATTGATTTTACTTGTTCGTGCAAGGTATTTCTTTCCCAAAAAACACCGTCTGAATAACCCTGGATTGTCCTGTCTGACTCAGCTAATTGTAATCTTTTCTCTGCTATGCAGGCATAAGTATTATCTTTTTCAATACCTAAATAATTTCTATTCAACTTCTTTGCAGTAACAGAGGTAGTCCCGGAGCCAAGAAATGGATCCAAAATTAAATCATTTTCTTTACTGGAAGCGAGAATAATTTTAGCTAATAATTTCTCGGGCTTTTGTGTCGGATGGTCCGTATTCTCGGGCATTGACCAAAAAGGGACTGTCAAATCAGTCCAAAAATTTGAAGGATGTGTCAATCTATAATTTCCATTTTCCGATTCTTCCCAATCTTTTGGCTTACCATTTACTCTATACGGCGCTAAAACCTTCTTTTTTAATTTAACTGCATTTAAATTAAATGTAAATTCATCACTGACCGTAAAATACCAGATATCCTCAGTATTATTTTTCCAATTTGTTTTAGCTCCCCGTCCTTTCTCCCTTTCCCAGACTATTCTATTTCTAACTTTAAAGTATTTTTCACCGACTTGTTGAATAGCTGCGGAAGAACGATAATCACCGCATATAAATATCGAAGCTGTTTTTTTAAGAGTTCTGATTAATCCTGACAGCCAGGAATCTATCCATTCAATATAATCATTAGTAATCATTTCCCTGAAAGAATTGGAATTAAAAGTTTTATTTAAATTATAAGGGGGATCTACAAATAATAAATCAATAAAAGAATCAGGTAAATAATCCAATAAACTAAATAAATTTTGATTGATTGTCTTATTTATTAGTTGAGAAAATTCAGCTTTCCCATTCAATGTGATCAATTTCTGTGAAAAATTATTTTTTTCTGATTCTGATAAAGTAACAGTCCTGTTTCTTGGAGCACGATTTTTTCCCATAATTAAAGTTTTTTTTTCCTGATTATTAAAGATAATCAAAACAAAAGAAAGATTTTATTTAAAATATGAATATGATATATCCGGTACTTTTTTTCCAGCTGTTTTTGCCCTTTCACATTTTTACAATGGAATATCAAAAAAATATTTCGTAGTTTTTATAAAGATATATATACAATTTTCTTCAGCATTAGAAAAGGGTAAGAGGGTTATGATATGGAATGAATTTATTGAGTGCATGGACCGTGAACGGCTTTCTAAATTGCAAGGCGAACGACTTCATACAATGGTGGAACGTTTATATTATAATGTACCGTTCTACCGGGGCAAATTCCAGGAAAACGGAATTGAACCGGGCGATATAAAAAGCATAGAACAGTTGAAAGACCTGCCCTTTACCAACAAACAAGATCTGCGCGATAATTATCCCTTTGGCTTATTTGCTGTTCCTCCATCTGAAGTTGTCCGTCTGCATGCCTCCAGCGGAACAACAGGCAGACCTACGGTGGTAGGTTATACACGCCGGGATTTGGAAACCTGGTCCGAGGTTGTCGCACGCTCGCTTACTGGTGCGGGAGGCGGTAAAAATGATGTGCTTCATATTGCTTACGGATACGGCTTGTTTACAGGCGGTTTGGGTATCCATTACGGGGCAGAAAAAATAGGCGCCGCCGTTGTGCCTGTTTCCGGCGGCAATACCCAGCGTCAGCTTCAGTTAATGCATGATTTCGGTTCTACTATTCTTGCATGTACTCCTTCCTATGCTCTTTACCTTGCAGAAGCTTTGGCAGATGCGGGAATTTCTA
>CAZUCY010000185.1:0-5669 GCA_964618785.1 uncultured Ignavibacteriaceae bacterium | reverse complement strand
CTTCATCTTTTCTAAAGACTTCATAAGCCCAAAGCCAGCTTGAAGCCCATGTATCTAAAACGTCTTCATCCTGTACCCAATTTTCCGAATCACCCGGAGGAATAATATCGCAGTAAATTTCTTTTGTTAATTTATTATACCATACCGGGATACGATGCCCCCACCAGAGCTGCCGTGAGATACACCAGTCCTTTATATTGCCCATCCAATGCTCGTAAGTTTTGATCCAATGATCGGGATAAAACTTTATCTTTCCGCTTTTCACAGCTTCCACGGCAGGCGCAGCAAGTTCATCCATTTTCATAAACCATTGCTCGGAAAGGTAAGGCTCTATCGGTACACCGCCGCGTTCCGAGTAACCAATTTTAGTTTGGTAATCTTCGACTTTCTCCAGCAGATTGAGTTCCTCAAATCTTTCTACAACTTTCCTGCGTGCCGCATACCTGTCAAGCCCCCTGAATTCTTCAGGAACATTATGGTTGGTAGAAGCATTATCATTAAAAATATTAATAAACTCCAGGTTATGACGTTTGCCCATTTCATAATCATTCAGATCATGGGCAGGGGTAACTTTTACAGCGCCGGTACCAAATGCCATATCTACATAATCATCGGCAAATACAGGTATTTCTCTCTGAGTTATGGGAAGCAATACCGTTTTGCTTATCAGGTCTTTATATCTTTCATCGTTAGAATTAACTGCTATTCCCGTATCGCCAAGCATTGTTTCAGGGCGGGTTGTTGCAACCGTAATAAATTTAGCGGTATCAAGGACAGGATATTTCAAATACCATAATTTCCCGTTTATAGTTTTATAAATTACTTCCTCATCGGATATAGCAGACTTTGAAGCGGGACACCAATTTACCATCCTGTAACCGCGGTAAATTTTTCCTTCCCTATAAAGATTGACAAATGTCTCAATTACTTTTTTATAATAATCATCATCCATTGTGAAGCGTTCGCGCTGCCAGTCGCAGCTTACCCCTAGCTTTTTTAATTGCTGAATTATTATTCCGCCGTATTTATCTTTCCATTCACGGCAATGTATTAAAAATTCTTCACGACCGATCTCAAATTTTTCAATCCCCTTTTCTTTAAGATAATTAACCACTTTAGTTTCCGTAGCAATAGACGCATGGTCAGTGCCCGGCACCCAGCATGTATTGTAATTCTGCATCCTTTTAGTCCGTATCATGATATCCTGAATTGTATTATTCAGAATATGCCCCATTGTCAACATTCCCGTTACATTAGGCGGAGGAATCACTATTGTGTAGGGTTTTCTGTTTTTATCTATTTCCGAGTGAAAATAGTCATTATCCAACCAGTATTTGTACCATTTATCCTCAACAACAGAAGGATCGTAGGCTTTCGGGATTTGTAAAAAGCTTTTTCCGATCATTAAATTTCTCAAAAATTTCTGATTTTTAATTATTAAATATAAGGAAAATTTGCGCTCGGTGTTAAGATGAATACACACTATTCAATATCCAAGCACAAAGTTATTTATCAGAATATTTTGCAAAATACGGGATAGTCTATTGCCGGTTAAATAAATAAGACTATTAATCCCTCCAAATTCTAAAGTAAATACAACCGGTATTATGAGATTGCATATCTGAATCCTGGCTTTTATTTTTCAGCCCGGCAAACCGGTAGACATGGATAACTCGTATTATTTTATAAAGCCCGGCTTTTACATCAGTCTTATAATAATTATCATCGACTTAATATCTGAAACCCATAAATTGCCTACCATATAGAAGGCTACTTCTTTATATTTATACCTTGATTTTTTACAACTTGATAGAAAACAGATGACGGAAATAATCGGGTCTTGCCTCGGCGCTTCTTCCATTTCTTTTGTAAGAATAAAGGACGAAAACGGGCTTATAAGTATAAAAGATGCGCTTACGGTACTGCATAACGGAAACCCTAAACAAATTTTCAGAGAAAAATTAAATCAATTTGCTGCGGCTGATAAATCTAATCACATAAATATCCCGGTAGTAGTAACAGGCAGGAAGTTCAGAAAACTTGTTAAGTTTACGAATATTCCCGAGCCTGAAGCAATAGAATACGCCTTTACATACATCAACAAAAATAATGAGCCTTATTCCGCTATTGCTTCTTTGGGCGGCGAAACCTTCATGGTTTATACAATTGACGATGAAGAAAAAATCTCAAATGTAATAACCGGAAATCAATGCGCCTCCGGAACCGGGGAATTTTTTCTTCAGCAGATTAAAAGAATGAACTTAAGAATTGATGAAGTGGTAGAAATTGCAAAAGATGCCGAGCCGTTTAAAGTCTCCGGAAGATGTTCTGTCTTCTGCAAATCGGATTGCACTCATGCATTAAACAAGGGGATAAGGAAGTCTGAGGTCGTCGCAGGGTTATCTTGCATGATGGCTGAAAAAGTGGAAAACCTTCTTAAAAAAGTCAAGCCGGGTAAAGTTATGGTTATAGGCGGCGTAACTAAAAATACGGTTGTTATAGACTTCCTTAGAAAGCAGATTCCCGGAATCATAATACCCTCTGAAGCAGCTTATTTTGAAGCTTTAGGCGCTGCGCTTTATGGACTTGAACATGAAGTGAATATAATAGACGACTTGAATGATATTTTTATTGATAGGAAAAGCTCTTTTGTTTTCCACCAGCCGCTAAATAATTTCAGGGATAAAGTTTGTTTCAAAACTTTGGAAAAAAGTAAAGCAAAAGACGGCGACGAATGTATACTTGGGCTTGATGTAGGTTCCACAACTACTAAAGCGGTAGTTATTAGAAAATCCGACAATAAGATTCTTGGCTCTGTTTATCTATATACGCTCGGTAATCCGGTTGAAGCCTCTAAAAAATGCTATGCCGAACTATTGAGACAGATACCGGAAAAAATAAAAATTACCGGTATGGGAACTACAGGCTCCGGCAGGCAGATTGCCGGGCTTCACGCATTGACTGAAGGAGTTATAAATGAAATTATAGCTCATGCAACTGCGGCAGTTTATTTTGATCCTGAAGTTGATACAATTTTTGAAATCGGCGGACAGGATGCCAAGTATACATATATAGTTAATAAAGTTCCCGCCGACTATGCGATGAATGAAGCCTGTTCGGCAGGCACAGGCTCTTTTATTGAAGAATCTGCTTATGAATCTCTCGGAATAAAAGTGACGAATATTGAGCCGATCGCTTTGAACGGAGATATGCCGCCGAATTTCAGCGATCAGTGCGCCGCTTTTATCAGCTCGGATATTAAAACTGCGCAGCAGGAAAATATAAAAAAGGAAAATATCGTTGCCGGACTTGTTTATTCGATCTGCATGAACTATGTAAACCGCGTTAAAGGGAATAGACCTGCCGGGAAAAAAATTTTCATGCAAGGCGGTGTATGTTATAATAAAGCAATACCTATTGCTATGGCTGCTTTAACCGGCAAGGAGATTATTGTCCCTCCCGAACCCGGTTTAATGGGCGCTTTTGGTGTTGCCTTAGAGATAAAGGAAAGAATTGATCTTGGGTTAATGAAACCTGCTGAATTTTTTCTTAAAAACCTTGCTGAACGGGATGTAAGTTATAAAAAGCCTTTCATTTGCATTGGGAGTAAAGAAAAATGCGATCTGGCTTGCCCGATAAATCTTATTGAAGTTGAAGGTAAAACTTATCCTTTCGGCGGCGCATGCAACAAGTATTATAATATAATTAATAAGACAAAAGTAAACGCCGATAAATATGATTATGTAAAAAGACGGCAGCGCCTTATGTTTGAAAAGTATGCGCCTGCAGTTAAACTTCCTGAGAACGCAAAAACTATAGGTATAAATCAATCATTCCATACACATACAATTTATCCTTTATATTATAATTTCTTTACTAATCTTGGTTTCAAAGTCATTCTTTCAGATAAAATTGATGAAAAAGGATTGGAAAGAGAGCATACTTCCTTTTGTTATCCTGTGCAGGTGGCATTAGGTTTATTTGCAGATTTGATTGAAAAAAATCCCGACTATTATTTTATTCCTGAAATATTTGAAATGTATGTAGAAGATGCCGAACATCATAGGATCGATTTCAATTGTACCTGTGTTTTCGTCAGCGGTGAACCGTTTTATCTGAAACAGGCTTTCAAAGATTTAGTGGACGAAGACAAACTAATTACTCCATTTTTTAATTTTGCAAACGGCTTTGATAAGGAAGAGAAGAAATTTATTGAAGTTGCCGGACGATTAGGAATTGAAGATGAAGCAAAAGTAAAAGAATCTTTTCAACAAGCCCTGAAAATGCAGGAAGATTACCAGAACGAGCTTTATGCTATGGGCAGGGAATTCACGGAATTTTTAAAACAGCATCCTGAAGAAACGGCAATTGTACTTGTAGGCAGACCTTATAATTCTTTTACGGAACTTGCAAACAAAGGGATACCTAAAAAATTTGCATCAAGAGGCGTTTATGTAATTCCATACGATATGTTTGATTACAGAGGGCAGGTTGTAGATGATAATCAATATTGGGAAGGCGGGAAAAAAATATTAAAAGCAGCGCGCCTCATAAAAAATAATCCGCAGTTATATGCAACATATATTTCAAATTTTTCCTGCGGTCCGGATTCGATGCTTTTAACGACATTCCGTTCATTAATGGGAACAAAACCGTCATTGACTCTCGAGCTTGACGGGCATACAGCCGATGCCGGTGTAAATACAAGGATAGATGCCGCTCTCGATATTATTAAAAATTACAGGAGAGTTCAGTATAAAATCAGCGACCCGGATTTTAGCGACTTTATCCCTGCAAGAACTGAATTTGATTCACAGCAGGGATATTTTATTACATCAAGCGGGGAAAAAATGCCTTTATCCGACCCCCGGATTGATATTTTAATACCTTCGATGGGTGATCTCACAGCTTCTATGTTTGCGGCTGGTTTAAGAAGCCAGGGATTCAATGCTATTGCTATGCCGGAAGGGAACCCTGAAATATTAAAATACGGCAGGTCTGTTGCAAGCGGGAAAGAATGTCTGCCGCTGCTTCTATGTATTGGTTCATTACTCGATTATTTGGAAAATAAATGGGATGGGAAACAATATATTGCTTTTTTTATTGTCCAGGGAGCCGGTAACTGCAGGCTCGGGCAGTATCCTGTTTTCATACGTGAAATTATTAAAAGAAAAAGACTCAGCAATGTTGCAACTTTAATCCTGATGAATGATGACGGCTTTGCCGGGATGGGCCCGAATTTCGCAACAAGAGGAATACAAACCTTAATTGTAAGCGATGTCCTTGACGATATCCGTTCCGGGATTATGGCTCACGCAGTCAATCATGATGAGGGATTAAAATTATTTTATAACGAATTCGATAAATTAAATCATGCAGTTGAAAATGAGCCTGATAAAATTTATAAAGCTTTAAAAATATTTGCGCACACAATAAAAACTAAAGTACCGGCAAGAGATTCTATAAATCATGCTAAATATATTGCATTATGCGGTGAGATTTATGTAAGGCGTGATCACTTTGCCCATAAATGGCTGAATAAGCATTTTGCACAAAAAGGATTTATTCTTAAAGATTCTTATATAACCGAATGGGTTTACTATATAGATTATCTATTAAAACAAAAATTATTGGAACCTGAAACATCCTACCGGAAAAAGCTGGAAAGA
>CAZUCY010000184.1:0-5709 GCA_964618785.1 uncultured Ignavibacteriaceae bacterium | reverse complement strand
CTTTGCTCTAAGCTCTTTAACGCACTAAGAATAAAGGTATTATTAAAATAAACATTATTAAACACAAACATAAAAGGAACATGTATGAAAACCCGCAAATCCGGATTTATTCTCTTTCTTGCTTTTTTAACAATTTTTTGTTTATCTCAAGCTGCGTTATATTCACAGCCGCTTATAATAGGTGTTAAAGGTGGATTAAGCATCCCCGATTTAAGCGGTGGCAGCACACCCTTAAGCGAGGGTTATACTTCAAGGCGAGCTCCTACTTATGGCGCTTACATAAATTATGAACTCAATCCGGATTGGTTTTTACAAGCGGAAGTTTTATTCTCGGGTCAGGGCGGTCAGCGAAACGGGATACAGCCAATTCCATCCGGTAGTATTCCAGGCGTTCCTTCTGATCTTAATTTATATGCAAATTATGACAATGAAACTATTATCAACTATCTCGAAATTCCATTATTGGTCGGCTACACAGCTAAGATCGGAAATACCGGCTTTACAGGGTACGTTGATGCAGGCCCTTACCTTGATATTTTAATAAATGCGGAAACCAAAACAAGCGGGAGCAGTGATTTGTTCATTGATCCGGCAGGAACACTGCCTTTAACCATTCAGGGATATCCGGTTCCGCCGCAGAGCTTTAACGCTGAAACAAATAATTCGTCGTCAATAAAAACTTTTAACGTTGGTATTGCAGGAGGAGTTGGAATAAAATATAATATCGGTTGCGGGCAATTGGACCTTAATGTTCGTGGAGAATATGGCTTTATTCCTGTAGAGTCGGATGTCGCACAGGATGGTTCAAATCATTCCGGGGCTTTGTATATAACTCTTGGATACGGTATTAGAATTTAAATAATTTTAAATATATCTGTAATTATTACAAAGGAAAATTAATGAGCTCAAACGATAAGCTGTTTTCGCCGCTGCGTTATTCGGAAATGCAGTACAGGCGTTGTGGAAAAAGCGGATTAAATCTGCCTGCTGTTTCAATTGGTCTATGGCATAATTTCGGAGGAGTTGATGTTTACGAAAATATGAGAAAAATCCTTTGGACGGCATTCGACAACGGGATTACTCATTTTGACCTTGCAAATAATTATGGTCCCCCTTACGGTTCCGCAGAGGAAAATTTTGGGAAAATATTTAAACAGGATTTCTATGGATATAGAGATGAATTGATTATCTCAACTAAAGCCGGTTATGATATGTGGCCCGGTCCATACGGAAATTGGGGCTCTAGAAAATATCTGATTGCAAGCCTCGAACAAAGCTTGAAAAGAATGAATCTGGAGTATGTGGATATTTTCTATTCGCATCGCCCTGATCCGGAAACGCCGCTGGAAGAAACCTTGGGCGCTCTTTGTTCTGTTTACAAATGGGGAAAAGCATTATATGTCGGAATTTCAAATTACCCCGGCGAAACAACTAATGCCGCTATAAATATCTTAAAGGATTCCGGTACCCCATGCACAATTCACCAGGCAAAATATTCTATGTTCGAACGTTGGGTTGAAAACGGTTTGCTCGATGTTCTGGAAAACTCAGGTATCGGCTTGATAGCCTTTTCACCCCTTGCGCAAGGTTTGTTAACCGGGAAATACTTAAATGGAATTCCGGAAGGCTCGCGCGCTGCAAAAGAAACTGGTCAACTCCAGATTAAAGACATAACCGAAGAAAAGATTATTAAAGTTCGGAAGCTCAACCGGCTGGCTTTGAACAGAAATCAATCATTAGCGCAAATGGCGCTGGCATGGCTGCTTAAGGATAAGAGAGTCACTTCTGTCTTGATAGGCGCTAGTAGTGCTGAACAAGTTAAAATGAATCTAGCTGCGCTGAATAATATCGCTTTTACTGGCGATGAACTTACTGAGATTGAAAATATAATCAGCTAACCCGCCCGGCAGGTTATGAATTTATTTGAACCTGCTTTATCTTTTGAATTTGCTTGTCCGGAATCATGGTAAATTTTAGAACGAAATAAATAAAATTAAATTATTTCACGTTGAATAATATTTTAGGGAAATATGAAATCGTTACTTGAAAAACTTAAAAATGGACGTGTCCTTGTCTCGGATGGAGCATGGGGTACTTTATTAATTGAGAAAGGATTACAACCGGGCGTGTGCCCTGAGTTGTGGAATATTACAAATAGAACGGATGTATTCGCAATTGCCAAAAGTTATATTGATGCCGGGGCTGATATGATTCTTACAAATAGCTTTGGAGGCAGCCCGGTAAAGCTTTCGCACTACGGATTGGAATACCGGGCTGAAGAACTCAATCAGGCGGCTGCAGCTATTTCAAGAGAAGCCGCCGGAGATGATCATTTTGTCCTTGGTTCAATCGGACCGACCGGAGTTATTCTTATGATGGAGGAAGTGCCTGAACAAAAATTGTTCGAAGGATTTTGTATCCAGGCGGAAGCTTTATCTAAAGGCGGCGCCGATGCTATCTGCATTGAAACTATGTCCGCCTTAGACGAAGCATGCCTTGCTGTAAGGGCGGCAAAGACTGTTACTGATCTTGAGATCGTTTGCACTTTTACTTTCGAAAAAACTATGAATGGTACATTTAGAACAATGATGGGTGTTTCTCCGGGCGATATGGTTAATGCTGTTAAAAATGCTGGGGCTTCAATTATCGGCGCTAACTGCGGTAACGGGTTCGATCAAATGATTGAAATTGTAAAAGAAATAAGAAATGTGGACTCAAGTATCCCTGTATTAGTTCATGCAAATGCGGGAAAACCAATTGTTCTTAACAGTAAAATAGTTTTTCCGGAAACACCGGAAATAATGGCGGACAAAGCACGGGAATTAGTGAATTGCGGCGCTAATATCATTGGCGGCTGCTGCGGAACTACTCCCGCTCATATTCTTGCTTTAGTTGCTGCATTAAAAGATAACCGGTGAAAATACTTTGCCTTCCATATTTTAAAAAACTATTTGATGCCATTGTTTCTGTAATATTACTACATAATAACACCCATGTAATGTTAAAAGTTTCTTTTGCTTATTTTCTTGTCCAATAATGATATAATGTAATATTTTAAGACAAATCCTTTCAAAACACCCCTCTTTTTTTTTCATTTAGAACCTTTCTAATTGGTCCGATATTAGCTTGTGAAAAATTGAATAATATCGAAGAAAATAAAAATGAGAAATAAATTTACTTTAATCATAGCTTTTGCGCTAATCCTATCCGGCTTAACTACGGTAATAAATGCTAAGGTTCAAAGCATTGCCCAGGTTATCGGAATAGATATTGGCGTAGGTATTTATTTACCAGCCCCTGTTAGTGATACTTACTTCACCGGGACTTATCAGGCTGAGGTCGATGGTATTTCGACAAGTTTATATTGTATTGACCTTTATCATCATATGGCATATAACAGCAATTATCAGGATGTCGAAGCCACCAATGATACTATTTCTTACATATTGAATAATTATTATCCTTTTAAAACCTCTTATCCCAATATGCTCGGTGATATTCATCGTGAAGCCGCCGCAATTCAATTGTCTCTTTGGCATATAACGGATAGTCTCAATATAAGCACTCTTTCCGGTGAAAATAACAGTGATATTACAGATATAAAGCAGAGAGTGGCGGAAATTCTCAATGACGCCTTTACAAATGCACATGGCTATAGTCTGAAAACATTTGAAATAAATATTCCCGCGCAATCTTTCACAATCGGCTCTCCGGTAACATTTACAATTCAAGCGTTTAATGATCAGGGTTTGGCAATGCCGAATGTAATGATTTCTATTTCTACTACCCAGGGAACTTTAAGCCAAACAACTGTAACGACTGATTCAATAGGGGTTTCACCACAAATTACTCTTACTCCCGTAGCGGGACAAACCACGGCAACTATTTCCGCAACTGGAATTGTCGGTATTCCTTCCGGCACCGAATATTTTAATGTCGCCGATCCTAATGGAAAACAAAAATTAATTCTCGCAACACCTACTACTGCTTCCCGTACGATTTCGCAGGTAATTAACTGGTCAAGTTCTTATAATTTAGTTGTCACCAAAACAGCCGATAAGAATAGCGTAATAAACGGTGATATTATTAACTACACAATCACAGTGAAAAATAGCGGTAGCGGCAATGCTCAAAATGTTATGGTTTCTGATCAGTTATCTTCAAGTTTAGATTTTATTTCAGCGTCTCCGTCAGGTGTTTATAACCCTGCTGCTGGAATTTGGAATGCCGGTACCATTGCTGCTGATGATTCTGTGTCATTATCAATTAAAGTAAAAGTTGATCTCGGTAATGCTCCTAATTTAACTTACGATCTTGGCGCTGCCGCAGGATTTAATTTATTTGTTCTGGATACTTTGATTCAGCCTTCCTCCGATACTCAAGGTAAAGCCGCAATTGGCGGTTATGCTGATCTCCGTAATTACAGCGTGGGATATAATCTTCCGCCCAATTCCGGCGATGTGCTTGTTGTTGGAAACGATTTAACTTTTATTAGCGGCGCCGTTATACACGGAAGCGCTGTTTACCAAAAATATATTACTACCACAACGGCTTTTACTGCCGATGGCGGTATTATAAAAGATTCTGTCATTGATTTTGACCAGGCAAGAACTCATTTGCTGAATTTATCAAACCAATTATCTGCGCTTGTCGGCACGGATACCGTAAAAGATGAATACAATCAGGTCGAATTAATTGGACACAACGATACTCTTAACATCTTTAATGTTAGCGGCACTTTAGTTTCAAGCGCAAATAATTTTATTATTGATGCTCCGGGAGGTTCTGTTGTAATCGTGAATATTTTGGGCGGCAGTATTAAAATGAGCGGCGGCTTCAGTGTTACGGGAACTACAATTGATAAAGTTTTATTGAATTTCCCGCAGGCAGATACTATTACTCTTTCTTATATCAATGTCACCGCTGCTATTCTTGCTCCTAATTCTGTTTTAGAATTTAGCTCGGGGGTGGTAAATGGTCAGGTTATTGTTCGCTGCTTCTATGGCGCAGGACAAATGAATATAAACCTCTTTGATGGTTATATTAATGACAGGGTTAATATTGCAAATTTTGCTTCGTTAATATCTGCAAGCCAGGCAAATATGCCGGGCTTAGTTAAAAGCGTTAAGCCTTCTTCATGGATTGTTGCAAATCTTTCGGAAGGTATTACCGGCGTTAGCAAGAGCCTTGTTGCGCCTAATCAATTTAATCTCGCGCAAAATTATCCTAATCCGTTTAACCCTTCAACTATAATTTCATTTACAGTTGCTAAAACAGAGGATGTTAACATTTCAGTCTTTAACATAATCGGTCAGCGGATAATCACTCTTACAAATAAAGAATATCAACCCGGCGCTTATTCAATTCAGTTTAACGCAGATAAATTACCGAGTGGTATTTACCTTTACCGGTTAGCGGCTAAAGATTTCGTTTCTACAAAGAAGATGCTCCTGATTAAATAAATTTCATCTCTTTTATTATTTGTTCCGGTGGATGAAAGGGCTGTTCAAAAGCGCACAATAAACTGTGCGCTTTTTTTTATTAATTTCTTATATTAGAAAAACGATTCCCCCTAAAAACCCCTCCTAACCCCTTTAAGGGTGAAATTATTGTAGAAATTAATACATATATGCAATTTTCCCCTAACCCCTTTGGGGGTGAAATTACCTGCCTGCCGGTAGGCAGGTTATAGCAAAAATCGCCAATAAA
>CAZUCY010000183.1:0-5776 GCA_964618785.1 uncultured Ignavibacteriaceae bacterium | reverse complement strand
GCTCATTCAAATTCCCAGCTTGATGAACTCGGAAGCAGATACGCTTTTGCTCATTAATATTTATTAAATAATAATATTTTTAACAGTTTATAATATTATTAAAGATTAGTAATTTTAAGCCTTCAAAGCGTTTTTTGAAGGCTTTTTTTTAATATAACTTCTACAATATCAACCGTTTTCTTAATTGCAAAAGAATTTTCTCTGCTTTTTAATTGTTTTTATTTTGTTGCTGCCGTCTATTATAAAATCTCAAACTAATTGGTATGAGAAAGATAGTGAGCACTTTAAAGTAATTTATAAACAATCCCAATCATATTTAGTTCCGCATATATTATACTCCGCAGAAAATGCTCTTAAGACGCTGATGATAATTTTTAATTACTCGCCGTCCGAAAAAATTGCGATCAGTTTATATGATGCCAGCGACTATGGATTTGCATCCGCTACATCCGTTCCTGAAAATTTTATCCGGCTTGAAATAGAACCATTTGAACATGCTTATGAAAACATTCCTTTCAATGAAAGATTTCAATGGGTGCTTAGCCATGAGCTTGTTCATGTTGTAGTGGGCGACCATGCTTCCGATATGGAGGCGGCTGCAAGGAAAATATTTTCTAAAGTATCGCCGGAACAGACGCAGCCGCTGACAACTTTTTACAGTTTGCTTACCGATTACAGCCGGTTTACTCCAAGATGGCACCAGGAAGGAATAGCTGTTTCTTTAGAGACATGGTTAAGCGGCGGGTTTGGAAGAGTTCTTGGGAATTTTGACGAAATGTTTTTCAGGTGTATGGTTTTGGATTCTGTTAAATTTCCGTCTTATGTCGAACTTGATGCAAAAACATCTTTAACAAATTATTTACTCGGAACACTCTATTATTTATATGGAGCGCGGTTTTGTTCCTACTTAGCAATTCAGTACGGGCAGGAAAAATTAATTAAATGGTTCAGGGAAGAGCCCGGCGATGTTTATGAAGGATTTATAAATAAATTTAATAATATATACGGGTTTGATTTTGAAGACGCATGGAACCGGTTTATTGCAAATGAAAAGATTTTTCAGGAAGAAAACATAAAACGGCTGGAAGCGTCGGAACTGACGCCTGTAAAAAGACTTACAACCCAGCCTATAGGCTGGGTTACCCAGCCGTATTTAGAACCTTCCAACGGTTCAATGATATTCGGTTATCATACTCCAAATCATTTAGCCGGAATACAGAAGTTTAAAATTTCTACTGCGGCATCGGAATATTTAGCCACCTTACCTACTCCAAGTTTAATCCGGGTCGCATCCACTGCCTATGATAAGGAGAATGGGCTCTTCTTTTATACAACCAAGAATAATGAACTATACAGGGATATATGTGTTCTTGAGACAGCAACTGGCAAAACAAAAATTTTATTTAAAAATTGCAGAGTTGGAGATTTAACCATTTCGCCTTTATCGCACGATCTCTGGGGAGTACTTCACTCCAATGCTGAAGTTTCCCTTACCATTTCTCCATATCCATACAGAACATTAATTCCATTGATCAAATTTAATGCAGGTGACGAAGTACTTAATCTTTCGGTAAACCCATTTGGAAAAACTTTGGCGGCAGTTCTGCACAGGGCAAATGGCGAACAATCTATAATTTTTGTTAACACCGATAGTCTTAAAACCGGCAGTGCATTTAAGTTTGAAACTATTACCGGTAAGGGATCCCCTGAAAATCCTTCATGGAGTCCTGACGGTAAATATTTGTATTGGAATGCTTATACAAACGGTGTATCGAATATATATCGTATGGAAATAGGAAGTAAAGATATTGAGCCTATAAGCAATACGCTCCGCGGCTTGTTTATGCCAGTTTATTTAAATAAA
Organism: uncultured Ignavibacteriaceae bacterium; assembly: GCA_964618785.1. Classification (GTDB taxonomy): domain Bacteria; phylum Bacteroidota; class Ignavibacteria; order Ignavibacteriales; family Ignavibacteriaceae; genus FEN-1297. The sequence continues at coordinate 3,912 of CAZUCY010000183.1, read as the reverse complement.
GATTCCCTGTTTGTTTTTGAGTTTACCACCGATGGATTTATACCGGCAGTTATTCCCAATTCCCCGGCTAATCATTTATCCGCAATTAACTATCTGGGAGAAGAAATAGTTGAAAAAAATCCCGAAGTGACAAAATTAACGCTAAAACAGGATGAGAATTCCATGACGGATTCTACTATGGTACAGGATGAGCTGGAATATAATTCACTTGATAATTTGAAGGTTTTAACCTTTATACCCGTTATTAGCGGCTTTCAGGATGAAGCAATGCTGGGAATTTTTACGCATATTTCCGATGCGCTGATTATTCATGATTTGACAATGGAATTTGGCGTATCGCCATTTAAGTCTGTAGCTGATCTGCCTAAATTTCATTTAAAAGTAAAATATGAGTACCGTAAAAGGATAACGGTAGGCATAAATTATAATGCAACGGACTTTTATGATTTATTTAATACCCGCAAGAGAGGTATGATCGGAACAAAACTTACATTGGGATATACCCAATACTGGGTTTTTGATAATCCTCTTAAAGTTATGCAAACTTTCTCAATTGACTATTACACTAAAGTAAAATACATCAATGATAACATTGTAAAAGTTTCGCAGCCCGACTTCGCAGTGTTCCAATCTAATATCAATGCAAAGGATTTAAGAAAGAGCATCGGAAGTATCGATTTTGAAGAAGGGAATGAACTTAATCTTACCGTGATAGCATTCGGAGTAAAAGAACCGGCGTGGTTGGTCGCAGAAGAATTGTGGGGTGAATGGGACAATTATTCAACCTGGCTTGCACCTCATAATATTTTCCATTTCAAAATAGCATCCGGTTTAACGGAAGGTACGGATAATGTAGTGCAGGCAAAATATTATTTCGGCGGATTCGGAAACAGGCAGCTTGAAGACACAGATGTAATGCAATTCAGGAAAGTCTTTCGTTTCCCGGGAATATCCATTTACAGTCTGGATGCCGATAGATTTTTTAAAGTAACATTAGAAAATGAACTTCCTCCATTAAGATTCAGCAATGCTTCTATCGGACAGCATTATTTAAGTCATATCAGTATGTCGCTTTTTACCCAGGCTCTTACAACAAAAACCGACGAGCAGCCAAACCTGGCAGATATCGGCGCCCAAATAAATTTTGTTATGAGGCATTGGTTTAATCTTGAATCCACTCTTTCAGGCGGAATTGCTAAAGCCTGGTATAATGGAGGGAATTCCTGGGAATGTTTTGTTTCTTACAAATTATTAAGGAATTGAATCTTTTGACTTTTAACAGAGAATACTAATTCTTGTTTTGTCAATGTATTTTTTAGTATTTTTAATGATATATGTCTTGTAACGCTTAAAGTCATCAGGCTAAATCGCCCTGATGGACAACCCTGCCTTTAGGCAGGCAGGTATGAATTGCCGCAATGGCTGTTTATCAAGTTATTGCGCAATCTATTTTATTGGTATTCTTCACAATTTACTTTTAATTTGGGTAGATATTGTTTTGTTAGTATAAATAACTCCGCCCTTAGGCATTGCCAAAGGACGGAGTCAGATTTGTCTATTTAATCAAATAATATATTGACTGATATTACTCAAGATATTGCTAAAAATATTTTATCAAATTACTTTGATAAAAACCAGCTAAAAGAGTTCAAAGGAATTGTTGCCCGTTTAATTAATCCGAAAAGAAAACATAAAAATAAAATTCATGCTTCAAGAAAGCAGCAACACAGTTCCAATCCACAGGAATATACTTATCCATTATATATCGATTTATTAATAACATTTGCCGCCGGCAAACTAAATAAAGCAAAACTTATAGAACTAATGCTTTATCTGGGGGAAACCTGTATTGCGCATGGTGAATTAGAAATCGCATCACAAACTTATGCCCAAATATTAATTAAAATCAATCCTGAAGACAGGTTAGATAATATTAGGGCACATTCCCTTTTAGCGCTGGGTGAAGTTAACAGCCGGCAGGCTAAATGGGATAAAAGTATTGATTTTATAAATCAAGCGAAAAAAAAATTTACTAACCAAAACGATATAAAGGGTATTGCAAAATGCAACAATATGCTCGCTACTATTTATGTTGACAAAGGGAGCTTAAAAAAAGCAAAAGAGTATTTTGAAAAAAGCCTTTCTTTTCTTAATCCACTTACTGATATAGCCCTCATCGGTACTATTGAAACTAATATAGGAATTTTGAACAGTATAAAAGGAGAATATGATGATTCATTGCTATATTATCAGCGGGCATTAATAAAATATGAACAAGTTAAAAATGTATTGCGAATGTCCCAATTAAGACATAATCTCGGTATGCTGCACACACAAAAAGGAGAATATGAGGCAGCCCTCAGAGAATTTGACAGAAGCATTGTAATTTCAATAAAAGCGGGTTTCCTGCCCAACCTGGCTTTATCATATTTAAGTAAATCGTTCATTTACGCAAAATTAAATGATCTGCCTTTAGCCTCTGCATTTGCGGATAAATCCTTTGAACTGAGCCGTAAATTAAATGACAGGCTCTCAATTGCCGATATTTATAAAATTAAAGGAATTATAGAAAGGAAATTAAAACATTACGACCTTTCTGAAAATTATTTCCGGACAAGTTTAAGATTGAACACCGAATTAGAAAACGTACTTAATCATGCGGAAACTTTATCCGAACTCGGCGAATTATTTATAGAAATAAATAAAAAAGAGGAAGCAAAGAAGTGCTTGAAAGCTGCATTAAAGGATTACAGGAAAATCGGAGCTGATCTTCATATTAAAAGAGCAGCCGCACAATTGAACAATTTTACATGAACCGGTATTTTAAAAATATATCCCTATGTATATCTCATCGGCAATTTTTATTTATTATTTCTTATATTATTCCGGTATTTTAAAAATAATTTTTTAACTAATAACTGTCTCACATGAAATTTTCCGAATTCAAAAAGAATATTGATAACCTGGATAAAAGCCAAACCGGTTTCGGCGAGACATCTGAAAAGATAAAGAACCTTGAAGTAATACTTGATATAGTTAAAAAAATAAACAGTACATTAATACTTGAAGATGTTTTGCGGTTGGTTCTGCATAATGCAATACGGCTTACGAGTTCGGACAGGGGATTTATCGTTCTTAGAAATTCTGCCGACGAATTAGAATATAAATTAGGTTTGGATGCGCAGGGGAATCAACTGCCTGAGAGCATGTTTAATATCAGCACTACAGTGATTAAAGATGTTTTTAATGTCGGACATTCAAAATTTATTGAAGGGGCGCAGAGCGATACGGAATATGACTCCAGTAAAAGTATTCTGCATCTCGAACTTCAAACTATTTTATGTTCGCCGTTAATTACCGGAAATAAAAAAATAGGCGTTATATATGTCGATAGTAAGCATTTGCACAAAGTAAAAGCGCGTGAAATTACTGACACTTTTGAAATTCTTGCCGGGCAGGCTGCAACGGCTATAAGAAATGCACAGCTTTATAATGGACAGCTAAATGCTTATAATGCCTTAAATGAAGCAAATATCCAATTAATTCAAGCTGAAAGAAAGACTTTAAAATCGAGCATCGATTCTGAAATCGGACAATCATTACAAGGATTAGTTCATATTGCTCTTTTGGAAACAGAAAGTTTGTTGAGAATTATTGAAAAAACGCAAAATGAGTTCGCCGCTAATAATGACCCTGCCGCTATTCTCTTAGACCGGCTGAAGCTAAAATCTATAGTAGCTATAGACAGTATCAGGAACATTCAAAAATTTGCCCAGGTTCTATTAGAAACTTCTCTTATGAACCTCAACAAAGACAACGGCGATTTAAACATTACTATCCAATCAGTCGTAAAATACCTTGCGGCTATGAATAAATATAACAAGGTAGTTTTTAAAACTGAATTAAATGCAA
>CAZUCY010000182.1:0-6022 GCA_964618785.1 uncultured Ignavibacteriaceae bacterium | reverse complement strand
CGTAAAGGGAAGAGAAAAACTGTCGCTGGTAAGAAAAAGACACCGACTAAGAAATAATTATTAGATAACCCGGAGGTTTAATAACTTGGCTAAAGTTGTAAAAAAAGCAAAAAAAAGAACACATGTTGATTCAAATGGAGTTGCACATATTAAAGCGACATTCAACAATGTTATTGTCACTATAACAGATATTTATGGCAACGTAATTGCGTGGTCTTCAGCCGGGAAAAACGGTTTTAAAGGCTCACGAAAAAACACACCGTATGCGGCGCAGACTTCTGCAGAAGCAGCGGCAAAAGAAGCATTCGATTTAGGTTTGAGAAGAGTTGATGTTTTTGTTAAAGGGCCTGGTTCTGGCCGGGAAGCTGCTATAAGAGCCTTAAATACTGCTGGGTTGGACGTTAGTTCTATTAAAGATGTTACACCAATTCCACATAACGGCTGCAGACCACCAAAGAAAAGAAGAGTTTAATTTTTATCGGAGAGTTATTAAATGGCAAGATATACAGACTCAGTTTGCAAATTATGCAGAAGAGAAAAACAAAAATTATTTTTGAAAGGTCAAAAGTGTTTTACCGAAAAATGTCCTATTGAAATAAGAAACTACCCTCCGGGACAACACGGTAATTCAAGAAGAGCCAAAGTTTCTGAATACGGAATTCAGCTCCGTGAAAAGCAGAAAATTAAAAGAATTTACGGGCTGCTTGAAATCCAGTTTAGAAATTATTTTGAAAAAGCTAATAAACAAAAAGGCATTACAGGCGATAACCTAGTTAAAGTTTTGGAAAGACGATTAGACAATGTGGTCTACAGATTAGGTTTTGCGTCATCAAGAAAACAAGCTAGACAATTGATAAAACATAGACATATTGCAGTCAACGAACATTTGGTTGATGTTCCTTCTTTTTCACTTGCAGCAGGTGATATAATTAAAGTTAACGATAAGAGTAAAAAACTGGATCTTATTCACAGCTCTCTTAAAAAAGTTAAAGACAGTACTTATTCCTGGTTATCGATAGACAAAGCCTCGTTATCAGGAACCTTTATTCAAGTTCCGGAAAGAGGCGACGTTCCTCTAAATGCTAACGAACAATTAGTTGTTGAGCTTTATTCCAAATAAAATCAAATTTTTTTGACTAATTCTTAGAGGATTAATAATGAGTGTATCAAACTTAAAGATGCCTGAGACAGTTGTTCTAGATGAAACAAGTTATACGAATACATTTGGAAAGTTTTTTCTTCAGCCTTTAGAGCGGGGCTACGGGGTTACGCTGGGAAATTCCTTAAGAAGAGTGCTGCTGTCTTCCTTAACAGGCGCGGCAATTACTTCCGTTAAATTTTCAGGTGTATTGCATGAATTTACTACCATTGAAGGTGTAGTGGAAGACGTTTCGGAAATTATTCTAAATTTAAAACAAGTCAGGTTAAAACTTCTAAATAAAAAACCTAATAAAATAGATATTTCTTTTATCGGCGAAGGTGAATTTACTGCATCCGACATTCAAAAGCACAGCAACGATGTTGAAATTCTTAATCCGGGTCTTCATATTTCTACTCATAATAAAAGTGCTAAATTTGATATTGAATTAAGACTTGGTAGAGGAAAGGGCTATGTACCGGCCTCGGAAAACGTTACTCCAGATCAAACTATAGGAGTAATTCCTATCGATTCTATATTTACGCCTATTAAAAATGTGAAATATGATGTTGAAAATGTACGTATTGGTGATAAAAACGATTATGAAAAATTAACAATGGAAATAGCCACCGACGGTTCCATTACACCGGACGATGCTTTAACCCAGGCAGCAAAAATTCTTAAAGATCATATTCAGCTTTTCATTAACTTTGATCTTGAACAGGAAGAAGAACAAGCGGTTAGTCAAAAAGACAGTGAAAAAGAAAGAGTTAGAAAAATTCTTTTAACGGGTGTAGACGACCTTGAATTAAGTGTAAGATCCCATAATTGTTTAAAAGCAGCAAATATTAAAAATCTTGCAGAGCTTGTTAGGAAAGATGAATCCGAAATGTTAAAATTCAGAAACTTTGGAAGGAAATCACTTGCTGAGCTAATGGAGATTGTGGAAAATTTAGGTCTTGAATTTGGAATGGATGTTGATAAGTATTTAAAAGAAGAAACTGAAATTAACTAATTTTTGAAAAAGGTTTATTCATGCGACATAGAGTAAAAGGAAGAAAATTTAACAGAACTGCAAGTCACCGGGCGGCCTTATTGAGATCACTTGCTACATCGTTATTAAAATATAAAAGAATTAGGACCACGATAGCAAAAGCAAAAGAAACAAAATCTTTTGTCGAAGCCATTATAACCAAAGCCCGTAAAAATGATTTGGCAGCAAGAAGGCACGTTTTAAGCATAATTCAAGATAAGGATGTGGTTAATGAACTATTTGCTGAAATCATAGAAAAAATCGGAAAACGTCCTGGTGGATATACAAGAGTAATTAAGCTTGGCAACAGGCGTGGTGATGCCGCAGAGGTTGCTATACTGGAATTAGTAGATTACAACGATGTCATTAATGCTAAAGCTGAAGAACATAAAGAGAAGAAGGAAGCAAAGGCTCGCTCTAAGAAAGATAAAGAAGAAACCCAGAATGTTGAAGAAGCAAAGGTTGTAGAAGAAAAATCTACTAAAGAATCTAGCTAGGTCTTAAAATAATATTTATTAATTATAAAAGTAATCCAGTGAACAGGATTACTTTTTTTTTGTATGCTTGAAAAAAGTGAATTTATAAAATCTGTATACGACTTGAAGGAACTTCCGGTAAGAAAACTTCCTGAAGTTATCCTTTGTGGAAGGTCCAATGTAGGCAAATCATCGTTTATAAATTCATTATTAGGAAAGTATGGCTTGGCTAAAATAAGTTCAACACCTGGTAAAACCAGGTCAATAAATTACTATCTTATCGATGATAAATTTTATATTGTTGACCTTCCGGGTTATGGGTATGCGAAAACTAGTCAAAAAGAAAGATTTTTCTGGGGTAAATTACTTAGCAGCTTTATTTCAAAGTCTGAAAATATAGTCCTTGCAATTCATCTTATAGATTGCCGACATAAACCGATGGAATTAGATATACAATTAAACGTGCTTCTGAGACAATCACGTATTCCATTTCTTATTATTTTGAACAAATCCGACAAGCTTAAACAGTCTGAATTCAGACTTTCTAAAGAAAATACTCTTAATAGTATAGGCGGACTAAATTCTCTTGAGGACATAATATTTTATTCATCTGTTAAGGGGAGAGGGAAAAAAGAGGTTCAAAAGAAAGTTAGGGACCTATTTTACAGTAAATAGGGGCAGAATGTTTGCTATTATATAATTGTAAAACTATATTAACAATTATTTTTTAAATTTCTGTTAATAATTCTATAAAACATGGACCGCAGGCAGAAAAAGAGAATTTTAATCTTTCTATTCGTCCCACTTTTAGCTTCAGTACTTTTTATTACAGATGAATTAATAATAAGGATAATTGCTGTCGGCCTGATGGTTGTATATATAGCTTTCATAATTTTTCTACGGGACTCAGTTAAGTTTGGAGAACCCTATGTTTCTAATGAATTGCAGGATGGAGAACAAGAGCCTGCTACAGGTGAACCTTATGATGATTTTGATGAATCTTTTGAAATAATTTCAAAGAATAAAAATCTTGAAATTATAACCGCTGAGAATTTCACTCCGGAAATCAAATCTTCAAAAACCACATTGAAGCCTCCTGATTTGAAGGAAAGGTTTGAGGAAATTGCAAATGAGGCTTTCCCAAAAGAACTTGGCAACAATAGCCAATTTTCTTTTGTACTGGAAAAAATTCTTGCGGTAATTAAGGAAGCCTATTCTGCTCATACAGCCATTTTTTTCTGGTATAACAGGAAAAAAGAAAAATTATCAATAGAAAGATATTTAAGCAATTCATGCGATATTGTGAAACGAAAGTTTGATATTGAAGATGATATTTTAAGTAAAATAGTTCAAAAAGGGGAACCTGAGTTACTTAGCGATATTTCATCTGCTGCTGAGGCTGATGTAATCAGATATTATTGCGTACCGCAGAGTATCAGGAGCTTTGTAGGTGTGCCATTGTTTTATGACGCTTCGCTTATTGCCATAATTGCAGTTGATTCCAAATTGGGAGATGCTTTTGGGATTGAAACAATTTATTCATTGGGAAGATTTGTACGTGTAATTACAATGGTTATTGCAATATTTGAAGAGAAACATTTCGATACTGTCTCTCAGCAAAGATTGAAGGGGATACTTAGTTTTTTAGGGCAGGATAAAAAATTGGGAAATGATGAAGAACTGTTTGTCTCAATTCAAAACTGCGCAAACCTCCTGATGCATTGGGATGCATTTACATTTGTGTATTTCCATCCGATAGAAAAGAAATTTAAGACGAAGAAAGTCATCAATAATACTTCCCTTAAATATGCTGGAGAGAACCTTGAAATTGAATTACCAGGAACACTTGTGGGCAAATCTATTGTTACTGGAATGCCGGTTAAGATAGACGATACTTCCGCTAATGGGTATAAAAGATTTTCAAAAGTTGAAAGTGTCAGTTTTGACGGTTCATTTATTGCTATTCCTCTTGTATATTTTAACCAAAATTATGGTGTGCTTTGTTTTGAAAGCCTGAAGAAAAATGCTTATTCAAATGCCGATATTCAGTTTATGAAGAGCGTAGCGAATATCTTTTCATTCGTTATTTATTCTTTTTCAACACAACTGTTACTTAAAAGTTATATCTCGATTGATATCGAGACAAAAACATTGAATGCAGAATCATTTAATGAGAGGCTGGCATCCGATCTATTTAAAGCTGCACAGTTAAAAATATCAGGTGCTTTGGCTTTAATAAAAATTGATGATTTCCTTGAACAGGAATCTTTGTTTGATGGAAATCCTTTTCCTAATGTATTAAGTTCCATATCAGAAACAATTGCTGAAGAAATGACGCCCATGAATATTTTTGGCAGGATATCAGAGAGGGTTTTCGGTGTTTACTTCTTTAATGCAAATACAAAAGACGTTTTTCTCTGGGCTGAAAAATTGAGAGTTAAAATAGCAAGAAAACCGGTTGCAGTTGTTTCAAAACAAACTACTTATACTGTATCAATAGGAGTGGCATCTGCAAACAACAAAACTAATCCTGAAGAAGTAATTTTTAATGCTGATCTTGCACTTCAAAAAGCTATGGAACGGGGTGGAAATACAGTCAGAAATATTAATTAAACATATTAACTTTTTATAGATTATTTAAAAATATGTTTAATCAATTTGAAACTTTTATACCAAAGTCTTCCAAATAAAAGATTAAAGTGTCTTTTGATGAATTGAAATAATTAATAAAAATCGATGTTTTATTATATGATTGCCTTAGATTTAGTACGAATTCAAATAGTTAATAATTGAATTTTTAGTAGTACTAATTTATATTAGTGTAGATTTTTCATCAATATAATTCTAAGAACCTTTTGCTTTTGAAAAGAATTACGTGTCCCCTATAGGCGATTAAAAAAATTCAATATTCATTTGACACAAAATACTTAATTTAATACAAGTCAAATATGAATTAGAAATTTTCTAAAAAATCTCTTATTTAGTCACTTCGTGTTTGAGTGACCATATTTATGAGAAGTTTGTTGATGATATTAAAATTAGCAAAAAAAATCTATTACTTTAAGAATATTTTGAAAGCGTACATGGAAATAATAATTGTTCGTTTGAAGATGAATTTGTATATAAAGATGTTTTTAATCCATGTAAAGTAAAAACGATCAATATGAATAAATAATAGACAAGGTGTTACTATGAGGATTACAAAGCAATTTACGAATCGGGAAAGTCAATCTCTCGATAAATATTTACAAGAAATCGGGAAAGTAGAACTTCTTACTGCAGACAAGGAAATAGATCTTGCGATAAAAATCAAAACAGGTGACCAGACTGCTTTGGAAGATTTAACCAAAGCCAACTTAAGGTTTGTTGTCAGTG
>CAZUCY010000181.1:0-6061 GCA_964618785.1 uncultured Ignavibacteriaceae bacterium | reverse complement strand
TTCCCTGAAATGAATGTTGATAAAATTACAAGGGTACTTGGTATGGATATTACATTTGTTACAACAGCAAAAACTGATAACGAAGCTTATGAATTGCTGTTGGCATTTGGTTTCCCGTTTAGAAAAAAAGAGATAAAAACAGTTTAATAGGAGATTTAATGGCTCGTAAAAGTTTATTAGCAAGAGAAGAAAAAAGAAGGAAGCTTGTTGAAAAATATGATAAGCTTAGAAAAGAATTGAAGGAAAAAGGTGATTATGTCGGTCTTCAAAAGTTGCCAAGAAATGCTTCTCCGGTAAGATTGCATAATCGATGCATGTTTACCGGCAGAGCTAGAGCATATTATCGTAAATTTGGTATTTCGCGTCTTGTTCTTAGAGAAATGGCTTCAAAAGGCGAAATTCCTGGATTAAAAAAGTCAAGCTGGTAGAAGGAGTAATAAATTTATGCCCGTAACTGATCCGATTGCAGATTTTTTAACTAGAATTAGAAATGCATCCGATGCTAAAAAAGTTTTAGTGGATATTCCTTCTTCTAAAATGAAAAAAAGCTTAGTTGAAATTTTAAAGAAACAACAATTTATAGTAGACTATTCGGTTGTTAAAGATAATAAACAAAATATTTTAAGAGTTCAGCTAAAGTATACAAATGGTACGCCGGCACTTGGTGGTTTGAAAAGAATCAGCACACCCGGCTTAAGAGTTTATAAAAGTTCTAAAGAATTACCGAGAGTTTTAAATGGATTAGGAATAGCGGTTATATCTACTCAGAAAGGCTTGCTGACGGATAATGATGCCAGACGGGAAGCTTTAGGTGGTGAAATAGTTTGTTATATATGGTAAATTATTGAATGGAGTTTTAACGTGTCACGAATAGGTAAAAAACCAATTACAATACCAAAAAATGTTACGGTTTCCCAGAGTGGTCGGAGTATAATAATAAAAGGTCCGAAGGGAGAACTGCAAAACGAGGTTCATCCAAATATCAGTGTGCAGATAAAGGGTGAAGAAATTATTGTAAGCAGGCCGAATGATCTAAAGGAGAATAAAGCCCTTCATGGATTAACACGTGCTCTTTTACAGAATAATATTGATGGTGTAACCAAGGCTTATCAAAAAACTTTAGACATTATTGGTGTCGGATACAGGGCTGAATTAAAAGGTAAGAACCTTCTTTTAAATATAGGTTATTCGCATCCGATATTTTTCATTCCTCCGGATGGGATTGCTTTACAAACCCCGGTTCAAACGCAAATAGTTATATCAGGAATTGATAAACAACTTGTCGGTCTTGTAGCTGCAAAAATTAGATCAATCAGGCAGCCTGAACCTTACAAAGGAAAAGGAATTAAATATTCTGATGAACATATTGTTAGAAAAGCAGGTAAAACAGCAGGCAAATAATTTTAGGGAGTAATATTATAAGATGATAAAAAGAAACGAAAATTCACGATTAAGATCTAAAATAAAGATAAGAAAAAAAATGTTTGGTACGACAGAAAAACCGCGTTTCACTGTTTACCGTAGTTTAAATAATATTTATGTTCAAATAATAGATGATACTTCCGGAAAAACAATCGTTTCTGCTTCTTCTCTTTCAAAAGATGTAAAAGAAGAAATAATAAATATAAAAGGGAAAATTGCTAAAAGTAAAGTAATTGGAAATGTGGTCGCAAAGAAAGCGCTGGAAAAAAAAATTTTCACTGTAGTATTTGATAGAAACGGTTACAGATATCATGGACGTATTCAAGCGGTTGCCGATGGTGCACGTGAAGGGGGATTGAAGTTTTAATCATGGTAATGGTTGAAATTGCCGGATCGTCTAATGGCAGGACTACGCCCTTTGGAGGCGTCTGTAGAGGTTCGAGTCCTCTTCCGGCAGCTTAACTTTGCCGGTGGGCAGATTTATTCTGCCGGTGCTATTTTGAAAAGTTTTATTAAATAAGAAGTTCTAATCATTTAAAGAGTGGTACTTGGAGTCTCAATTGAAAAATGTAAAGTCAAGCGAAACTGATGGACTAAAAGAAAAAGTTGTTCACATTAACCGGGTTGCTAAAGTTGTAAAAGGCGGCCGACGTTTCAGTTTTAATGCAATTATTGTTGTCGGCAATGGCAAAGGAGTTGTTGGTGTAGGGCTAGGTAAAGCAAATGAAGTAACCGATGCAATTTCTAAAGGAATTGATGATGCAAAGAAAAATTTAGTGAGTGTTTCTGTTATTAAGGGGACAGTCGCACATGAAATTATTGGCAAGTTTGGCGCAGGCAGAGTGTTACTTAAACCTGCTTCTCCCGGGACGGGCTTAATTGCTGGCGGAGGTGTTCGTGCGGTTCTTGAAGCTGCGGGAGTTGAGGATATTCTTACTAAATCATTGGGATCAAGCAACCCTCATAATCAGGTTAAGGCTACGTTAAACGGGTTGTTGAATATTACGGATGCCAGAAAAATGGCAAGGAAAAGAGGAATGACCATTACTGAACTTTTTAGCGCTTAATTGAGGAAATTATGGGAAAAATTAAAGTTATTCAGACAAAAAGTGTTATTGATAGGCCCAAAGACCAGAAACGTACAGTTGAAGCATTGGGACTGGGCAGACCTAATTGGGAAATTATTCATAACGATACTCCGCAAATTAGAGGTATGATTAATAAAGTTGCTCATTTAGTTAAAGTTGAAGAAATCAAGAAGTAACAAGGTTTTATAATGGATAGACTAAGTAATTTAAAGTATGCAGAGGGTTCAAGAAAGAATCCAAAAAGAATCGGCAGAGGCGAAGGTTCCGGACATGGCGGAACGGCTACAAAAGGTATGAACGGACAATTATCCCGTTCAGGCGCCCGGAAGAAAAGATGGTTTGAAGGCGGCCAGATGCCTCTTCAAAGAAGAATTCCTAAATTCGGGTTTACGAATATATTTAAAGTTTATTATCAAATTGTAAATATAGATCTGATCGAAAAGTTAGTTGTTTCTAAAAAACTGACTGAAACGGTGATAAACCTTGAAACTTTGAAAAAACACGGTTTAATATCATCTACTAAAACACCGGTTAAATTGTTGGGTAACGGAGAACTGAAAACTAAACTAAAAATTCAGGTAAACGCGTTCAGCCAGACAGCTAAAGACAAAGTTGAAGCTGCGGGTGGAACGATAGAAAAGATTTAATACAGAATAAATGGCAAAAATTACAGAAACATTCCGTAACATTTTTAAAATTCACGAACTACGTCAGAGAATACTTTATACTTTGGCGCTACTCGTTATTGTTAGGCTTGGTGCTCACGTAACACTGCCCGGTATTGACGCTGCTTTGTTATCGGAAAGCACCAGAAATCAAACATCAGATAACCTGTTTGGTTTATATGATTTGTTTGTAGGAGGTGCATTTCATAATGCAGCTATTTTTGCACTTGGTATTATGCCTTATATTTCTTCATCGATTATTATACAGTTGCTTGGAGCTGTTATTCCTTATTTTCAGAAGCTTCAGCAGGAAGGTGAAGACGGCAGAAAAAAAATTACTCAGCTTACGCGGTACGGTACTGTTTTAATAGCTGCTCTTCAAGCATGGGGTGTCACCATTAAACTTATTAGTACTAATGTTCAAGGTATACCTGTCGTTCCACTTGGCGTTCAAGGTATTTCATGGACGATTTCTACTGTTTTAATTCTTGCATCAGGCACAATTTTTATGATGTGGCTTGGAGAACAAATTACAGATAAAGGAATTGGAAACGGTATCTCTTTAATAATTTTTATCGGCATAATCGATAGGTTTCCGTTTGCGCTTCTTGATGAATACCAGCTTATAAATCAGGGCACAAGAAGCATCATCATAGAGATTGTAATAATAGCATTAATGGTTCTAATTATTTCCGGCGTTGTTCTGGTTACTCAGGGAACAAGAAGAATCCCGGTTCAATATGCAAAAAGAGTTGTAGGCAGGAAAGTTTATGGTGGTGTTACACAATATATTCCCCTACGTGTAAATACGGCTGGTGTAATGCCAATTATATTCGCACAGTCAATTATGTTCATTCCGAGCACTGTACTGTCTTTTTTCCCAAATAATGAATTTTTGCAAAACGTATCACGTTATTTTGCTTATAATTCACCCGTATATTCTGTCCTCTATGCGATAATGATTATTTTCTTTACTTATTTTTATACGGCAATTGCGTTTAATCCTAAAGATGTTGCCGATACAATGAAGAAACAAGGCGGTTTTATTCCAGGTATTAGACCCGGAAAACAAACATCCGAATTTATTGATAATATCCTGACAAAGATTACTTTACCGGGATCATTTTTTTTAGCAATTATTGCAATTTTACCCGCTTTTGTTTCTAACTGGGGTGTTTCAAGCAGGTTTTCACAATTCTTTGGCGGTACAAGTTTATTGATTGTTGTTGGTGTGGCTCTGGATACTTTGCAGCAGATTGAATCTCATTTACTTATGAGACATTATGACGGCTTTATGAAAACCGGTAAACTTAAAGCCAGGCGATAAGTAAACAAACCAGCGGTATAATTTTACAATCAGGTTTAGAAGTTTGTGATATATATAAAGACAAAAAAAGAAATAGATTATATTAGAGAAAGTTGTAGGATTACTGCAGAAACACTTCAACTTTTGAAAAGTTCTATTAAAGTTGGAATAACAACAAAGGAACTGGATCAGATTGCCGAAGATTATATTAAAAGCAACAATGCAGTAGCTGCATTTAAAGGATATTCCCAAGGTGGTTCATCTATAGATTTTCCGGCTGCAATTTGTGCATCAGTTGATGACGAAGTCGTTCATGGAATACCGGGAAGCAGAGTTCTTAAAGATGGTGAAATAATTTCGTTGGATGTGGGTGTCCAAAAAAATGGTTATTTCGGAGATGCAGCGCTAAGTGTAGCAGTCGGAGAAATCTCTGCTGAGAAACAAAGATTAATGGATGTCACCGAAAAATCTTTGTATATCGGCATTGAACAGGCGTTAGTTGATAACAAAGTACATGATATATCTTATGCTGTCCAGAAATATGTTGAAGAAAACGGATTCTCGATTGTAAGGGATTTATGCGGTCATGGAGTGGGAAAATACTTACACGAGGAGCCTTCCATACCTAATTTTGGTAAAAAAGGTTCAGGATCTAAATTAAAAAATGGAATGACTATAGCAATAGAGCCGATGGTTAATATGGGTAAATATAATGTTAAAACTAATTACGATGGATGGACCGTAATAACTATAGACGGCTTACCGTCTGCTCATTTTGAGCATACTATTTTGGTTTCAACTGGTAAACCGGAAATTTTGACGGTTTGTTAATGGCTAAACAAGGACCTATAAAAGTAGACGGAATTGTAACAGATACACTGCCGAATGCCCATTTTAAAGTGAAACTGGACAACGGTCATGAAATTCTTGCTCATATTTCGGGTAAAATGAGAATGCATTTTATTAAAATTTTAGTAGGAGATAAAGTTTCAATTGAATTATCTCCTTATGATTTAACAAAAGGTAGAATTACCTACAGGTATAAATAGCGGAGCTGAAAAATGAAAGTTAGAGCATCTGTAAAAAAGATTTGCGACAATTGCAAAATTATAAAACGTAAAGGCGTTGTTAGAGTTATTTGTAAAAATCCTAAACATAAACAGCGTCAAGGTTAATAAATATTTTAAGGAGAAAATAATTGGCTCGTATAGCTGGTGTTGATTTACCAAAAAATAAGAAAGTACTTTTCGGACTTCAATATATTTTCGGAAT
Organism: uncultured Ignavibacteriaceae bacterium; assembly: GCA_964618785.1. Lineage (GTDB taxonomy): Bacteria > Bacteroidota > Ignavibacteria > Ignavibacteriales > Ignavibacteriaceae > FEN-1297. Next base: position 308 of record CAZUCY010000181.1, on the reverse strand, counting down.
TGGCCCTTCAATTTCATCGGAAATATTAACTAAGGCAAAAGTGAGTCCAGATAAAAAAGTTTCAGAACTTACTGATGAAGAAGTTGCCGAAATTAGAGCGATATTAACTTCAGATTTTAAAGTTGAGGGTGCTTTACGTTCCGAAATTCAGCAGAATATAAAAAGGCTTATGGATATTGGTTCTTATAGAGGTATTAGACATAGAAAAAGTTTACCATCAAGAGGACAAAGAACCCGTACCAATTCAAGAACGCGTAAAGGGAAGAGAAAAACTGTCGCTGGTAAGAAAAAGACACCGACTAAGAAAT
>CAZUCY010000180.1:0-6121 GCA_964618785.1 uncultured Ignavibacteriaceae bacterium | reverse complement strand
TAATAACACCAATTACAGATGTGACCAAGCCAAAGGCAACATACATTAAAATAGTTATAATCAATAAATATTTATTTTTATGAGATTTATTCATATTTGCGTTATTCGGTTAAAGTTACTTTTCCACCGTGGATAAAATTACCCGGTTCATATCCTTCTGCTAATGCTAAATGATTTACCATAAGTTGAACAGGGATTATACATTGAATTGAATACAAGTATTCATCCGGCTGATTTATTGGAATTACATTTATACTACTATCCGATATTTTAGGATTCTTATTAGTAATTATTAATACTTTACCATTATATTTGGCAATATCGCCAGCCATTTTAATACTTTGTTTATAAGTTTTTCCTTCAGCCGCAAATAATATCGACTTAAAACCGGGTTTAACCATTTCCATAGGTCCATGGCGAAACTCACCGCCCAAAGTTCCTGCCGCCGCCATTTTTGCCGCTTCCTTAAACATCAATTCACTCTGCAGCACTGCAGAATACGAAGGTCCTCTGCCAATGAATTGTAAAAAATCTATATCTCTAAAAAAATCAAATATATCCGCAACTAAATTTTCATGACCTGCAAGTAATTCTCCAGTATTAGTTATAAATTTTTTTATCTGAGATATTTTTTCCTCTCCCCATTTACCGGCAAGATACCAGCCGAGTATGAATATGACCAGCGTAATTGAAGTGTATGTCTTAGTGGAAGTCATTTCCTCCCTGCCTGCTTTACTTAATAATGACAATTGTGTCTTCATTGATAGAGTACTTTTTTCTTCATTGGTTACTCCGATACAAAAGGAATTTGCCGGGAGTCGATTTAAAAATTTTACCACCTCAAAGCTTTCACCTGATTGAGAAATACATATTATAAGAGTCTTCTCAGTGACTAAGGAAAACTGATAGTAAAGAAGTTCGCTTGTATTTACGACAAAAGAATGTATTCCAAGACTGTTGAATAAACAGGATGCCGCATAAGAAGTGAAGAAAGAACTACCCATACCGGTAAAAATTATCTGATGAAAATTTTCCTTATCAAGTAATTTTTTAATTTTTTTTAGACTTTTTTCCCCTTCCGCAGAGGAATAATAATCCAAAGTTACAGCAAGAGATTCCGGTTGCCCTAATATTTCACTTAAAAACTTATTCATTTTATTGCTTTCACCATTCTTAATTCCCAGTTAAACTTCTCTAGATTTAAACAATGCGAATAAAAGATGTATAGTTGATTATCTAATACATATTGAAATGCACATGCCTCATTATCGGCTAACACCGGACTATTACTTAACTCTTTATATTTTCCATCAATTATATTGCTCTCATAAGCTAAAGTCACCCATTTATTATCCCACATACCTCCTTTAAATGATTCAATTAGCAAATAATACTTATTGTTAAAAAAGGCAATTGATGGGGAAGCAATCGTATAATCTGACGAAAGAAGTGTTACTGTCTTTGAGTTTTTCAAATTATCAATAGTCTTGCTCTTTATAAGTTTTATTTGCCAAATATTTTTACTTTTATCCTTACTTTTTTCTATGCCATGATAAAATGTTAAATAGAAATACCCGTCTTGCTTGTTAAAATAAATGAAGGGGTTTTGGTTCTGTGTCCCGAGTTCCTTAGGAACCACAACAACCTTGTTATTGAAATGAATTCCATCCTTACTTGTAAGCATCACAATATGACTATCATTATTAGAATCATATTCTGCATAAAACATATAAAAAACCGAATTTGATAAAACAACCGTTGGCCATCTACAATCACTTTTGATAATTGGATTCCCATCGTATTTATCCCAATTAATTAAATTGTTGCTTCTAACTAATCCACTTTTTCGAAAATCAGGATTGCCGCCATAATAAGAGAGACCGTAGTAACCCCAATATTTATAACCATCTTTATTAGCTTCCACTACAGAGAGCGTATGTACTTTATCCGCATCCCATTTCCCGCTATCGCCCTTAAGAACTACTTTATTTCCCGAGAGCGCTGGATATTTTGATACCTGTGCATATTGAGTAACACTGCATAACAGTATTAGACATAACAGCAACATACTAATTGGAATATATTTAATTCTCATTTGCCTAAATTTTAATTTTATAAATAAATTATTTTTATACGATCACAACTCTCATATTGTTGAGTTTGCTTATTTCAAATTTGTTCATTTTACCGCTTTCACCATTCTTAATTCCCAATTCGAATTTGTTATATCAGTCATATCAAAACAATGGGAGTAAAAGACATATAACTGATTATCAAAAACATATTGGAATGCACATGCATCGTTATCGAATAAGACGGGATTATTACTTAAATTTTTATATTTTCCATCAGCTTTATTACTTTCATAAGCTAACGTCACCCATTTGTTTTTATTACCCCACTTAACATCTTTAATTGACTCAATTAACAAATAATATTTATTGTTGAAAAATGTAATTGATGGTGCAGCAATTGTTTGATTTGAAGTTAAAAGTGTTTTGGAAGAAGCTTCTTCCAGATTATTAATATCTTTGCTTTTTCTTAGTTTTATCTGCCATATATTTTTGCTTTTTTCATTGCTGCTTTCTACGCCGTGGTAATATGTTAAATAGAAATAGCCATCCTGCTTGTTAAAATAAATGAATGGATTTTGGTTCTGTTTGCCCTTTTCCCTTGAAACAACAACTACTTTGTTATCGAAAACTATTCCATGTTTGCTTGTAACCATTACTATACGACTATAATTGTTTGCATCATATTCAGCATAAAACATATAGAATACGGAATTAACTAAAACGATAGTAGGCCATCTACAATCTCCCTTGATAATTGGATTCCCTTGATACTTATCCCAATGAACCAGATCATTGCTCCTTACCAAGCCGGCTTTTCGGAGATTAGGATTACCGCCATAATAAGAGAGACCGTAGTAACCCCAATATTTATAACCATCCATATTAGCTTCAACTACTGAAAGGGTGTGTACTTTATTAAAGTCCCATTTTCCGCTATCGCCCTTAAGAACTACTTTATTTCCCGAGAGCGCTGGATATTTCGATACCTGTCCATATTGAGTAACACTGCATAACAGTGTTAGAGATAACAGCAACATACCGATTGGAATATATTTAATTCTCATTTGCTTTAATTTTAATTTTATAAATAATTTATTTTTATACTATTATTACTCCAACTCCCAGATCCTTGAGTTTCTTTATTTCAAGCTTATCCATTTTTTTTGTTGTTATTATTTTGTCTATCTCTTTTATCTGTGAAATCACACCCAAACTTCTCCTGCCAAATTTAGAAGAATCAACGAGAAGAATATTTTCACCTGCACGTTGCATCATTACCCGGCTTGTATTTGCTTCAACTACATCAGGGGTAGTAATACCTATTTCATAATCGACCCCATCAACACCATGAAATAATTTATCCGCCGATATTTTCCTTAAAGAATCATCTGCTATAGAACCGACTAATGTGAAGGATTTTTTTTGCAAGGCACCGCCCGTTAAAATTACTTCTAAGTCAGAGTCAATTAGTTCGAGAGCAATATTCACGGCATTTGTGATTACTGTGATACCCTTCAAATTCTTCATGTTTCGCGCCAGTTGAGTCGTGGTTGAGCCGGAATCAAGAATAATCACATCACCCTTAGATATCATCTTAACAGCTTCTTTGGCTATACGTTCTTTTTCTTCCGAATTCAGTTTCTCTTTTTCATTTAGTGCAAGACCACGGAATAAAGATTTATTAAGTATTGCACCGCCATGCGTTCTTTTAAGATGTCCTTCATTTTCCATCAGGTCAAGATCTTTCCGGATCGTCACCGATGTCGTATTAAAAGTTTTACATAGGTCGGCTATCAGTACCCGATTTTCTTTTTCGAGTATTTTCATTATTCCATTCATCCGCTCTTCCTGGAATATTTTATGTCCGTGATCGGATTCCATTTTATCTGACTCTAATTTTATATTGTAAAAGTTTTATTTAATTTCTTTTAATGCGTTTATAGGTTTTATTTAATTTTTTTTACTTTCTTTTTCTTTGTTTCTAACATAAAAAAGTAAATTTTAAAAAGCAAGTACTTTTAAACATTAGGACAAAAAAATATTATGGACTGACAACAAAAAGGATGAATAGTCAAAAAGAATAAAAAAAATAGGGAGCTTAGCAAGAAAAGGATTGGGTATTTTTATATCATTCGGAAAATGAAAAAGAAATATATGGACTGAATCAAAAGGATTGTATTTCTTCAGGGGAAGGGATATTTGTAATTATAACGGGAACCCAATATTAATCTGAACGACCGCACTAAATCCGCCTGATTCAATAAAATTACTCATTGTCTGTTGGGAATTTTCAGATAATGGCATAGGCTGCCCGGTATCGGATTTCATTCTATCAACAGAAAAAGCAGTATAACCCGCAGCGCCTTCTAAGCTGATATATTGTTTAATAATTTGAAGAATGAATCCCGTGCCAATATTATATCCCAGTATATATTTTTCATTGTTATATTCCAAAACAATGGTTGTGGGTCCCGGAGAATTGCGTGTATCCGTAAAAGCAGTAGCGTTATAAAGAAGAGCAGCATCAATTACCTTCCAGCTTAAAGCATTAGTAATCGAAGTTCCCAGGTCCACACCAATACCATAATTTCTTAAATCAAGTTCAAAAATTGCATTTGAGCTGCCTTCGATAGAGTTTATAGCTGTGGAATTTTTCTCAGTCAGGTACTGATAAAAACCTTTGGTAGTAAGAATAAATCCTTTAAGATTTGCCCTGAAAAAGTTAATGCCAACTCTATAGCCGCTCTCAATGCCAAAGTTCCCCATCGGAGATGAAAGAGAACCATTATAATTCTCATTGAATGCTTTAACATAATTATTTAAACCAACAGGATCATATTTTTGATAACTATATCCGCCGTACCCGGCTACAAACCCTAAACATCCGAAACCAAAAGATTGGCACTTGGAAGATCCCGGGAGAAGAATAATTGATAAAGCAATAAATATAGATGCAGAATTATTCCGGAACATAAATCCTCTAATCGAATGTCAGATTAACTTAAAAAAAAGATTTAAAAAGAGATAATAAATAAATGACCTTAATTCTGGTTTGTAACATAACTTTTATTTTAAAGTATATCCACCTTTATTTAAACTATATTTTGTAAAACAATTTAAGATTTTACGTGAAAACTATAAGGAATTTCTAGAAGACCCTTTTTCAAGTCCATGCCCGTTAGGCCCCAGTTCCGATCTTCTTAGAAAATATGAGAACAACATTCCAAGAAAACCGAGGGTGGAAAATATCCACATTCCCATAGTGTAGCCACCGCTAAAATCATTTGCCCAACCTATCAATAAATTAAATCCGGCTAATCCGATATTTTGTATCATTGTCATCAGCCCGTAAGCAGTACCAAGTTTAGGTTCATCAACAATTATTGTTACGGAAGGCCACATAACAGCCGGTATAAGAGAGAATGACAATCCCATCATTGCCATAGGGATGAACAAATTAACTTTTGTATATGCCATTAAAAGATAAACCGGTACTAAAAGAAATGACCCTATCATCATTAATAATGATTTTTTGCCAAAATAATCTGTAAACAACCCGAATAGAGGCGTTAAAATCATAGCGGATAAGGTAAGCATACTTGAAAGGAAGCCGCCGAATTCCCGTGTTGTTCCGTGAGATTCCATAAAAAATTTGACAGCAAATGTCTGGAAAGGAAATATTCCCGAATAAAAAGTCACGCATAGAAGTACGACAAACCAGTAGGATTTTCCGAAGGAGAATATTTCTTTAAAGTGAATTTCGTCCTGTTTAGCTGCTTTACGTAAAATAAATTTCTTGCTTGCATAAATATCCATTCCCCAATAAACAATAACAGATACAATAGAAATAGTGGCTATGGCAGTCGAAACAAAAAGAGGAATCTGCCAATTATTATAAAAAGCTTTTCCCCAAGTGGGAGAATTCAATGCTGCGAATGAACCAAGCCTCGCAAGAGTCAAGTTTAACCCGAATGCAAAGGAGAGTTCTTTGCCTTTAAACCATTTGCCCATTATCGTTGTAACGGCAACAATCAGAGATTCAGCCC
>CAZUCY010000179.1:0-6144 GCA_964618785.1 uncultured Ignavibacteriaceae bacterium | reverse complement strand
AGTGGAGTGATAACAGTGAGAGTGATGGAAACATAATGGATTTCTATGTTAACGGGGATGCTGCTCCGGACGGCAGGTTTAATTATGTATATTAAACTAATTGGGATATATAGTATTTGGAAAGGGATATTATATTTACCATCCTTAGCCTATTATAAATTAACACGTTACCGGCTATATCCCTTATTGGTCGCCAAAAGAATACTCATATAATGACAAATTCAGATTCAATTAAGTAAAGAGCTTACCATGAGAAAAATAATCTTACCAATTTCTTTTATAATTTTAATTGCAATTTCTCTTTTTCCGCAGAACCTGAGTAGAGCAGCCAATTCATTGACATGTGGAGATGCATATATTACTAAAAATGGCACACTATGGACTATAGGAACACCAAATATTGAGAAAATACTTACATTTAATAATAATAGTGGAACATATAACTTAACAAGTTTTAAAAATAAGACGTCAAAATCAGCAAGGGAATATATTCAAGATGGGGATGAATCCGATGAAATAAAATTTAGCTGGGATAGTGTAGTATTTTCAGGAAATACTCCGGGGTGGACATATTTATCCGGTAATGCAACACAAATTACAGAAGGTGGAGAACCGGTATTACAACTTGAAATAATATTATCCCGGACGGGAGTGCAAGTTAGCAAACATTATATTGTATATCCAGGTATGTCTTTAATCCGTGAGTGGGTTGAAATAAAAAATACAGATTTTATTGCTCATACTTTGACAGACCCCTACATTCTTACGGGAAGAGTAATGACAACAGATATAGCCAATACAAATCATAATTTATACTGGATGGAAGGAACAGGAGCCATACATTTGGGCGATACGTTAATAAATTCATCTTATACAAAATATTGTCAATCGTCTGCAAGTAGCGCTTTTCTGCCATGGTTTAGTTTATTTAATCCAAAGACAAAAGATGGGCTATATATAGGATTTGATTATTATGGGATTTGGAGAGCAGAAATCGGCAACAACAATGGTGAACCTGTTAATCTAAGCGTAAAAGTAGCAGACTACAATAAAATTGTATCTCCCGGAGAAATAATAACAATGCCCAAAGGATTTAGCGGAGTATACAATAAAGATCTTGATGAAATGGGAAATAGTTTATTGGAATGGCAATACCGTTACCGGTGGGATTATACACGTGAGCCGTATTTTGGTGCGATAAGAATGGCGCCAAAGTGGGGAATACACTGGAATGATTTTATTGATAGGCTGGAAGACACGTATAAGTTGGTAAAGTTGATGAGTTATTGCGGCGCTGATTGTTTACATCAGGATTACGGATGGTGGGATAAAATAGGTACCTGGAATGGCCCTGATTGGAGCCAGTTAAAATCATACTTAAACAAACATAATATAGCCATGTTAATATATATGACGGCTTACCGGGCTGCAGAAGGATCGGAAGTCGCTACGGAACATCCTGAATGGCTGCTTAATGTAGGTAGTGATGATGGCTGGGGAAGATATTTCCTAAAATATGCAACAGATCAAAATACATACAATTGGATTCTGAATTTGCTTGATAAGAAAGTAAAACAATGGGGTGATTTTGCATGGAGGAATGATGGGTTGATGTTATACGGAATACCGACAAATACAGAATTACTCAATATGGATGAGAAAATAAATGAGTTGATAAAACAATTTTTAGATACGCATCAACAAAGTGCGTTTCAAAGCTGCAATTATGGAGGGACTTATATAAACTGGGAAAACAACCGGCTAAGTATTAATAATAGTTCGAGTGATGGTTCATTCGGCACGTACAATTTCTATCTTTCATATCTTTTTCCTCCTGATAAACTTTCAGAAGTACCTGAGACATTAAAATCTGAAGAATATAACGATGGTTACCGAAGTTGTCTTACAATGTGTTTTGATTGTATATTAGAAAATTTGGATTTAAATGTTGGTATGCCTTTGGATAAGAAAGAAGGAATGAGAGTTTTAATAGACATATATAAATACATGAAAGATCAAGGAGTTGCCGGTAAAGGTGTCAGGGTATATCATCCGAATGCAACAGGAGATGATCCGTATTATTATTTTGAGAGGTTAAACAAAGACACAGATAAAGGAATGATAATATTTCGTCACAGACCGTTCATAGGAGCAGATGACCAGGATAAACTAATAACATATACAGGCAGCCACTGGAGTCATGTTATCCGTCCCGGATGTTATAAAAACACCATATCAATTAGTAACACGGTAGGAGAATATTTTAACTATTCGTTTAATGGTACATCGGTTAAATGGATAGGCGGCAGAGGTATGAACGGCGGTAGAGCAAATGTTTATATAGATGGCGCATTTCAGAAAACAGTAGATACATTTAATTTAAATGTTCCAGGGGCAGTTCCACAACAGATTTTATTCAGTAAAACGGGATTATCAAACACAGCGCATACAATTAAAGTGGAAATAATAGAAAAAAATCAGTTATCAAGCGGTTCAGATATCGAAGTCGATGCTGTAGAAACCGACCATAAAGAAAATATAGTAATCACCATATATCCCAAAGGATTAAATCCATCAAGCAATTACAATATTAGTTACCAGGAACAGGCAGGTTCGCAAGACAGAATAGGTAGTGATATAATGACTAACGGCATAACAATGGAAAATCCGGCACTTGGAGAGTTAATTTATCTAAATATGCCGTACCATCCGGGAAATAAAATAGATAAAACACCACCTACCACTCCTACCGGAGTATCTAAAAATACTGCAAATAATTTAGGACATAATGGTATTGAAATAATATGGTCACCATCCACAGATGACCACTGGTTAAGTTATTATGAAATATACATGAACGGAATAATAATAGATAAAGTTGCTAAGGGGACATATTATTTTGATGATGGAAACACCGATATAAATGCTAATTATCAAGTAAAAGCGGTAGATGGAGCCGGGAATAAATCTTCACTTTCGGAAAATGCTTCTTTCATGCCTGTAAGATAGTTTGTATAATTTTTCCCTATTGTTTAACGTCAAAGGTTGATGATTAAAAAGGGGGTGAAATATAAAAGAAGGTAAAATCCAAACATATTATAAATTTCGTACAGGCAAGGAAGAAACTTTAAAATAATTTTCTATTTTTTCATTAATAGTATAAGCAAAACGAATATAATAATATTAAAAATAATGTAAATGATGGGTATGTATTCAAATTCCTTATTAATAATTAATTGTTGGAGATTTAAATGACTGCAAGAAATTTCAATTTTATCCTGATGACTCTTCTATTATTGATTGTACACAATCCCATTAAATTATTTGCGCAAAAATCAAATGTTGAGAGCCAATATGCTTGCTTAATGCCTAATCGTAATTTATCTGTAAATACCAATTTGTTGAAATATGTTGATGGAATACCTTTTCTGAATGGTAGTTTCTGGAATCCTGAGGAAGGTGATAGTGTAATATTAAAGATGGGCGGAGTAAAAGCTTCAAAACTTTTTATCCTTGGCGGGCTTAATTCTGTGGATTTATGTCATCCCGGTTGGGGCGGGGGAAATGGATTTGAAAATTTTTTCTTTGGAACTAAAATAGGAGAAATTAAAATTAGATATGTTTCCGGTCAGGTAGATGTCATTCCCCTCGTGATGGGTTACACTAGTTGGATAAGCTATAATTACAAACAATCTCAAGAACCTTTTAAGAGTGACACTAATATGCAAAAAATGCTTGATAATGCATTATGCATAGCTAATGGTTTGCGTGGTTATGATAACCTTCCGGATACTTATTACTTTGTTATTAGTCTTCGCAATGAAAAAATTGAATACTTAGAACTATTTGACAATGTTCACAAAAAAGGATTTTGCGAAATTAATGGTCTCAGCTTTGGTGGAGTTGCAGCCAGCGACTCAGCATTTGGCCGTAATTCATTGATTTATCCGGGTCAAATAATAAAAGATTCTACTCAAGATTGGATTAATGGACATACAATTGAATCATCCGAGGGATATCCATCTTTCCGTAAGGATGCTATTGAAAAATTGAGGGCAAAGTTCAATACACAGAATAATGATATTAACTACCAGGCAATATCTGAAGTCATTCCTGACATATCCGCTGATAATTTTAAGGGTTCCAAAGTTAAATTTTCGGGCTCTCCAACCGCATTATTAATGACAAATATTTTCTATGAAAATTCCAACGAATTACTTACCAGGGTTGATAGCGATGGCACAGTACATGAATCATCCAAAGGCGCAGATCATTATGAAGGAATTGGAGGCTGGACCCCGGGGCTTGGAGCATATTACGATGATTCTTATACAAGATGCCGTACACTTACACTTTTAAGCAACATGGGATTTACATCAAAGGTTAACACTGCTGTAGATTATTTCGACAGATGGATGATGTATTTCCCGAATTCGTTTCCTGAACTTCAGCTTGGTGGTAAGCCTGTTCCGGGACACGCAACAGTAATTGCCAACAAGCCTCTTATATATTTTGATGTTTTGAGAAAGGTTGGGTGGTTAACAAAGTATAAAACACATGATTTTGGCAATGGAGAGAACGATGGGCATGGTATACTTATGCTAAGCCGTTGGCGTACATGGCTCAAACAGGGCAAGCCTAAAGCCTGGGTTGATCAGAGATGGAATTCAATTAAGGAAGCCGCAGAGTATATACCATGGTGCTTTGCAAATCCGAAATTATCGTTTTCCGAACATGGGCTGCTTTATAGCGAATCAGAAGGCGGTATGGAGATGGAGAGTATGTTCTGCGATTTAAACTGTTACCTTGGACTGCTTGGATATATTGATATGGCAAAAAGTACAGAGCGGACAAGATGGGCGGAAAGGTGGCAGAAAATTGCCAATGCTTATATGGATTCTATTAAAGTTTATTATCCTACAACCATGTCTCCCTGGGGCGATATCTGGGATCCCGGGAAGACAGCAGACTGGGCTGGAGGACCTGCAACCCTGGCGCCTGTAGTTATAGGTATGGACTATTGGGGTTATGATGTTGCGAACAAATTACCTGCGGGTTGGAAAGACAGAACGCTGCGCACGTTTAAAATGCAGGTGGCAAAAACTTCTCCCGCTTATGCGGCATCTGCCGGCATTGGATATGGTCAGGGTTTTATTACCGAAGCCGGTCTTTTACTAGATCAGATAAAAGACGCCTCGAAAATGATCGACTGGATGGCTAAAATATGTTTTGCCCCACGTCTTGAACATCCGTACCGTGTACCGGAAGGATCAGTAATCGATTATGATGGATCAATATGGAGGCGGTGGGGAGATTTGGGTAATCTTTTTCAGGTTGGCGAGGTAGTTTACACTACTCAAGTGATTTTGGGTATAGATGATATAAATGCAAAGCAGCTTACACTAATGCCGAGGATGCCACTTGATTGGAATTCGATTGAAGTAACTAATTGGCCTATCCGTTCTTTTAGTAAAGGTACAACACAATTGTTCAATCTTTCAATGAACATTGAAAAGAATGGCAACGATTATAAGGTTATTCTCCAAAGCGAAAAGGCAGTTGATAAGGCAAGAATCCGCATCGGACCTTTCAAGCTTTCTACGAAATCTGTAAACATAACATGCAACGGAGAAAACATTTTCCGAAAATTATTTGTCAGTGGTGACAGTAAGTGGGTATGGGTGGATTTTGGTAATGGTCAGTCAAAGAGTTATGAGATTAACATAAAAGCTTATTGAAACGCACTATCCCTGCGGGCTGATGTCGAGTTGAAGATGTAATGAACGAATTTTTACTTGATTAAGATAAAGATTATTATTTAATATACCATTTTGTATGGAATCCTATTTCTAAAATAAAATTTGTAATAAAACTTCCAACAGATTCATAACTTATTGATACATTCAACAATAAATATTTCCGATTTTTAATAAAAAGGTGAGACAATTATGAGTAAAAAAGAGAATTGCGTTTCCCTAATATTTTATTTTATTATGTACTGTATATTCTCAATAAATGTTTGGGCACAAGACGACCCGCAATCCGTTAGTATAAAAGCTAAAGATATATTTTCTCCATCTTCATCATCATCAGTTAAAATTGAAGGTTACCTTGGGGAGAAAATTAATCTATGTATAGATAACC
>CAZUCY010000178.1:0-6206 GCA_964618785.1 uncultured Ignavibacteriaceae bacterium | reverse complement strand
ATGATAAACAAAGGTCCAAATTTTTTCATAGCGAGCTCCTTATTAGTTTGGTGTTATTTGATGTTTAATTATTGTCGACTTTCTAGGAGAAGACAAAATATCTTGTAATTCTTCAAGCTTAGATAAACTGGGTTTCAATTTACCGGCTTGAATATTTTTATTTACTAAAAGTTCAACTGCTCTTGAGAAAGTAAATGGATTTAACAAAGAGCCTTTTATAGAAAGCTCTTTTAGGAAAAAATCCTGAAGATTAATATTTACGGAATCTTTTTTACCGGATAATCCGAAGATAATTACTCTGCCTCCCCGCTTAGGCAAACTAACTGCCAACTCTGCAGCTTTGCTGTTGCCTGCACATTCGATAACAACATCGGGACCGCCGGAAGTGATACCAGATATTTGATTCAACATATCTTTATATTCCGGATCGAATACATATTCAGCGCCAAGCGAAGCAGCCATTTCTCTTTTTTCTGAAACAGGTTCAATCAACATAATTTTACCTGCCCCTGATATTTTTACAAGCTGAAGCATAAGTAAACCGATTGTTCCGCCACCGATGATAACAACGCTTTCCCCGTGCTTTATTGCCGCCCGATCGATTCCTCTTATACAGCATGACAGAGGTTCCGCAAATGCAGCAGAAGTGAAAGAAAAATCTTTTGGAATAAAATAAGCCTGGGAAACAGGGACTAAGGAATATTCTGCAAAGCCTCCATTTATGCTTACTCCTAAAGCTTTTAGATTGGAGCAGAAATTTATATTACCGTTTTTACAGTAGTAACATTCTCCGCAATAAATATTAGGGTCTACGGCAATATGATCTCCGGTATTAAATTCTTTAACATCTTTCCCCTTGTCAACGATTATTCCTGCGTATTCGTGCCCTGTAATAATAGAAGGCTTAGCATAAGATTCGCCGCTGAATATATGGAAATCAGTGCCGCATACACCGCATGCTTCAACTTTTAATAATAATTCATTCTTACCCGGGTCAGGAAGAGAATAATCTTTTATTTCAATATCTAAAGGTCCGTTAAAAATTGCAGCACGCATATTTTTCTTACGACTTTAAATTTTTCGTGTTGATTTTCTTATAATAAGTTCTACAGGTACCAGTATTTTTTGGTTTTTATAATCCGGATTTTTTATTTGTTCCGATATAAGTCTCATGGCTTCTACTCCCATTTCCAATTTCGGAACATTCACGGTGCATAAAGAAGGATCGACCATGCCTTCCGGGACAACATCATCAAATCCCACTATCGAAACGTCATCTGGAATGCGTTTTCCTGAGTCTTTCAAATACTGCATTGCGCCAATTGCCATAGCATCATTACATGCAAAAACAGCGGTAATATTATTATTAACAGAAAAAAGTTTCCTTGTCGCATTATAACCGTTAGCCCTTGCAGGATAATTTTCGTCTGTCTCTATTAATTTTTGAATAAAAGGGATGTTTGCTTTTGCCAATGCCTGTTTGTAACCATTAAACCTGTCGTTTATACTCGGATGTCCAATATCGCCGCCGATAAAGGCGATTTGCTTATGACCAAGCTCTAATAAATGATTTGTGGCTAAAACTCCTCCTAGTTCATTATCAATTGCGATTACCGAGCTTTTCTTATCGGAAGGCAGATAATCAACAAAAACTATGGGAAGATCATATATTTTTAATTTATCGATAAGAAGCTGTGGAACTTTTCCGGCTACTATAATCCCGTCGATGTTTTTATCAAGAATAAAACGAGGTAAAGATGCATTTCCATTAATGCTTGAATCCACAGTGGCAAGCAATACATAAAATTCATGGTCTCTTGCTTCAAATTCCGTACCCATGAAAATCTGAGTATAAAAAGGTTCTGTACGTAAAAAGTGATCGTTGGTTAAAATGAATCCCACGTTGCCTGTTTTTCTTGAAACAAGCCCCCTGGCAGAGCGTGAAGGGCGGTAATTTAATTTTTTGATAGCCTGCTGTACCTTTTGCTTCGTCTCCGGAGAAATCCTCTTATGATCATGGATTACTAATGAAACTGTGGCAATTGAAACATTGGCAATTTTTGCTACGTCTTTAATTGTAGAATTTGTCATAATTAGTTAAACGTTTAACCTGATGCAAATTTATAATAAGAAATATTATTTGTCAAGTCCATATGACACACTAAAGCTCATCATCTTCAATAATATTGAGTAAAATGAATAGTTAAATAAATATTTGATAAGGAGTTATGGTTATAATTATAAAAGCAAAATAAATATTTTAAATAGCTTATTCTTTCGATTAAAACCTATTTACTACAAATATTTTATTAAAAGTAATTTAATGCGGCGCTTTGGTAAAAAGGATGTTTTTCTCATTTATCATCCCAGTACTCTTCCCCGTTTTTTCCGATAAAACCTAATTTACCATTATATTTTATTTGAGCTATGCCATCTCCAAATGAAGCGGCGCTCTCATATTTAAATGGAATAACTTTATTTCCATTTACATCGATAAATCCCCATCTCCCGTTTTTTTTAACAGCTGCAAGCCCTTCATGGAAATTATCTTCGCTTTCATAAATTAATGGAATTACCTCAGTTCCCGAAGCATCAATAAATCCATAACTGCCTGCAATGTTTATACGAGCTCTGCCTTCACTAAAGGAATATGCTTCATCATATTTATATAGAGTTAATAATTTTCCTATTTTATTAATATATCCTGCTTTTTTATTTCTCCAGACGCAGCAAAAATTTTCATGGAACTGATATACATTATCAAACTGAGGCTGAATAACAATAATGCCAAATTTATTAATAAATCCGCATTTCCTATCTTGAACAAAACCTGCCAAACCTTCACTAAATGCGAACACAAAATCAAAGACATAAGGTATAACAACCTTACCGTTCAAATTGACAAAACCCCAGGAATCTTTTAGACGAACGGCTGATAAACTATCAGAAAAAACATCTTCATACCGCAGCGGAATTTGGTTATATATAATTTTTATTACATTTTCACCTTTATTATTAATAAACCCGCAATTTTTATTAAAGAATACACCTGCAAGTCCACATTTGAAACTGTAAACTTTACTATAATTTAACGGAATTACCTCAATTCCGTTTGTATCAATAAATCCCCATTTATCGTTTTTCCTGACTGCTGCCAAACCTTCATTAAAAGAAAATATCTCATCATAAACGGGATTAACAATTTGCTTCCCGAACGGATTAATAAATCCCCATAATTTATTTTTTTCAATTCCAGCCCTGTTTTCGATCATGTAATAAATATCATCATAAATAGGCGCACATACATGAACGCCTTTTCTATTAATCAAACCAAATTTTCCATTTAACTTTACCCGAGAGTAGCCTTTAAAATACTTATCTGCTTCCTGATATTGCGCCTTTATTAGAATTTCTTTTTTAAAATTACAAAAGCCCCACTTATTTGCCTTACGAAAAGGTATAAGCCGGGGCATATCGTTTGAAAAGCCCATGCAGGCTGATAGAATAACTATTATAAGAATAATGTTTATTCGCATTGATAATCCCTTCAAAATAAGTACTGCCGTACAAAATTATTCAATTCAAATCAGACGGCCAAGACAAATGAAATTCCTTATTAATTATTGCTGTGTTATTATTAAATATAATAAATATCCGCCGGATATAGAGATATTCCGTTGCCATTAATTCCACGGAATATTCCATAGGAATGGCGATGATAGAATAAGTCTGTAATTATTTAAATTTAACTTTTTCTTGACAAATATATTTAAAATATTTATATTTGAATAGTGATTCATTTATCAATAAGCAAGGTATGAGAGTAAAAGAAGGAAATAAAGAAGCAGATATTTTAGATGCAGCTATAAAGGTTTTTGCAAAGAACGGATTTCATAATGCTAAAATTTACAACATTGCGGAATTCGCAGGAATTGCAACGGGAAGTATATACCTGTACTTCAAAAGTAAAGAAGCAATCCTTAATAAAATATTTGAAAATCTTTGGGGTCAGTTATATAAAGAAATTTCAGCGCTCAAACAAAGGAGTGATATTAATTCCATCAGCAAAATTGATCAATTGATTGACCTTTTCTTTGATATATTCTATAACAAGCCTTTACTTGCAATTGTTTTTGTTAATGAACAAACAAATGCATCTCACAAAAAAGACGGTTTATGGATTAAATATAGCGAACGATTTATAGAAGACGGCGAAATAATATTAACTGACGGGATAAATAAAGGCGATATAAATCGAAATATAAATGTAAAAGCTTTCCGGTACTTTCTGCTCGGGGGGTTGAGATATATGATAGACAATTGGGCAAAAGATGAGAAAACTCCGTCTATCGATATATTACGCCAAAACGTAAAGCTGATAATAAAAAAAGGAATTTTAATTTAGATTATATTTTTTAATCTAATAATGAATGATGGTTCAGTATTAAATAGGTAGCTAAATGAAATTAATAAACAAATCAAATCTTGCGCTAATTTTATTAGGATTTTATTTCCTTTTTTCACCACATGTTCATGCACAATATTTAACGCTTGAAGATGCGGTCAGCACAGCATTAAAGAATAATCCTAAGATAAAGCAGTACAGCGAAAAATCTGCTCAGAATAAATATGCAGACTTGGAAGCATGGGGGAATTTCCTGCCGAAAATAAATGTTACAGCTTCGTATACTCATCTTAATGATCCTCTCTTATTGGATTTAAATCCAATAAGAGATGTTATCATAGATCTCCAATCATCAAACCAGGCAGAATTAACAAATATTTATAATATTATACAAAGCGGTTCATCTCTTACAGCTCAGCAAAAAACATTCATAGCCCAGCAAGCGAGCACACAGTTGAACGCCGCTATCCCCTCTTTTGATGAAGTATTTAAGGATCAGAATTATAAAACAGCAACTATTGTCGGTGTACAGCCTATTTTTACGGGGGGCAAATTATTAGCCGCTAAAAAGTTTGCGAGCGATGAATTAGATGCTTCCGAAGTTGAGCTTAGAAAAACAAAAGACGATGTTATACAGGAAACCGTAAATAATTATTTAACCGTCGTCTTTTTACAGGATGTTGTTAAAACCAGGGAAAATGTTTTAAGCGGGATGAAAAAACATGAAGCAATGGCTGAAAAACTTTTACAGCAGGGGCTTATAGCAAATTATAATATGTTAAGAGCAAAAGTTGCCGTTGCAGACGCGGAAAGAAATCTATTTGATGATAACAATAAACTTGAATTATCAAAAGTTGCTCTGAAGAATACACTTGGTATACAGGAAGATGCGGATGTTCAAATTAGAGACAGTCTTGTTTACGGTGATAATCTAGGTGAATTCAATTCTTATCTTAATAAAGCAATGGATGAGCAGCCGGTTTTAAAACTGATTTCCCTAAAAAAAGACGCCGCCCATCAAAAATATAATGTTGAAAAGTCAAAATTTTTACCGCAAGCAGGGCTATTCGGCCAATATGAAATGTACCCGCAATATTTGTCGTGTGTAGAACCAAGATGGGCAGTAGGTTTACAGGTAAGCCTTAATATATTTAACGGGTTCCAAGACTATGCTAATCTTCAGTCAGCAAGCCATCTTGAAGATGAAGTAAAATATCTTGAAGCCGACGCAGTAAGAAATATAAAATTATTACTTAATAAAGATTATAGAAACGCTGCAAATTCAAAGGAAAGATATTTAAAAGCAGACGAAAGCATAAGCCTTGCAAAAGAAAATTTAAGATTGAATGAAAGAAGGTTTGAAACCGGCTTAGGGATATCTTTGGAAGTTATAGACGCTCAACTTTCATTAGAGAATAATGAAATTGAAAGCGAGCAGTCGTTGTATGATTACTATAAGAGTTTGACGGCATTAAATGTAAATGCAGGAAACCCTGAAGAAGTTTTAAATATTTGGAATAAAGTGGAAGGTAAATAAATATGAAAATAAAGAGGTCGTATATAATTTTGTCTGTCCCGGTTGTCCTTGCAATAGTGGGAATAATAGTTTTAATTGCTAATTCATTTGAGCCTAAGCGAGAAATAATAGGGGGTATAGTAGAAGTAAGCGAAGTAGATGTTGCATCTAAAATTCCCGGAAGAATCGATACTATTTTCGCAGCAGAAGGAGACCATGTACAAAAAGGCCAAATTCTTGCAAAGATGGAAAGCAAGGAAATGGATGCGAAGGTTGAACAGGCTA
>CAZUCY010000177.1:0-6397 GCA_964618785.1 uncultured Ignavibacteriaceae bacterium | reverse complement strand
TAGTGAAGGGTTGATTATCTCAACATGCAATAGAACTGAAATTTATGGTATCCCGATAAATAAAAATGCGTGTCATTTAGATCTTCAAAATACGCTGCTTAAGTTAAAGCCTGCTACCGGTTTGATAAATGAACATTTTCAAAATTTTTCATCCGGTAATGCCATTAGACATTTATTTTGCGTAGCATCAGGAATAGATTCTCTAATAATCGGCGATAATCAAATTTTTAAACAAGTAAAAGATTCATTTCAACTTGCGGAGGAGAATAATTTTTCAGATTTCTTAATGAAACGTATTTTTGATTCAACTGTTAAAACCGGTAAAAGAGTGATTTCCGAGACAAGGATAAGTGAAGGTGCAGTGACTGTTAGTTATGCCGCCGTTCAGTTAATTGAAAAAATATTCTCAAATTTAAATAGGAAATCGGCATTAATAATAGGCGCGGGTGAAACCGGTGAATTAGCTGCCAAGCACTTGAGTGAAAAGGGAATAGGGAAAATGACTATAACCAACAGAACTCTTGAACGAGCTGATAAGTTAGCAAAAGCTTTAAATGCGAAGGTTATCCCCTTTTCGGACTTTAAGGAATCATTACACGAATTTGATATTATTATAAGTGCCACCAGCTCCGATAATCTGATTTTGACTAAAGAAGATATTTCAACCTCGGTTAAAAAGAGAGGTTATAATCCATGTATATTGATGGATATTGCAGTCCCGCGCAATATAGATCCGGAAGTCAGAAATCTCAATTATGCTTTTTATAACGATATAGATTCGTTAAATATAATTGTACAGCAAAATCTATTAAGACGGAAAGAAGAAATTCCTAAAGTTGAAAAAATCATAGATGAAGAGCTTTCATCTTTTTTAAATTGGTATAATTCGCTTGAAGCCGCACCCGCAATAAAAGAATTAAGAGATTATTTTGAATTAATACGGGCAGAGGAGGTTGATAAGAATAAAAATAGGTTTTCTGCGGAAGATCAGGAAAAGCTGGAGATTATTACCAAAAGAATTATTAATAAGATACTTCATCACCCTACAGTTGAATTGAAAAAATTTGCAGAATCAACAACAAACGGAGATGAAGCTGCAATTAAAATAAGTATTGTTCGTGAATTATTTGGAATGAACAATTTGCATAGCAATGAAACTCCAAAAAAACAAAAGGAAAGTTAATTTGTCAGGTAGAAACACATTTTCAAAAAATAAAATTATAATTGGTTCCCGAGGCAGCACCCTGGCTTTATGGCAGTCAAGTTTTGTGAAAAAGGAACTTCAAAGGAAAAATAAAAATTTACGTATTGAAATAAATATTATAAAAACAACCGGTGATAAGATTCTTGATGTGGCACTTTCCAAAATCGGCGACAAAAGTTTATTTACTAAAGAACTTGAAAATGCATTATTAAATAAGGAGATTGATCTTGCAGTACATAGCTTAAAGGATTTACAAACTCAGATTCCGAATGGCTTAAAATTATCAGCAGTTTCTAAACGTCATTCCGTTGAAGATGTTCTAATATCCGGCAAAAAAGGAATAACTTTGCAATCGCTTAAAGAAAATGCCGTTATAGCAACTGGCTCATTAAGGCGGAAATGCCAATTGCTGCATGTTCGCCCAGACATAAAAATAGTGGAATTGCGGGGAAATGTCCCTACAAGAATACAGAAGTTTCTCAAATCAGATTGGGATGGTATAATATTAGCCAGAGCCGGAGTAGAAAGGCTGAAGCTTCAAAAATATATATCTTCTTTTATAAGTACTGAAGAAATATTGCCTGCTGTTGGGCAAGGAGTTCTTGGAATTGAAATAAATGAAGAAAATGAATTAGTTAATGAAATTCTTCAAATAATTCACGATGAACCGACTTACAAAGCTATCTTAGCAGAGAGAGAATTTCTTAGAACTCTTAAAGGGGGCTGCCAGGTACCAATAGGAGCTTTTGCCCAATTAAAATCCAATGGAATATATTTAGATGCTATGATCGGTTCAATTGACGGAGTCCTTTCTTTTCGTAAGAATATGCGTGGGAGCAAAAATGATCCTGAAAAATTAGGAAGGTTATTAGCGAAAGATTTTTTAAAAGCAGGGGCCGGAGAAATACTTAATGAAATATATAATACTATAGGGAAAAAATGAAAAGATCCAAAATCAATATATTGTCCATTATTTGTATCGGGTTACTTTTGTTTTCTTTTACTATTTTATTTTACTCGTGTAGCTGCGGTTGTGGTGTCAATTCTTCTTCAGATGTTCCATTAAATATCTTAATTAAATCAAACGATTTTATAATTTCAAAAACCGGCAATATCTTTTTTGAAAAGTATATTACTGCGGAGTTTGCACAAATAAAATACGAACCACCTTATTATAAAATGGTTTATAGGTTTTTCATGCCGGAAAAACCATTTGTTGACGGGCTTATAAAGTTTTCTGTTGATAGTCTTGGTAATGTTGATAATAGTCATGAAATATCCGGAATTCCTGATTTTAAGAATAACCCCGAAAGCTGTAGCTTTTTTATTGATGAAAGAAACGCAATTCGACTTGCAAAGAATTTTGGTTTAGAAAAAGGGATCATAGATTGGAAAATTGGAATATTGTGGGACAGTACATTAAACAGGTATGTTTGGCATATTCTTTCAACGTTTTCACAGTCGGGCGATACTAGTAATTATAAAGGTAATGGAAAAGAACTTATCATAGATCCTGGTAATGGGAAAATATTAGCAGTAAATTTTTGGCATATACCATAGTGTAAATCTTAAATTAAATACCCGGAAAGTACCGATAAAGAAAAATATTTTTAAGCTAAAATAAAAGTGTTAACTTTTTGTAAAATAATAAAACATCATAAATATATAGTACATGCAAAAAAAACCATAGGAGCAATTTTTAAGCATCCCAATTCATCGGGAGTGGAATATTTATAATATAATCGCGCAAACACGACAATCAGAACCGAAGCGCTGTTATATAGTGCATACCTATTTTATTTACCGGTGTTCCTCAGAAAGCTAATGTCAGAAAGTTATAAGTCTTTAAGTTAAAGAAATAATATGATACCTGAAGAACTAAAAGTAAATTATAATAAAAGCCAAAAAAGAAAAAAGATTATAGAATCTGCCGCAAAATTATTTTCACAAAAAAGCTATCATGAAGTTATGATGGAAGATATTGCAAAACTATCTTCAATCGCGAAAGGAACGGTTTATAATTACTTTAACTCTAAAGAAGAATTATATTTTTCTATTATGAAACATCGAATGGAGAAACTAATATTTTCACTTAAAGATAAAATTGAAGAAGAAACAAGCAGCATAGAATCATTACACTCTTTCGTAATTCATCTTTATATGTTTATGATGAAATATCAAAGTTTCTTTTTAATATATCAGAAGGAATCTCTTAAAGCCGAACATGAACTGTGTACGGAATTGGTTGCGCTTGAAAAGGAGTTTAGAAACTTACTCGAAGATATAATTGCAACCGGTAAATCCGAATCCTTATTCGGAAAGATTGAAGAGGATTTTGCTGTAGATTGGATTCTTGGAGGCATTTATGGAGCAATCCGAAGAGGTATTAATAACAATTATAATGAAGAAAAGATGATAAGTGAAAGGGAAAATATTTTTGATTTTATTCTTCATGGGTTGTTTTCAGGGTTTGAAAAAGCAACCATATATCCATTAATAGGAAAAACAATAGTTATTACTCGCACGGTGGAGCAATCTAAAGATTCAATTGAAATTTTTAAACAACTCGGAGCTAATGTTGTAATTTTTCCTACATTAGATATTGTTCCTCCTGACAATTGGAGAGAATTTGATTTAATTATAAAAAGTAAGTCCAAAATCCATTTTTTAATATTTACTTCTGTGCACGCTGTAAAAATGTTTATGCGAAGATGTGAAGAATTAACAATAATGTTCAACTTTGAAAACACAAAAGTTGTTGCGGTAGGTAATAAAACGGCTTCAATTTGTGAAAAGAATAATATTCCGGTAAATATTATACCGCAAAAATTCAGTAGTACAGGCGTAATTGAAGAACTTATCAATTACGATTTGAGAAATAAATTAATATTTATTCCCCGCTCAGAAATTGGACGTGAGGAATTGCCCGAAGGTCTTAAAGCTTTAGGAGCTGAAATTAAAACGGCTCCTGTATATAATATATCTCTGCCTTCTGAACATAAGATTAAAGAAAGTATTGAAGCATTGAATAAAACTAAACCTGATTTATTTATTTTTACGAGCCCGTCTACATTTGAGAATTTTCTCAGAATTCAAAAAATTAATGATCCTGCTCAATACTTTAACAATTATGATATAGCTGCAATCGGACCTACAACTAAAACTGCCATCGAAAACAAAAATGTACGTGTTAATATTATATCAGCTGAATATACTATAGATGGTTTAGCTAAGGCAATTATAGAATATTATGGAAGTTCGTTACAATGTAAGAAGTAAAATTATATGAAAAACATTTTGATTGAATGGAGAATAATTTGAACGGCGGGACAAACACGGCTGTTAAGCTGGAGAATGATTTATTTTTAAAAGCATGTAAAAAATTACCGGTTGCCCGGACACCTGTATGGATAATGCGTCAAGCCGGAAGGTATTTGCCTGAATATCGATTAGTAAGAGAAAAGACAGATTTTATCACAATGTGCCATACTCCCGAGCTTGCTTCCTTAGTAACAATTCAGCCGGTAGATATTATCAATGTGGATGCGGCGATAATTTTTTCTGATATTCTTGTTATTCCCGAAGCTATGGGGATGAAATTTGATATGCTGGAAAGCAGAGGACCTGTATTTCAAAGGCCCATAAGAAACGAAGATGATGCCGGTACTTTGAACGAAATTGATCCTATGAAAGATTTAAAATTCGTTCTTGATGCAGTTTCGTTAACAAAAAAGGCATTGAACGGAAGAGTTCCACTTATTGGCTTTAGCGGTTCACCATGGACTCTTTTAACTTATATGGTCGAAGGTAAGGGGTCAAAGAATTTTTCTTATATTAAAAGTTTAATATATAATAACCCTTTACTCGCTCATAAAGTGTTGAATAAACTTGCAAACGCCGTTGCTGATTATCTGTCCGCAAAAATTGAAGCCGGAGTTGATGCGGTTCAAATATTTGATACATGGGGAGGTATATTATCTCAAAATGATTTTGAGGAATTCTCTCTATATTATATATCAAAAATTATTTCTAAGATTAAGCGCAATAATGAACCGGTGATTGTTTTCTCTAAAGGTGTGCATTACAAATTGGATCACCTTGTGAATACAGGTGCAGATGTAATAGGACTTGATTGGACTATGGAACTTGGAGAAGTGAAAAAAAAGATTGGAAATAAAGCAGCTCTTCAAGGGAACTTAGATCCATCGGTGCTTTATGCCGGCAAGGATAAAATAAGAGAAGAAGTAAAGAGAATTCTTGCCTCTTTTGGTGAAGGCAATGGTCATATTTTTAATTTGGGTCATGGAATACCCCCGGATGTTGATCCGGAAAATGCAAAGGCAATGGTCCAATTTGTTAAAGAAGAAAGTAAAATCTATCACCGTATAGATTCCGCAGCTAAAAAACATACAAAAGAGATTTAAATATTAAAGGTGGCGAATTGTTTGAAATAGATCTAGCAAAGTTAAAAAAATATGATAAGCCGGGACCAAGATATACAAGTTACCCTACAGCTCCGCATTTTAATGAAAAATTTACTTCGGGGGATTATCTTGACGAGATAATAAAAACAAACTACGGAGAAGGATTACCCGACCTTTCCCTATATTTTCATCTGCCGTTCTGTGATACGCTTTGTTACTTTTGTGGTTGTAACATGATTATCACCAGGAACCGTAATCGTGTAAAAGAGTATATCCGATTCCTTAAAAAAGAAATTGATATGATAAGGGCATATCTTCTTTCCGGGCGCAGAGTTGTGCAAATGCATTGGGGCGGCGGTACGCCGACTCACCTTAAACCGGCAGAGATAGATGAACTTGCTTCATATATTAAAGAGTCATTTCAAATTAGTGATGATTCGGAAAACGGATGCGAAATAGATCCGCGAGAGTTAACTAAGGAACATCTGGAAATGCTTAAAAAAAACGGATTCAATAGAATAAGCATGGGGGTCCAGGATTACAACGAAAAGGTTCAGAAAGCGACAAATAGAATTCAACCGGAAGATATAACAAGACAAGCAGTTCTATGGGTAAGGGAACTTGGGTTCAATAGTATTAATTTAGATCTAATGTATGGACTACCTTTTCAGACATTAGAATCTTTTTCAGAAACGCTTGCAAAAACTATTGATATTTTCCCCGACCGAATTGCTGTTTTTAATTATGCTCATGTTCCCTGGGTAAAAAA
>CAZUCY010000176.1:0-6424 GCA_964618785.1 uncultured Ignavibacteriaceae bacterium | reverse complement strand
GGGAATAAAAGATGAAAGCTACCATATTATTTATATTTCTTGCTCTGCTCACCGGGTTAAATTTTGCCCAGGATCAATATGACATTGCTTCAGATGCAATTAAAAGAAACGATTTCAAAACCGCTCTGCAAATTTCTCAAAGGCTTTTAAGCCACGATTCTACCGACCAGGCAATTAAAATTCTTGTAGAGCTGACCTCACATGATTCAACCGGTAAAGACGGTTATATCAGTTTGGGCGATGCATATTCCAAAATGAGCGTACTTGAGCTTGCATTGGAAGATTACATGCATGCGGAAAGAATTGATTCCTTGGATTTACAAATAAAGTTTAGAATAGCCGATGCTTTATACAAGCAAAAGAGTTATAAAGATGCCGCTAACAAATACCTGCAGGTAATTGCAATAGATTCAAACAATATCCAGGCTTATGATAAGCTTGGGGAACTGCTTTATTATGCTGCAGAATATCCTAACGCGGCGTTTTATCTTACCAAATATTTAAAGTACGATCAAAAAAACAGTAAGGTATTCTACTTCGCTGCCAACTCGCTATTTAAAATGAATAATTACGAAGGCTGCTCTAATGTTGCGGAAGAAGGGCTTCAGAATTTTCCGCAAAATAACGACTTGAAAAGGCTCGATGTGCTTTCTCTTGCTTATTTAAAGAGATCGGATAGCGCAGCAAAGCTTGCCGGTTCAACCCCGGATTCACTTTTTACGGGCAGAGACGACTACATCTTAGGAATAAGCCTTTTAAATGCTGAGAAGGATTCTGTAGCGGTTATCTATTTGAAAAGAGCAATGGATAAAGATACTTCTTTTATAAACAATATAGCCGACCTGGTAGCTACATCATATTTCAGAAGAGGCGCATACGATTCAGCCGTTGTTTACTATAATAAAAAAATTAAAGCCGATCCCGCTAATTCCAGCGCATATATTAATAAAGGAATTTGCTGTTATCAGCTTCAAAATTACAACGAAGCCAGCGCCACATTATCACAAGCAGTTCTGTTGAAACCGGATTATATACCTGCTGCTCTTTGGCTTGCAAGAGCTTATAGAAACATTAAGGATTCTGCCGATGAAGCAGCCGCTGCTTTTAGAAAAGTTATTACACTTGCGGCAGGAAATGAAGACAGCCATAAAGATGAACTTTCGGAAGCTTACGGTTATTTTGCCATTACCGATTTGTTGAAGAAAAGATATGCTCCTGCTATTGAAAGCTTAAAGTTAGCATTAACTTTTAAGCCTGATGACCCTATGTACCATTTATGGCTTGCACAGGCTTATGTATTTACAAACAAGAATGAAGATGCAATAAGAGAATATAAAAAAGTTTTATCGCTTGATCCCAAAAATGCAGACGCCAAAAAAGGCTTAAAACTTTTGACCAACTAATTTGAGAAAACGCAATGATTAGAAATATAAACCTTAAAGAATATTTTGCAGTTCCATGGATAAAATTTCTTTTTTGGGCAATATTAGTCAGCGTGTCCATTGCTTTTATTGCAATAATTGCAAATTATTTAACAATCGTAGTTTTTCACTTTAAATGAAGAAAAGATATTTATTTATGGAGTATTTAATTGCCTGCGCTAAATAACCCGTGGCGTTCGATTGATGCCGGAGAGGATATTCCTTCAAAAGTAAATGCTGTTATTGAGATTCCAAGCGGCTCTAAAGCGAAATACAAATTGGATAAAGCAAGCGGATTATTAAAGTTAGAAAGGGTGCTTTTTTCCGCTGTTCATTATCCGGCTAATTACGGTTTCATTCCGCAGACTTTTTGCGATGACGGGGATCCCCTGGATATTCTTGTTATTTGTTCCATTGATGTCGAGCCTTTGTGTATTGTGGAAACTAAAGTAATCGGCGTTATGAGAATGCTTGACGAGGATGAATATGACGATAAAATAATTGCAGTTGCAAAAAATGATATGTCGGTTAATTATATCAATAATATTGAAGAACTTCCTCCCCATACTGTTGTAGAGCTGAGAAGATTTTTCGATGATTATAAAAAACTCGAAAATAAGAAAGTAATTATCGACGGCTTTTTAGGAAAAGAACAGGCTT
Organism: uncultured Ignavibacteriaceae bacterium; assembly: GCA_964618785.1. GTDB lineage: Bacteria > Bacteroidota > Ignavibacteria > Ignavibacteriales > Ignavibacteriaceae > FEN-1297. The sequence continues at coordinate 4,343 of CAZUCY010000176.1, read as the reverse complement.
ATAAAATTATTGAAGACAGTATAGCGCTTTACGAAAAAACTGAATTCACTTATTAGCTTTTAATATTTATTTTACATCAATAGGATTTGAGATTTTTCTCAAATCCTATTTCTATTTTAAAAATCCTTGATTATTCTATAAACGTTTAGAACCTATATTACCGCAATAGATAGGTGTTCGGATCAGGCATAGTGACAGGCGGCTCCTGTCTCTATGGGAACCTGTCATTACACTCTAAATAATATTCTAATCCTTCGGCACATAAATATTATCTTCCGGGTTCACATCCGGAATTTGGGAATTGCCCAGCGTTATTTTTATAATTTTTTTACTGCTGTTAAAAGTTAGTACGGCTTTTTTATTGCCGTCTTTCCATACCATAGCAGATTTATACGTGGAATCGCTTGTTCCGTCATTGTACAAAATTTTCAAATCAATAGGAACAGGTATATTCCCGGCTTTTTCAACAGTCACTTCTATCTTATCATTCCATTTTTTCACGGAATGAATTCTAAGGTCGGGAAAACCACTTTCAAAAAACCACGGTTTCCAAAACCAATCTAAGTTTTGACCAGCGGCATCGTTGAATGCATAAAAGAAATCATAAGGTATAGGATGTTTACCGTTCCATCTATTTATATATTCATGAAGCGCTTTCAGAAAAAGTTCATCTCCAAGCATATCCCTTAGAAACAGGTACGCTTCTGCCGGACGGTAATAAGATGCAATTACATAAGCGTCTCTTTTCAATAAAATAGAAGGCACCATAATAGGCATGTCCATTTCATTACCCGCATTATGCTGGTACATTGAGGTTATCCTTGCTCTTTGATTTTCAACCGGCGCAAGTTTATTCTGCAGGTCAACCGGCAAAGCTGTTGCCCATCCCTCATCCATCCACGCATATTTTCTTTCATTTGTTCCCATATAAAACGGGAAGTAAGTATGAGCGATTTCGTGTGTGCTTACACCGACAGTCCTTACATAGGTTTCAGCAGAATAATCATTAACAATCATGGGATATTCCATGCCCCCGCCCAAAGAACAATTCATTACAGTTAATTTTGGATAAGGGAAAGGTACTCCCGGAATTTCATTTGAATAATAATCAACTGCTTTCATTCCAATTTCTGCAACTTCCGGAAAGTCCTTTGCCTTTTTAGGATAAGCAGCGCTTACAAAGGTTCTGCGTTTTGTAGATTTATCGGCAATAACACTGCCTCCATCCCATAAAAAATGATCGCTTGCAGCGAATGCAAAATCGGTTACATTATCAGCCTTAAATTTCCATATATTCTTTTCATTGCCGGCGGTAATTCCGCCTTTTATTAAATCATCCGCAGTAATAATTCTGATAACGGAATCGGATACTTCCGCCTCATTCATTCTATTTAAATAATCAGTTGCCAGGACATCTGCCGGATTTATTAATATACCTGTTCCCCAAACAACAAAGTTTTTCGGCACTGTTATATTAACTTCAAAGTGTCCAAAGTTATTATAAAATTCCTGAAGACCTGAATAATCGAACCTGTCCCAGCCGTCGATATCATCATAAACAGAAATTTGAGGATACCAATAACCCACATAAAAAGAAGTTGAATCGATCATACCCATCCTGATATTTGTTTTAAACGGCATTTTAAAATTCCATTCCGCAAGTATTTCAGATTTGGAATGTGGTAAAATAGGATTAGCAGGCTTAACAAAAATATTGGTAGCTGTATAAGAAACATCGCCCTTGCCGGGCGCAAAACTTATCTCGGCGCCGTTAATTACTAATTTTGTAAAATCGACTCCGTTAGTTAAATCAGTGGAGTCGATATAAAAATCCCTGGGATTCCCCTTCTTGTAAATATTCTGGTAAAGCCTGATTACTATCTGCTTTAAAGTATCCGGGCTGTTATTTGTAAAAGTAATTACTTCTTTGCCATAAACAATTTTGGTTGAAGGCGTAAGTTCAACATCTATTTTATAATCAGCATAATTTTCCCAGTATTTTGTCCCGGGTTTTCCATCATATGAACGGGTGCTGTCTTTGTATGCATCCTTAATGTTCCTTGGCATGTACAATCCTGTTTGCTGGGGTAATATTTGATTAAAGCAGGCAAATAATATTAAAAAAACCGAAATGAAATGCTTTCCCATGATAATACTCCCGGGTTGTTAAAGTAATATTTTTAGAACAATTATAAATTAGGAAATTAACAGATAGCGTAATAGAAAATAAAAGCCATACTTCAGATAACCGCAAACCTATTATGGATTTTCCCTTGTGGAAAACCCTAAAAAAAATAGAAATTTAAGGGTTCAAAGTTAAGAATAATACGCCATAGATAATAGCCGCTTAAAAGCGAGCGCCGCAGTTCTATCATTTACCCGGAAATAATTATTCCCTTAATCCCCTTCTTTGTTAAGGGGAGGCGCTTACCTCCAATATTAATATAAGACAAATTTTTTCATTATCTTTGAAATATCCTTAAAGAAAAAAGATGCGGCATGAATTATTTTAATTCTGAATATTTTACATATAAAGACAAAAGTTTATACTGTGAAGAAACGCCTGTTATAAAAATTGCGGAAGAATTCGGCACTCCTTCTTATATATACAGCAAGAAATATTTTATCGACAGGTACAAAGAAGCAGATGATGCTTTTAAAAATATAAAACACACTATTTTCTTTGCGTGTAAATCAAACTTCAACCTGAGCGTTATAAATACTTTTGTAAAACTCGGCAGCGGCGTAGACGTTAATTCCGAAGGCGAGCTTTACCGTGCAATGAAAGCAGGCGCAAAGCCGGAAAAACTTATAATGTCCGGTGTAGGAAAAACTTCCCGGGAAATTAAATTAGCGATTGAATATGATCTGCTGATGCTTAAAGCGGAATCCGAAGAAGAAATTATTTTGATAAATGATATCGCGGGTTTCATGAATAAAACTGCCAGGGTAGCAATAAGAGTTAATCCTGATGTTGACGCCGGTACACATCCATATATATCTACAGGGCTGGCAGAAAACAAATTCGGAGTTGACCCTGTTACCGCCTTAGAGTTATTCAGGATGCAAAAGAACTTAAAGAATATAACCTATACAGGTATCGATATGCATCTTGGCTCGCAGATAACAAAGGTTGAGCCTTTTATTGAAGCCTCTGAAAGGCTTGCCGATATTTTCCTTCAGCTAAAATCTGAAGGGATAAATTTAATACATGTGGACTTAGGCGGAGGTATAGGAACGGCTTATAATAATGAAAATATTTTTACGGTAAAAGAGTATGCGGATGCTTTAATACCTGTTTTAAATAAATTAAATTGCGAAGTATTAATAGAACCCGGAAGATTTTTTACGGCTAACAGCGGCATTCTTGCCGCAAAAGTGCTGTTTACAAAAAAGACATACAGGAAAAATTTTATTATTACGGACGCAGCCATGAACGATCTTCTTAGACCCAGTATTTACGGCGCTTACCATCATATTCAGCCTTTAATTATTTCAGATGATACAACCGATATTACCGCCGATGTAGTAGGCCCGGTTTGTGAAAGCGGCGACTTTCTTGCAAAAAATATCACTTTACCCGGGTGTAAACGCAATGATTTTATAGCCGTTATGTCTGCCGGCGCATACGGCATGGTAATGTCATCCAATTATAATATGCGAAGGCGCCCTCCGGAAATATTAGTGGACGGAAATAATTATAAGCTGATCCGCAGCAGGGAAAATTTTGATCATATTATATATGATGAAGAAAATTTATTATAAAACAAATAATATTTTAAAATACCATACCAAAGGTTTTTTATGAAAAATATTTATTCATACCCATCATTAATAATGATTACAATATCAATGATTTTTAGCGGATGCATAATATTTCACCAAATTTCTTACGATGTAAAATTAGATACTCCCGCTTCAGGCACAACTATTGTTACTGCCGACGATATAAGATCGGACGCTAAATCAAAACCGGACTTTGAGAAGGATAAAAAATATCTTTTTCAGCACATGCTGAAAAGCGATGAATTTATACGGGAACAAAAAGAAAGCGGTAAATATATTACGGATAAAAAATTGTATGTTCAAAATGGGAGGCTTATTGGACAGGGTTCATATAATTTTAATGATATCGGCGCGGTTGAAGGATTAAAATATGAAGGTGGATTTCATTATCTGAATCTCGGGATAGACGACAGCGTTATCTCCACAAACGGTGAGATAATACGTTCGAAGGACTACAAAAGAATAGTCTGGGATAGTACCTTCAAGGAGCTGCAATTCACAATGTTCAGTAATGATTTTAACGGCAGCGGGTATAAATCCCTCGCGCCTTTTTATGA
>CAZUCY010000175.1:2994-6541 GCA_964618785.1 uncultured Ignavibacteriaceae bacterium | reverse complement strand
ATCGGTTTAAAGAGATTAGATAATGAAGATTCTTTTGGGATTTTTAAACTTGAAGATGGAATGCTTACTATTGTCTGTGACGGGCTTGGAGGAAATAAAGCCGGGGAAATAGCGTCGCAGCTTACTGTAAGTACTATCAAGGAAGTGTTTATCCGGTTAAATTATATTGATTATCTGGAAAGAATAAAGTTGGCAATTTATGAAGCCAACCATATTGTGCATGAAAAATCCTTCGGAGAAGCAGCCCTGAACGGGATGGCAACAACTGTAGAAGTACTTTTTTTGAATGAAGATACTGCTTATTGGGGGCACATTGGTGACTCAAGAATTTATAACGTTAAAAACAATAAGTTAAAGCAAATTACCAAGGATCATTCCCTTGTTCAAAAACTGGTTGATGAGGGCTATTTAACTTTAAAAGAAGCCGAACACCATCCGAATAAAAATATAATAATGAGAGCTTTGGGTGATAATCCCTTCATTGAAATAGACCTTAGCAAACAAAAATTAAATTCCAAAGATGATTATAAATTTTTTATTTGCACAGATGGAGTAACGGCGGTTATTTCCGATTTCGAACTACAGGATTATCTTAAGCTAAAAGATATATACGTTATTTCCGATAAGTTGTCTCAGGTGATTATAGAACGCGGAGCGCCTGATAATTTTACTTTTGTTTTAATTACGAATGCGGGTTAAATGGTCGGAAGAATAATAGACAATTATAAAGTGGTTGAAATCCTTGGTGAGGGTGGAATGGGAATTGTCTATAAGGCTTTTGATCTGAAACTGGAAAGGTTTGTTGCACTAAAAATCTTAAGCCCACAGGCATTAACTAATCCTAATTTTATAGCCCGTTTTAAAAGAGAAGCAAAAAATCAGGCAAAGTTAAATCATACTAATATTGTTCCCGTTTACGGTTTTACTGAAGATAATCGTACTTTCGGAATTGTTATGGAATATATAGAGGGGGAAACTCTTGAGCATTTAATCAGGCGGAAGGGACATCTTGAACTAAATGAAACACTTTCAATATTAAAGCAAATTCTTATTGGAATTGGATATGCTCATTCTAAAGGCTTTGTTCACAGGGATATTAAACCGTCCAACATCATTATAAACAATGAAGGTGTAGTGAAAATAATGGATTTTGGGATTTCAAAATCCGTTAATGATTCAAAAGCGATCACGAAAACCGGGGTTAAAATCGGTACTATCCTTTACATGAGCCCTGAACAAATTCATGCTCAGGAACCTACTAACCAGAGTGATATTTATTCAGTCGGTATTTGTTTTTATGAAATGCTGATTGGTAAATCTCCGTTTGATTACGAAAGCGAATATCAAATCATGGAGGCGCACTTAAAAAAGAATCCTATGAAACTTTCTTCACAGTTTGTAGATATTCCTCCGGAAGTAGATGTCATTATAGGGAAGGCGCTTCATAAATCTTTAGATAGAAGATACAAAAGCTGCGAATTATTTTTAACGGATATAGAACATTTGCTGCATAATATTACTTTATCGCCCTCACAAAAAAAAGTTAAGAAAAAAGAAAAGTTTGAGCAGGTATCTCCTGTTTTAAAAAGTGAAATTCAAGGAAACAAAAACTCATTAAAAACAAAAATTCGTTTTTATGTTATATCTTTTTTTTCTGTTTGCTTATTCTGTTTGCTTTCCTATTTTATTTATTCCACTTTATCGCAGTTTTGGAAAAGCGCTGAAATAGAAAAAGGATTCAGCTCTGATCAGAATACCGGAGCTGCTGCAGGGTATCATTGGAAAACTATTGCATCTCCCACGATTAATAGCCTAAATTCTATCTTTTTCTTGGATGATTCAGTAGGATTTTCCTGCGGTAACCAGGGAACAATTGTTAAAACAACCGATGGCGGAAACTCCTGGATAACTTCATTGGATTCTTCCGGTATTGACTTGAATAATATTATATTTATTTCTTCTGAAAAAGGGTTTATCGTTGGAGAAAAGGGTCTGATTTTAACAACAAATGATGTCGGGAAAACATGGCAAAAAATTAATTCGGATACCGCAAATTCTTTATTCAAAATTGTTTTCCTGGAAAATAATTATACCGGTTTTATTGTCGGTGCACACGGCACAATTCTAAAAACAAATGATGGTGGAACAAACTGGCTGCCTGTTGCTTCGCCGACAGGTGAATTGCTATATAGTATTTCTTTTATTAATATCAATAACGGTGTAATTGTTGGCTGGAACGGTACAATAATTAATACTTCTGATCGGGGGAAGACTTGGGTGGAAGAAAAGAAAATTAGTGATTCATATTTCAGGGATGTTTATTTTGAAGACAATGCCGTGGGAATAATAGTCGGGGGAGCAGGTGAAATATTGAGAACAGATGACGGTGGAAACGGATGGCATAAAATAAATTCAAATTCATTCTCCGGGTTCCATACTGTCTATTTTTCTCACAACCACACGGGATTTATTCTAGGAAGCAAAGGTGAAATACTTATCTCGAATAACTCCGGGAAAAGCTGGGATGGGGGTAATTTAGGAAATTTCTCTTCGCTGAATTCAATTACTGAGACGCCCTCTAAAAAGATTTTTATTTCGGCTAATAACGGTTCTATTATGAGTAACTGATTCTAGTCAAATTGATTTTACCTATTTGAATCTTTAATTTTATTTTTATTAATCGACGCTGTTTTTATAACTGGTTGAACTTAAACAAAAGATAATTAAAATTATTTCGAATTTTTATATTAGAATTAACTTCAGCAATTACAAGAGGAAAAGTGGATAAGTTTGTTATTAGTGGAGAAAAAAAAATATCAGGGAAGGTTGAAATAAGCGGGGCAAAAAATGCTTCACTCGCTATAATGCCTGCTTGTATATTAACTTCCGGAACTTCAATTTTATATAATACTCCGGAATTGAACGATGTGTACACTATGATTAAATTGATGAATTTTCTCGGTGTTGAAACTTCATTTAAAAATCATGTGCTTTCGGTTAACACTGCAAAAATAGTAAGCCAGGAAGCGCCCTACGAATACGTAAAAAAAATGCGTGCTTCGGTATATGTGCTGGGACCATTATTAACAAAATTCGGGAGTGCAAAAGTTTCACTGCCGGGCGGCTGTGCCTGGGGACCAAGACCAATTAATCTTCATATAGAAGGTTTGAAAAAAATGGGTGCGGAAATTGATTTAGCGGAAGGTTATATTATTGCTAAATCCAAAAAACTTTCTGGCGCAAAAATAAATTTTGATGTTTCGTCTGTGGGTGCTACGGTTAATATTTTAATGGCGGCTGTTCTTGCCAAAGGAACTACAATTATTAATAATGCCGCTATGGAACCGGAAATTACTAACCTTGCAGCATTTCTTATAAAAATGGGAGCTAAAATCAATGGTCTAAATTGCTCCACTCTCGAGATAGAAGGAATTGATGAATTAAAACCCGCTGAGATTGAAACCATCCCCGATAGAATAGAAGCAGGTACCCTTTTAATTGCTGCTGCTATTACAAAAGGTGAAATTACTTTAAAAAATATTTCTCC
>CAZUCY010000175.1:0-2894 GCA_964618785.1 uncultured Ignavibacteriaceae bacterium | reverse complement strand
AATCGAAGAAAAATTGAAAACTTTAGGTGCAGATATTGAGAGAGTTGAAGGAAAAGAATATTAATAGTGCCTTTAGTGAAAAAAATATTATCCTTTTATAACTTCATAATAATTTACTGTCTTGTAATATTGGCGTTTAATATTTTTCTGCTTCAGGTTCCCCTTGCAAAAGTATTTGGGTATGAATTTTCTTCCATGAATTCTGCCTTGTTGGTACTACTGTCGGGTTTCTATTTTATTTCTTTACTAAAAGAGCTGAAAAAAAATGTAGAACAAAGAAAAGTTTTTAAAAAAAAGAGTCTTACTGCAGTCGCTTTATTCTTAGTCTTGCCCGCCGTTGTATCGCTTTCTCATTCTTTGCTAACGTCCGGCTGCCCGGTTGTCGATGGGTCCTTTTTTTATATCGTTTTAACTTTTCCTTCTATTCTAATAGGATTTACTCTTGCCATTATTTGTGTCTATGTTTTTAAAAAATTCCATAAAGTATTTTTCATAGTTAGTTTTTTTGTAATCTTATTTATTCCCGTCGCAGAGTTTTATTTAAATCCCCAGATTTATTTCTACAATCCTATCTTCGGGTATTTCCCGGGAACTATTTATGATGAAGGACTAAGAGTTGACTTAAAACTTGTTGTATATAGAACATTAAATATAATTTATTTCGGTTTTATAGCATTAGTATTGTATCGATGTATTTTGCGTATAATCAAACTATCTAAGTTTCTTGTACTTGCTCCTGTTATTTTAATTGCAGTATTATTCATTTATATTTCTCCGTTTTACGGCTATTCAACTACATTTGGAAGTTTAAATTCGGAACTATATGGAACTGCTGTGACTAAGCATTTTGTTATTCATTATCCGCCTCAATTGGATAAGAATTTCGTTAAAGCAATAATAATTTACCATGAATATTATTATACCGAACTTAAAGAATTTTTCAGATATGACTACCCGCAAAAAATTAATTCTTATTTATTTTTAAATAACAAACAGAAAAAAGAATTGTTCGGCTCCGAAAATGCAGATGTTACTAAGCCCTGGATGAACAGTTCATTTATTACTTACACTGATTATATTGAAACATTAAAGCATGAACTTGCTCATTGTTTCTCTTCGGTAATAGGCGCAGGCCCCTTCAAAGTTGCTGCGGGAATAAATCCATATTTAATTGAGGGATTAGCGGTGGCTGCCGATCCTATCAATGAAAACAATAATGTGGATTATCTTGCAGCCCTGGCTTATAATAATAAATACAAAGCCAATTTAAACTGTTTATTTAACAGGTTCAGCTTTTTTACACAAGCATCTTCATTATTATATATCTATGCGGGTTCATTTTCAAAATTTCTTATTAAAAAATTTGGGATAAATAAATTTAAAAAACTATATCATGAAGGTGACTTTACTGGCGCTTACCAACGGTCTTTAGGTGCTGTCGTCAAAGAGTTCTATTCAACTTTAACAGACACAACTCTTATCAGTAGGATAGATGAAGCGAATTATTATTTCGGAAGAAAATCTATCTTATATAAGGTCTGCCCCCGTTATGTGCAGAATAGAATTGCCGAAGGCTGGAATTATTTTGAGCAAAAAGATTATTGGAGATCTAAAAAAATATTTTATGAAGTACTTGGAACCACAAATGATTATTCAGCAATTATAGGATATTCCGAATGTCTTCAAAAAATAGATTCGACTGACAGAGCAGTTAAATTTTTATTCAGCCAATTGGAGCAATTTAAAAATTCTGCATACTATTATAGTTTGGAGATGAAATTGGGTGATATGCTGTCTTTAAATCGTAATTTTACGGAAGCCGATTCAATGTATCATATTTTAATAGCGCAATATCCCAACCAGATTTATTATTGTCTGGCAAAAATGAGACTTCATTTGTTAGTTAAGGATAGCTTAATTGTTAATTATATAAATGGAAATGATTTTGATAAATATAATCTTTTGAAAGAATACATCTCCGGGCGATATGATTATACAGTTTTGCCAGTCTTAATTGATTTGTCAAATCGGTTTGAAGGGGAGTATAATTTGTTCATGACAATATTTGGCAAAAACTTTGATGCAGATGATTTTTCCAAAAGCTATGCTCTGTACAAATTATCAAACTATATGTTGGCGCATATGGACATTGAAAGAGCTAGAAAAATTGCAGCGCTTGCTATGCGTGTGAAAATAGATCAAAATTTTGATACAATGTTAAAGTTAAATTATGAAAAAATTAACTGGTTTTATCTAAATTCTAAGAAAGTATTAAACAATATAACTATTGAATATAATAATTGAATTTGATGAAAGAAACGGATTTTAAAAATAAATTAAAAGAACTTCCGTTTATTCCTGCGGCTTCTCAGATAGCTAAAGAAATAAATGTTGAAGTATATATTGTCGGCGGGTTCATAAGGGATATGTTGCTTGAACGAAAAAAAAATGAAATTGATTTTTTAGTAATTGGCAACGGGCTTGAATTTGCATCAAAATATTCTAATTCTTTAGGCATAAGCAAGATTGATATCTTCAATAATTTTGGTACGGCGCATTTCAGGTATAAAAGCTTTGACCTTGAATTTGTGGGAGCCCGGAAAGAATCATATTCAAGAAATAGCCGTAAACCGGATGTTACTGCCGGGAGCTTTGAAGAAGATATTGAAAGAAGAGACTTCACTATAAACACACTTGCAGTCTCATTAAATGAGCAGACTTTCGGCACCCTGATAGATACTTATAACGGTTTGCAGGATATTCATAACCATATAATTCGAACTCCCATAGATCCGATGCTTACTTTTGATGATGACCCGCTTAGAATTATGCGTGCTTTCAGGTTTGCATCGCAGCTTGATTTTAAGATACATGAATCCATTAATGATGCCGCA
>CAZUCY010000174.1:0-6570 GCA_964618785.1 uncultured Ignavibacteriaceae bacterium | reverse complement strand
CATAATTTACTTATTATTTATAGAAATATAAAACGGAATAAAAGTACTTTTTTCATCAACCTGATTGGTTTGTCTACAGGGCTTGCATGCGCTTTGTTAATATACTTGTGGGTGAGTGACGAATTAAATATGGACAAATTTAACCAAAAAGACAGCCGGCTTTACCAGGTTATGGAAAACGCAAAGCTAAACAACGGAATAGTAACCGGGCCATATACACCCGATCTTTTAGCAGAGACATTAGCTAAAGAAGTCCCCGAAGTTGAATATGCTGCGGCTGTTAGTCCTCCTTCCATTTTAGAAAAGATACCTGTATCCACACAGGACAAAAAATTTAAAGCCGTTGGACAATTTGCAAGCAAAGATTTTTTCAATGTTTTTTCTTATAATCTTATCCAGGGCGATAAAAACCAGGTTTTGTCCGCCAATAATTCTGTTGTTATATCCAGGCAACTGGCGATAAGATTATTCGGCACCACTCAAAACGTGGTTGGAAAAAGTTTAGGATATGAACTTCTACAATTCAAGAAGCAATGTGTAATCTCCGGTATTTTTGAAAATACTCCACCCAATTCATCGGTACAATTCGATTTTCTATTGTCTTTTGGGGCGTGGATAGATCTTTGTAATTTGATACATAGACCAATAGACTGGGATAATCACTTTCCCTATACATATATAATATTAAAAAAGGGAACCAACATTACACAGTTCAACAATAAGATTTCCGGATTTATAAAATTAAAATATAGTAATTCCAATATAACTTTGTTTGCAAGACCATATTCAGCAGGTTATTTATATAACAAATATGAAAATGGTGTTCAGGCAGGCGGTAGAATTGAATATGTAAAATTATTTTCTATAATAGCAATTTTTATCTTGCTCATTGCTTGTATCAATTTTATGAATTTATCTACTGCAAAAGCATCCAGAAGGATAAAAGAAGTAGGGATAAAAAAAGCTGTTGGCGCTCCCCGGAAAGCACTTGTCCTTCAATACCTGGGTGAGTCTGTTTTGATGAGTTTTTTGTCATTGATTCTTGCCCTTGTATTGGTGGAATTGTTCATCCCGGAATTCAATATTATAACGGGAAAACACTTAGCCCTGATTTTTGAGACAGACCTCATATTAACTTTTTTTAGCATAGCTTTATTTACCGGATTAATTGCCGGCAGCTACCCTGCTTTGTATCTATCAGGGTTCAATCCGGTGACAATATTAAAAGGAAAGTTAAACAGCAGTTTAGGCGAACAATGGGCAAGAAAAGGATTAGTGGTCTTTCAATTCACATTATCGGTTATATTTATTGTCGCAGTTTTGGTTGTATTCAAACAGGTGGAGTTTGTCCAGACAAAAAATCTCGGGTACAGCAAGGACAATATAATTTATTTTGATAAAGATGGTAAAATTGCAGAACACCCGGATGCATTTCTTTCGGAACTTAAAAATATACGGGGTATTGTTAATGCATCAAGTATTAGCCAAAAAATTGTAGGTGTAAACAGTTCAACCATTGGCCTTTACTGGGAGGGTAAAAACCCTAAAGATGAGGTTCAATTTACAGACCTGATCGTTGATGACGGCTTGATCGAAACGCTCGGGATGGAAATGAAAGCAGGCAGGGCTTTTTCTTCTAAATTTGGTTCCGACAGTACGGCAATCATATTTAATGAAGCAGCAATTAAAATTATGGGGTTCAAGGATCCCATTGGTAAAGTTGTCAATCTTTGGGGAACAAACATGCATATTATAGGAGTGACCAAAGATTTTAATTTTGAATCTCTGCATGAAAATGTAAAACCTTTTTTATTCATATTAAATCCTAAGAGGACATTTATGATTATGGCTAAAATTATGGCCGGGAGAGAAAGGGAAACAATTAAAAATATTCAGAATCTTTATCAATCTTATAATCCGGGTTATTCATTCGATTATAATTTTCTTGATGAAGATTTTCAGGCTCAATATGCTGCAGAACAACGTGTTGCACTCCTATCAAGGTATTTTGCCGGGATTGCAATAATTATTTCATGCCTTGGTTTATTCGGTTTAGCTGCTTTTACTGCCGAAAGAAGAAGTAAAGAAATCGGCATTCGTAAAGTTCTCGGTTCAAGTGATTTTGGGATTATATATTTATTATCAAGTGACTTTACCAAACTTGTTCTTGCAGCAATAGTAATTGCTTTACCTGTTGCCTATTTAATTACAAAATACTGGCTTGATAGTTTTGTTTATAGAATAAACCTGGAGCCGTGGTATTTTATTAGTGCAGGGCTGTCGGCATTGTTCATTACCTGGTTTACTGTTGGAGTTCAGGCAGTAAAAGCTGCAATTGCAAACCCTGTAAAATCGTTGAAGTATGAATGAATCACGGAGACCGGAAGAAGTTGAAGAAAATTATTTAGTGAGTGTCAATTAGTTATTACTTGATTAATGATAATCGAATAAAAGGAGAGAGTAATGTTAAAAAATTATTTTAAGATTGCTTTTAGAAATCTTCTTAAACATAAAAATCTATCGCTTATAAATATTCTTGGATTAGCGATAGGGATTGGGTGTTTTCTTCTTATTGGAATTTACGTATACCAGGAACTGTCTTATGATAAGTTTAATAAAAATAATGACAATATTTATTTTTTATATAAATTGGAAAATTCACCATCCGGTTTCAGAAAAAGCGCTGAAACTCAGGATCCTCTTCCTAAAGTACTGCGCAAAGATTTTCCCGGTTTGAAAAATGTCGTGCAATTTACAGGAGATCAATTATCTGTTAATGTAAACAATCGTTCATTTCAGGAAAAAGTCTATGCAGTTACTCCTTCAGTTTTCTCAATGTTTACGTTTCCTATGTTAATAGGAAACCCGAATAAAGCGCTTAGTGATGTAAACTCGGTTGTGCTTACAGAAGAAACGGCAAAAAAGTATTTTGGAAATGAAAACCCGCTTGGTAAAAAAATATCCTTGCTGAATAAATTTGACTTTGTAGTATCGGGGGTTCTTTCTCCCATTCCAGTAAATTCCAGTATTTCATTTGATATGCTTATTCCCATTCAGGCACGTACTGTAATGGATCCTGATTTTGAACATCGATGGAATTCATCAGGCAGCTTCACCTTTATCCAATTTGATAAAAATTTTTCTCCCGGGGAACTGCGGAAACAATTTTCATACCTTATGAATAAATATATCACCGGCTATCTAAAAGACAGGTTTAAATGGGAGCTGATGCCGTTAACCGATATACATTTAACAGATGACCTGGATGGTATGATAGTGCCTTCTATTTCATCAAAAAATTTATTTATACTATCACTTATTGCTCTGGCAATATTACTTATTGCGGTGATTAATTTTACAAATATTTCGGTTGCGAGGTATTCAGAGAGGATTAGGGAAATAGGTGTTCGTAAAACATTAGGAGCAGGAAGAAAAGAAATAATCCGACAATATTTGGTTGAATCTACATTAATTTCTTTTGCGGCAATGTTGACAGGAGTTGTTCTGGTGGAGCTTTGCTTACCATGGTTCAATACCTTCACAAAATCAGAATTGTCTTTTCGGGGTTTAAATACATCTTTTAATTTACTGTGCCTATTAGGTTTCACCATGTTAATAGGCTTGATTGCCGGTTATTATCCTGCTTTTTACATATCTAAGTTTCAACCGACAATTGCGATCAAATCAGGTCAGCATTCTACAAAATATAACTCCTTTCTGTATCATTTTTTAATAATTGCTCAATTTGCGATTGCCGGTACCCTGATAATAGTATTATTTATTATCACCAGGCAGATTTCTTATATGCGTAATTATGATCTAGGATTCGATCCTCAAAATCTACTTGCAATAGATCTGCATTATTGGGAACAGGAAAATGCCAATCAGAATATTGGCAGGTTAATAAATGAAATCCGTAGTCATCAGGCTTCCAAGGGTATTATTTCACTTGGTTTATCGGAACATATTCCCGGCTACTATTTCAATAATCAATTTGCTACAAGGGCGGACGAAAATCCTTTGAATGAATACAAAGAAACTATTGTAACTTCAATTGATGAAAATTTCATTAATACTTATAGAATGAAAATATCAGACGGCAGGAATTTTTCACTGTTTTATAATTCAGATACGTATGATGCAGAGTTACTTAATAAAACTGCGGTAAGAGAACTTAATATTACTAACCCCATCGGGAAACGGGTATGGTTTAAGCACGGTGAAAATTATGTAATAGTCGGGGTTGTGGATGATATTCATTTCCGCTCTTTACAATATAAAATTGAACCTGTTGTTTACCGTTATTCTTCAGGTTATAAGGGACAGTACCTGACGCTCCGATATGATCCGGAAAAACAAAAAGAATTGCTCTCGTATTTACAAAATACATGGAGTAAAACAATCCCTTCATTGCCTTTTGAGTATTTCTTTGTAACAGAGAAATATCAAAATAGTTATAAGGATGAAACAAAAACAGCTGTAATAATCGGCTTTTTCTCCGCGCTTGCTATTTTTCTTGCATGTTTAGGCTTACTTGGCCTTACATCTCTTACGGTAATGCAGAGGACAAAAGAAATCGGGATAAGGAAAGTATTAGGTTCTTCGACTTCAAGCATTATTGCTCTCTTATCCTCACAATATCTTAAACTTATTCTTTTATCAAATATTGTAGGATGGCCGGTTGCATATTATTTCTCCGGGCAATGGCTGCAGGAATTTCCATACAGGATTGGGTTAAACCCACTTTATTTTATACTTGGCAGCGCCGCTGCTGTTTTACTTTCTTTATCGGTAATTAGTTCTATTGTAATTAAAGCAGCAACTGCAAACCCGGTAAAATCGCTTAAATATGAATGATTTACGGAGGCAGGAAAATGCAAACCGGTAAAAGACTTCGGAAATCAGGAAATTGTCGAAATAGAAATTAAAGTTGGCGATAGGCTGACAAAGATAAATTTCAGGGTTGAATCCTTTAAATGGAATGACAACGGAACTTCCCATGAAAAAAGAATTGAAAATCTGAAAAATGCATAGGATCACCCGGGCATTTAACACCGCAGTAATATTTATCAGGCATGATTATTTTATTTGTATTTCCAACTGGTCACCATAATTGAGGCGAGCAAGCTGTTAACGGACAAAAGACGGAAATAGTTTTTACTTCAAGCGCAGCGGCAATATGCATCTGTCCCGTACTTGATGAAATTAAACAATCTAATGAGGCAAAAGTAATAATAGAACTCCTTAATCTGGTTCCGATGTTTGGATATTCTACTCCGCCGATACCTGTCAATAGATCAGGTACTTCATTATCGGTAATCACTAATTGAAATTTGTGATTATTTTGCAACCTCTTAATTAGCTGTAGATAAATCTCAGGACTTAAGTTTGGCGCTGATTTCATACTGGTACTGTTAATGCCCAGTAAATATTTATTTTTTCTTCTTGCTAATATTCTTATGGCTGCGACCTGATACCGTTCAGCTTCTGTTAAAAATATTTGCGGAGTAATATCATTAGATTTAATTCCGATTTTCCGGGCTAAATCCATGCAATAATCAGCTTCATGCCGCAGCGGAATGTATTTATGCCTGCTTACACCTTTAACAAAAGTTATGAATTGATAAAACTTTTGCCCATCGCCTATTCTATGCCTGATACCTGACCAAAATAACATGTAATTGATTTTTTTGGAAGGTAATAACATTAATGAATGAGTAAACCTGTAACTTCTAATTTCTTTCACTTTTATAAAGAAATTATTTATATCTGCTGACTTAATTTCATCATTAATAATTATTTTATCAACATAGGGGTTATTTATATAAACATCTTTAGTGTAATTACTTAGAAGCAATGCCACAAAACTATCGGGCCATTCACTCTTAATTGCTCTTGGAATTGGAGTAGAGAGGACAACGTCGCCAATTCTGTCCTGCCTCGCAATTAATATTCTTTTTTGCTTTCCCAGTGTGCTCACCGATGTATTTAATTACTTTGACCATAACCAATGTAAATAAGTTTAATTAGGGTCTGTGCGCAAACAAACGGGCAGCAAATGAATAAAAGGGTTTAAAGATAAACCGTCATTTTATAAGTTCCTATTTAATGATTATATCAAAAGAACTAAGCAGGGAGATAGCCTCAGGGAGTGAGAAAATGGTTTTTTTAATTTTATTATTGTTAGGATCGATATTATAATTAAGTGATTCTGAAAAATCGGCATATGATAAATTTGTACGTGTAAATTTGCTGCCTAAAAGATCCGTGTTAGTAAATACGGCTTTAGTTAAATCGGCTTCAACAAAATCAACGTTTTGGGCAGAGCATTTTATTATGTTAATTGAGCGAAGATCCATCCTGTAAAAAATACCGTTATCTATTTTACAGTCAACAAACTTGAATGCTCCCGGTTTTCTTATCCCGCACCAATCTACGCCGACGGTTTTGGAACCTTTAAATACAACATCTAAAAACTTTGAGCCTGCAACAGTGGCTAAACTTAAATCACATGATTGAAAAGTGCAGTTTTCAAATTCGCAAGAATCAAATATGATCTTGAAGAAATTA
>CAZUCY010000173.1:0-6589 GCA_964618785.1 uncultured Ignavibacteriaceae bacterium | reverse complement strand
TTTCTTTCAGCCAGTTGTTGCTTAATTCTTTCTATATTAGCGCCCGGTTTATCTACCTTATTAATTGCTATTACTATCGGTACACTAGCTGCTTGAGCGTGGTTTATAGCCTCGACTGTTTGGGGCATTACCGCATCATCCGCTGCTACAACAAGAATAACGATATCCGTTAATTGGGCGCCGCGTGCACGCATTGCGGTAAAAGCTTCATGACCGGGAGTATCTAAAAATGATATAAATTTCCCTTTCCCAACGTCAACTTTGTAAGCTCCGATATGCTGAGTAATACCGCCGGCTTCACCTGCAACAACGTTGGTTCTCCTGATATAATCTAAAAGAGAAGTTTTTCCATGATCGACATGACCCATAATGGTAACGACGGGTGAGCGGAATATTAAAGTTGATGGGTCATCAGCTTTATCTTCAAGAGCATCCGATGTATATTCTTTCTGAAATTCTACTTCAAATCCATATTCATCCGCAACAAGAGTAATAGTCTCAACATCAAGCCGTTGATTTATTGAAACCATCAGTCCCAGTTCTATACATTTAGCGATTACATCACTAACTGAAACATTCATCAAATTAGCAAGTTCGTTAACTGCAATAAATTCTGTGACGGTAATTTTATTCAGATCGAGAGCTTTCAATTCTAATTTTCGTTCTTCTTCAGCTTCTCTTTCTCTTCTTTTCTTTTTACGCTGACTGGCTCTTCCGGAAACTACTGAATCATCCATGCTAAGAAGCGTTTTCCTGATCGCTTCTTTAACTTCCCGCTGATCTATTTCAAATTTTTTAATTCTTTTTTTCTTTTTAGAAACTAAAGGTTCATCCGAAACTACATCTGTAGCTTTCTTTTTAGCTTTTGGCTTTTTCTTTTTCTTAGGAGCTTCAGCAGATTGAGTACCACGTGATTTTTCTTCTATGCGGGTCTCACTCTTATCAATTTTTGTGGATTCACCCAAGTCCATTCTGCCTACTACCTTAAGACCCTTCTTTTTATTAGCTTCAATATCTTTTGGAGAAAGGAATGTTTTAACATCTTCTTTATCGATTTCCTCAACTTTAACTTCTGTAGTTTCGGTTTGAATTTCCTGAATAATAGTGTGAGTTTCGGCTGCAACCTCTTCAATTGCAGGCACTTGGATTTCATCAGTAATAGTAACTTCTTTAGATTGAGTAATCTCCTCTATAGACACAACCGGTACTTCATCGACCACTTCGCTAGCAGGTGCTGGAATATTTTCAGGAGCTATTTCTTTAAATTCTGTTTTCGCCGGTTCCTTTTCTATTCTCTTTTTGTTGAATTCTGCAATTTTCTTTTTATGCTTTTCGGCTTTTTCTATATCTTTTTTAAAATGGTCATTAATTTCTTTAACCATTTCATCTGTAACAATAGAATTAGGACCTTTAACCTCAAAGCCTTTCTTACGCAGAAATTCCACAAGGTTCTCTGTTGATAGATTAATCTCAGAGGCTAATTTTACAACTCTAAGTTTTTTGGATTTGGTATCGGCAATATTTTCCATACCTAAAATTTCACCTACTCTTCTTCTTCAAACTGGGATTTAATAATCTCGATTATCTCATTAATCTTTGCTTCGTCTAAGCCTTCAATTTCTTTTAGCTTTTCGGGTCCGGCTGTTAATACTTCGATTGCGGTATCATAACGGTGATTGATTAATAACTCGTATATATCAGATCCTAATTCCTCTTTAAGATCAATTAACTCAATATCTTCTTCATATTCTTCAAACGGTTTTTCTTCTCTCAATATCTCTATTTCATAGCCTGTAAGTTTCATTGCTAGTCTTATATTAACGCCGTTTCTGCCGACAATTAAAGAAACCTGATCGCTGTCTGCTGTGACTATTGCTTTTTTAGCGGCATTATTAACTTCAATTTTTTTAAGTTTAGCAGGTGCCAAAGATTTTTGAATGAAAACCGTTGGATCTTCAGAATAATTTACAACATCAATATTTTCATTATTTAATTCTCTAACTATGGCATGAATACGTACGCCCTTCATACCCACACAGGCGCCAACCGCATCTATCCTGTTGTCTTGAGACTCAACTGCAACTTTAGCGCGTTCGCCGGGTTCGCGGGCAATTGCTTTTATTTCAATTATTCCGTCATAAATTTCAGGAATTTCTATCTCAAATAATCTTCTTAAAAATGTATTATCGGCCCTGGAAACAATAATTAAAGGTCCGCTGGTGCTTTTCTTAACTTCTTTTACAATTGCTCGTACGGTCTCGCCTTTTTTATACCTCTCGTAAGGTATCTGTTCCGAACGGGGGAGAATAAGTTCATTCTTATTGTGATTTACAAGAATATCGTTCTTCCTTATCTGGTAAATATCTCCGACAACAATTTCGCCCAATAAGTCTTTGTATTCATTAAAAATTATTTCTTTTTCAATTTCGCGAATTTTCTGATTAAGCCCTTGTTTTGCTAAAGTGATCAATCTTCTTCCGAATGTCGCTAGTTCAAGTTTTTCAACAAAATCGTCTCCGACCTCAAGTTCATCATCATTCCCGCGGCGATTGACTTCTTCGATGCTTATTTGAGTATTTAGATTTTCAATTTTTTCGACGATTTCTCTTTCTAAAAAGATTTCTATGTCGCCTCGGTCCATATTGACAACTACATCGTATTTAGCATCTTCACCGAATTTTTTTCTAACTAGTATTCCGAAAATTTCTTCAATTATTCCGGCTAGAACATCTTTGTCAACCCCCTTTTCCCTAACCATCTGGGCAAAGGATTCAACGATATCTACGTTCATGTTTTGCTTCCTCCAATTAAGAAAAACTTACTATTACTTTAGCATTTATAATATTGTTGAAGTTAATTATTGTTTCACTTACCACTCTAAGGGGCGGGTTTGCCTGCCTGTTAAACAGGTTTGAATTATTTGAAAATATCAAATCTTCTCCGTCAATTCTAATTAATTTACCTGAAATTTTTTTTATTTCATCGCCAAACTTGAATGTGACGTCAAAATTTCTGTTGATATGTTTGGGATATTGTTTTAATAACTTTAATGGTCTATCCACGCCGGGAGACGAAACATCCAGTCTGTAATTTGAACCAATGTCCGGAAGCACTTCCAGTTGTAAGTCTATTTCGGAACTGACTTTTGCACAATCATCAGCGGATATGAGAATTTCTCCATCTATAAATATTTCAATTATACGGCTGCCTTTTTTACCCCGGAAAATCGTATCGATTAAAAAGTAGCCGGACTTTTCCGCTGCAATTTTTGCTATTTCTTTTATATTTTCTTCTAATAAATTCATACAAACAAAAATCGCCCTCATAGGGGCGAATTAACTAATCAAATCTACTATTTTTTTCCCCAATATGCAAGAATTGGGAATATGCTTTTTTAAGCCAAATTGCTTTCCGCAAATTATTAATTAGTAATAAACTTGTAAGTTAACCGGTTAATGCGATGTTTCTAAATATTGTGTTTGTTCATTAATATGAAATTACTCTATAATTGCTATTTTAAAAAGCTCTCATATTTTTGATAAAATACGATTGGATATAATATGATATCAAAAAAATACTTTAACATAATTATTTTATTCTCTTTTATATCTTCTTTAAATTATTCTCAGGGAACAATAAAAAGAACTTTATTTCAATCATCGCCTATTGTCGCATTACTTAACGGGGTTATGAATGATAATTTTACTGTTGGCGAAATTATCAAAAACGGCGATTTTGGGCTTGGCACTTTTAATGGAGTTGACGGCGAGATGATTGTACTTGATGTTAAAGTATTCCGGGTAGATAATAATGGCAAAATAACTGTCCCTAATAAATTGACCTGCACTCCATTTGTCTCAGTTACTTTTTTTCAATGCGGATACGGTAATAATGGTAAATGATTCCCTAAAGCTGAAAGTACTTCAGGAATATCTCGATAAGAATTTAAAGTCGACAAACTTAATATATGCTATTAAGATTTCCGGTAAGTTTAAGTATATTGAATCAAGCAGCGAAGGAAAACAATCTCAGCCGTAATCAAATCTTGTAGATGTTATAAAAAAAACAATCTGTTTTAACATTTAAAAATATTGATAGCACTATGGTTGGTTTCAAAGTCCCTGATTATATGCATGGGGTTAATATACCCGCTATCACTTCCATTTCTTGTCAAGAGATAAAAAAACAGGCGGACATATTTTAGATTGTATATCAGCTAATATAAATATAGAAATTGAGACATTAAACAATTTTGAATTGAAATTCCCCACAAATGATGAGTTTTATAAAGCTGAATTCGGGAAAAACCCAACACAAGGGTCGTAAGCTTTATGTTTTAAGATCTAAAACTTCTTTCTTCAGTAGTTCCCTGCTTGAACCGGGTAAGAGGTTTCCGAGAGTAATATTTTTTATTCTTACTCTTATTAATCGAAGAGTGGGAAAACCTATGTAAGCAGTCATTTTTCTAACATGCCTGTTTTTCCCTTCTATTATAGTAAGACTTATCCAGCTATCTGGAATATTTTTTCTTCCCCTGATTGGAGGAATCCGTGGCGGGAACAATGGATCTTTAATAAATTTTGCTATTGCCGGAAGAGCTTTTTCTCCTTGAATAATCACCCCTCCGAATAATTTTTGTAAAACATCTTTATCGGGAATTCCTTCTACCTGAACATAATATTTTTTTTCATGCTTTCGGCGCTGATTAAGCAGGAAATCTATCAGAGCTTTATCATCAGTTAAAAGCAGCAGTCCTTCGCTGTAAAAATCAAGGTGACCAACGGGGTAAACTTGTTTAGGAAAAATTGTAATGTCGAAGAGAGTCTTTCTTCCTTCTTTATCGGTAAATTGCGAAAGCACGCCGTAAGGCTTATATACTATAATATTTAGATGGAGAATGAATTTGTAATGCTGTCTGGGGCATCCCGGTAGTACCTATATGTATTAAAATTAACTTTTTCTATTATAAACTTATTTTTTGCTCTTTCAAGAAAATCAGAATCCTCACTATAGTCCAAATTTTTAAATCCGTTTAATTGTAAAAAAACATGTCTTTTCCCAAAGAAAGTAGCTCCTATGGTACATTGAGACAAATGAATTAGTTCTTTCGGATTATTTTTATCTCTGACATATTCATTGCCGATGATCTTTACACCGCCATGGATTAAGTCAACTTTTGGGTGTTCATTCATATACTCAATCCGTTTGATAAGATGATCTTTATCGTATTCATCATCACTATCAAGAAAAGTAATGAATTTGCCTGTGGATTCTCTAATACCCCTATTCCGCGTAAGAGGCAATTTCATATTTTTTTGCCTGAATACCTTAATTTTATTATTGGCT
This sequence comes from uncultured Ignavibacteriaceae bacterium, assembly GCA_964618785.1. Classification (GTDB taxonomy): domain Bacteria; phylum Bacteroidota; class Ignavibacteria; order Ignavibacteriales; family Ignavibacteriaceae; genus FEN-1297. The sequence continues at coordinate 1,243 of CAZUCY010000173.1, read as the reverse complement.
TTTTTGTAGTTTTCCAAAACCTCAAATGAATTATCTTCACTTCCGTCATCTATTCCGATTAATTCCCAATTTTTATACGACTGATTAAGGAGTGAGTCTATGCACCTGTTTAAATAATTTGTCCTATTATAAACTGGCAAAATAATCGATACTTTAAACTTTTTTCCGGGATTATGTTGCAAATAAAATTTCTTTTTTTAACTTTTTAATAATATGTTGATGGATATGAAGAGTCAAGAGTCATATTTACCAAAATGTAAAAATTTGCACTATTTCATGTGATTAAAAAAACAAATATTTTAATGGCAGAAAAATTGTCCTTTTGTTATAAGTTTGATTATTTTTATATCGTTAAAATGATGGTAAAATATCCGTAATCTTATGTTGACATAAACTGTGTGTAATTAATAAATATTTAATTATAATGTCAATTAACAGACGGGGTCTAAAATGTCATTTAGAGATCAGCAAAAATATTTGGATGAATTAAGGAAGTACGAGAAAAAATTTGATCGTAATGAACTGGAAGAATATAAAATGTATATGAAGATGCACAAGGATGAAGAAGAATTCGATTCTGTCTCACTTCAACAACTGCAGGAATTATATGAAAAATATTATGAGCCGGTTGATAAACACAAATATGATGCTTATTTCAAAAGGAAAGATAATTAATAACTTTATAGTTAAGGAAGTATAATCTTAAAGGGCTTTTCATCTATTGAATAACTGCGTTTTTATTTGGTGTTTTTCTTTAAGTATCCGATTATCATGTTTACTTAATGATGTGGACAGGGCTGGAATTTTTTACATTACTGCAATATAATTTAATCAATTGAATGAATATTTTAATTTTAGCACTTTCCGGTATAGGCGATGCATTGATGTTTACTCCGGCATTGAAGCTATTGCGCGAATCATTACCCGATGCTCAAATTGATGCTTTGGTAATGTTTAAAGGCGTTAATGATATGTACTTGAGAAATAGTGATATTAATAATGTTTACTATTTTGATTTTTTAAAACAGGGCATTTATCCAACATTTAATTATCTGCTGAAATTACGAAAAAAATATCACGCATCAATAAATGTTTATCCCTCCAACCGGAAAGAATATAATTTAATAACCTTTTTACTGAGTGCACATAAACGGGCCGGTGTCGATTATTTACGTTTGAATACCTGCGAATTCGGATTCCTGAATAATGTTAGAATTATAGAGGATGATTCCGTTCATAATGT
>CAZUCY010000172.1:0-6716 GCA_964618785.1 uncultured Ignavibacteriaceae bacterium | reverse complement strand
GCAATCTGATCCCAAAACTCTCTGGCTTTTAATGTTTTGCATGGTTTAGGCGCTCTTTTTTCGGATTTAGCTTTTTTCTTTTCAACACGCCAGTATAGATTCCAGTCGCCGTCGTTTAGTACCGCATTCATAAATTCATTGGTAACTCTAATTGAGTTATTGGAATTTTGACCAGATACAGTAAGATAAGAATCGGAAGTCCAATCTGTGTCAAAAACAGGAAATTCTATTGATTTATATCCAAGCTTTGCAAGATGAATTACTCTTTCAATATAATTGTTAGGAATAAAAGCTTTTCTTGCTTCAACAACCGCGCGCTTTAAATTTTTATTTAAAGCTTTGTTAAATCTGTCGTTCTCGGGGTGTTCATCGTAGCATGCTTTCATAATAGCGTTAAGATGCAGATTGCATAATTTTGAACCTGCAACAATAGCGGCTACTTTTTGTTCTTCAACCACTTTCCAATTAATATATTCTTCAATATCGGGATGATCCAGATCCAGAGTAACCATTTTTGCAGCTCTTCTGGTTGTTCCGCCGGATTTAATCGCGCCGGCAGAACGGTCGCCGATTTTCAAGAATGACATTAACCCTGAAGATTTTCCGCCACCGCTTAAGGATTCGTTTGCGCCTCTTATTTCCGAAAAATTCGAACCCGTACCTGATCCGTATTTGAACAATCTTGCTTCACGTACCCATAAGTCCATAATGCCGCCTTCATTAACAAGATCATCTTTTACAGACTGGATGAAGCATGCATGCGGCTGAGGATGCGAATAAGCATCGCTTGAAGCTGTAAGCATTGCTGTTTTAAAGTCTACAAAATAGTGGCCTTGCGATGGGCCTGTAATTCCATAAGCCCAATGCAAACCCGTGTTGAACCATTGGGGGCTGTTAGGTGCAGTCATCTGATTTGCAAGCATGTACATTAATTCATCGTAAAATGTTTTAGCATCTTCTTCAGAATCAAAGTAGTTTGCTTTCCAGCCCCAATAAGTCCAACATCCTGCTAACCTGTGAAATACTTGTTTTGCATTGGTCTCGGATGTTATTCTATCCTTTTCCGGCAGTTGATTTAATTTTTCTGTATCGGCTGTTGAAAGCTGAAGCCATTCAGGAACTCCTTCTTCATCAATTTTCTTTAAAAGCTTAGGAATTCCTGCTTTTCGAAAATATTTTTGAGCAATAATATCCGTAGCAACTTGCGACCAATCGGAAGGAACTAATACATCTTCCATCTTAAATACGGTAGAACCGTCAGGGTTCTTAATCTCAGATACACGTTTTGTAAAATCGATGGAGGTTAGCGGATCTTGTCCGGCCTTCGTATAAAATCTTTCAATGCGCATTAATATACTCCCTTCCCGTGAAATTAAGCTCTAAATACATTGTGAAATTTGAAATAAAATCCGATGAATAGCCAAAGTGGTTAATTTTAATTGTCATTATAAAAAAACGTGTAAGGATTATTTTAGCTCTATTTCAAACTAAATAAATTTGATTAAATATGAAATAGAATAAAAAAATATTTTTTTCTTGAAAAATTTTCCCACAATAAAAATTCATACAAAGTTGAGAATATTTCTTTTAAAAACCAAATTAAATATATTTAAAATATTTTCATATTCAATTGCATTTTGTTTTTGAAATATTATTTTTTTTAATGGAATTACGAGGAAATAGCTGTATGAATAATTGATTAAATGTATAGTACTGTGCTGAGTTATTAGCATATAAATAGGGCGTGAAGTGCTCTTGTTGGCGAATAATTGCCGATCATGTAAAAAAATGTACATAGTTTAAAATAAAAGTTTAAATTAGTACTGCAATTTATATTTTCAAAATTAAAGCGAAAGCGTGAGATGATTAATATCACTGGAAAGAAAATAAAATTTGGGAAATAGTTTTGATTCTGAAAAAATTATTGAAATAGAGAGTCTATCTAAACAATTCAAAGATTTAAAAGCAGTTAATAATTTAAACATTAACGTATTTAAAGGCGATGTCTTTGGATTTCTTGGCCCGAACGGGGCGGGCAAAAGCACTACAATAAGAATGCTTGTTTCTCTAATTGCTCCAACTGATGGTGTTATAAAGATATTCGGGAAAACATTAAAACGGCATAGATCGGAAATACTTAGTAATATTGGCGCAATTGTTGAGAAACCTGATTTTTATGGGTATTTGTCGGCTTTTAAGAACCTTGAAATAATGGGAAAAATATCCGGCAAATCAATTTCAAAAAACAGAATAATGGAAATGCTGGAATTAGTAGGGTTGGGGAAAAGATACACAAGTAAAGTAAAAACTTTTTCACATGGAATGAAACAGCGGCTTGGTTTGGCACAAGCCCTTCTGCATGATCCTGAATTAATCATTTTGGATGAACCCACTACCGGTCTGGATCCACAGGGAATGAAAGAAATAAGGGAATTAATCATTTATTTAAGCACAGAAAAACAAAAAACAATTTTCCTCTCGTCTCATGTTTTATATGAGGTGGAGCTGGTTGCTAACAGAATGATTATATTAGATAAAGGCGCTGCTAAAGTCGAGGGTAATGTTAAAGAATTATTAAATTCAAAGAATGTACATGTTACATTTGAAGTTGACAATCCGGAAAAGACAAAATCGCTTCTGAATAATACTATATGGATAGATAAACTTGATACATCGGCTAAAGGGAAACTTATTTTTAATTTATCACCAGATGAAGTTCCACAGTTAAATAAATATTTAGTTCAAAATAATATTATGGTAGGAGCCGTGATACCTACCCGTTCGCTGGAAGAGTACTTCCTGAACATTACTAAAAAGGCATCCGAATGATTAAATTAATCAATATAGAGCTTTATAAAATATTTAAAAAATGGCGTACATATATAGGATTTATTGCCATAACTATTCTTGTTCCCGTTATTGAATTCGCATTGAAGATAGAAGGACATAAATCTTTAGATTTTATGACAAGAGACCTTCAACAATCTTTTGTGTTCATTGGGAATTTACTGAATACTTATTTTGTTTCTTATTTAATATTAAACAGCCTTACAGTTCACGTACCATTTTTAATAACGCTCGTTGCCGGAGATCTATTGGCAGGAGAGGCTACTGCCGGCACTTACAGACTACTTATTACTAGGCCGGTCTCAAGAATGCAAATAGCGAGTTCCAAATTTATTGCCTGCATTATTTATACATTCTTGCTAATCTTTTGGCTTGCAATAATAAGCCTCGGTTTAGGTTTTTTGCTTCTTGGGACAGGGGAATTGATGATTATCAGAAACGGAACTATATTAGTTTTTGCACAAAACGATATTTTATGGAGATTCCTTTTGGCATATGGTTTTGCCGTACTGAGTATGGCAGTGGTTGCTGCTCTTGCATTTTTATTCTCCGCACTTGTTGAAAACGCAATAGGCCCTATTATTACAACTATGGCGATAATGATAATTTTTTTAATAATATCTGCTATCAATGTGGATATTTTTCAAACTATCAAGCCGTTTTTATTTACAAGCTATATGGGAACCTGGAGTATGTTTTTTGATAAGCCTATTGATACATATGAGATTGTTAAATCGACTTTAGTAATGATCGGACATATTGCAGGGCTTTTCGGATTAGCATCTTATATATTTTACAAAAAAGATATTCTTACCTGATTCGTGGGAATATTACAATAGTTATAATCATCGGAAATGGAAATGAAAAAAATATTCCTATTGTCTTTTTTGATCACAACCCTCTGCCTTGGTCAAAGCAAAGATCCTAATGTTATAATAAAGAACCTGAAAAATACGTTTAAAAAAGTAAAAGATTATTCTGCCGATGTAGATATAAAAGTGGATGTCAGTTTCTTAAAAGTTCCCGAAATGAAAGCTAAAATATATTATAAGCAACCTGATAAAATGTATATTGAGTCTGATGGATTTGCAATGCTACCTAAAGACGGCCTTTATACTTCCCCTTTATCTTTATTGAACGGTGAATTTACAGCTATATATGCCAAAGATGAATTTTTTGAAGGCCACAATACTTCGATTGTAAAGATTATTCCATTAAATGATAAAGGTGATATTATTTTATCAACGTTATGGATAGATCAAAGTGAAAACCTGCTTCGCAAAGTGGAATCAACAACCAAGACAAACGGTACTTTTAATATAATCCTAAATTATAACAATAATAATTTCCCTTTACCTAATAATATAGAGTTTATATTTAATGCAGTTAGGTTAAGGCTTTCACGTAATTCGATGGAAGAAGAGAATAATAATAATAAGAAAAATAATTCCGGTAATTCTACGGGGAAGGTATTCTTGATCTATTCTAATTATGTAGTTAATAAAGGAATTCCGGATTCTGTTTTTCTTAAAAAGGCGAAGACTTTAAAAAACTAAGTACATTGTTTATATAATATGTTCACAATAAATTTATTTTTCCTTAAAATCCGAACTCATTAACAACCACAAATCCGGATCTATAATTACTTTTGACGGTCTATGTTTTACTGAAAATTTATATTCGTTTATTGAAGCATTAATTTTAATTTTCCTAATCTCAGCCTTTTTGTCTTTATTAAAATATAGTCCAAGATCAAGAGGCATTTTTATAATGTTATCTACTCCCTGAACCTGTTTAATTCTTACAATTAGCAACTTTGATTTGCTATCATATTCCCATTCGCCACTAAGATAAGGCAAACCCGGTTTGTAAATCCATTCATTAAAAAACCACTCAAGGTTTTTCCCCGATACCTTTTCCATTGTAGCTTCAAAATCTTTTGTTAGGGTATTACTGTTCATATAATTCTTATAATAAAGCCTTATACCTTTCCAGAAGATATTATCTCCGAGAACATGTTGAAGCATTCTCAGAACCCATCCGCCTTTTTGGTAAGAATTTATATTTAATAGATCGGTCAAAGTAGTTATTGAGGTATCTACAACTGCAGAATTTGGATTGGTCATTATATAATATATTATTTGTTTTCGCTCCAGTCTTACTGCATTAAGCAGACTATCATTACCGAAATAGTAAGCTATAAAAATATTTTGAAAGTATGTAGCAAAGCCTTCGCTTAGCCATATATGATCCCAATCTGCTTCGGTAACGGCATCGCCAAACCATTGATGTGCTATCTCATGTGCAATCGTGACAATACTTTTTCTTGTTCCGGTAATTTCCTGTTCAGCATAAAATATAGCGCTTGCATTCTCCATTCCGCCATATATTGTTTTTGACTCAACATTGGCAAGCTTTTCATAAGGGAAATCGCCTATTAGATTTGAAAATAGCGTCATTATATCTTTTGCAAGGCTAAAATCATAAAACCCTTTTTCCTTATCTTCCGGGTAAACCCAGCTTTCAACAGGTATACAGTTTGAATCCTGTAAATATTTAACGGAAAATTTTGCAGCACCTATAACCATTACCTTTGTCGGAATAGGGACGCTTTCTTTCCAATGTGTTAAACAAAGATTATTACCAAGATTACTTTCCTCTTTTAATGAACCATTAGCTATTACTTTGTATTTAGCGGGAGCAGTTACTATAAAGTCGCAAGTTGCTTTATCATATGGATGATCTATGGTTGGAAGCCAGTAATGTGCGCGGTTAGGCCAGTTATCGCCAAAGAATGTTCTGTCGCCATATTTATTTTTTGATATGATCAGTCCTTCAGCAGGTATGCCGGAATATTTTATAGTAAAGCTTTTTATCTCGTCCTTTACGGAAGTTGACGCAAGATTTATTTCCAATTGATCATTTGATTGGCGAAACATTAAGGTTTTCACATCCTGTTTAATCTGACTTACTACCATGCCCTTTCCTGATGAAGAGTCGAGTCCTGCAAGATCCAGATAAAACTTGTTGATGCCGCCTGAAAGAAACTTTATCTCAATTTCAGTCTCCCCAAGTATAGTATCGGTGGAATCATTTAAAGTTAATTTGAATGTATAATGCTGAATATCTATTTCAGTATTACGCTTATAATGATCTGCCGTGGCGCTGTTATTTGCAAGAAATGCAAATAACAGCATTTGAAAAAGATAATTATTTAAAAATTTCATGTATTAATATCACAAGCATCGAAAAGGGAAACAAATTTCATTATACATTGATGTTCTTGTAATCAGTGAAAATCGTATGGTTAAAACCAATACTATCAAAATTATGCTAAAGGGAAGGAACTCATTAAATCTGGGATCCGCATTGAGCATCACTGAACTTATTGGATTATAAAATGTTTGAGTCAATTTTCAAATGAATCTATCATAATATTTCCCGGATTGATTAATTTCTATAAACCTGTCTGTTGCGGCAGGCTGAGAAAAGTATGATTAATTCTATTGTGCAGAGCCTATAACCATAATTGCAACTTCTTGAGCAACTCTTTGGTTATATTCAAATGCCAGTTTTCTATAATTTATAAGATCAACAATGGTTCCGATTGCGCAAAGACCGCCTGTAAAGAAGAAAAGCAGTCCCATGCCGATATGTCCTAATAAAAACCTATGTATCCCTGCAAATCCTATAAAACCAATGCAGGCTGTCAGTAAAATAGCCTGCGGATCTTTTCTTCTAGCATTTGCGAAAAGTAATGCTTGATTATCAGTCATATCCTTAATTAATCCCTGGGCGAAGATCATTTCATCGCCTTCAAGGTAAGGCATTATTTGTAAAATGTTTGCCATTGTTTTTCCTTTCATTTT
>CAZUCY010000171.1:3305-6807 GCA_964618785.1 uncultured Ignavibacteriaceae bacterium | reverse complement strand
TATTTTTGAACTCTGCATTTCATTCCTGTTCTTTTATGTTCCAATCTTGATTCACAAAAAATTAAATTATAACAAATATAAATATTTAAGAGGCAAAAAGAAAAAATGAAATAATCAAAATAATTTATTACAATACTCCTGGGTCTATTATCGAAAGGAAATCCGGGATATTTATAAAAATAGTCACAAAAACATCATTTTATTGTACTTTCAGAACCGGGAGCCCATGAATTATTATCAGGATTAACATCCGGTAAAGCTTTATCCGGATCAATAATTACGGAATCAATCAAACTTGTAGAGTTATATCGGAAAGTCCATTCACCTGAATGCAGCCAAACCTCGACGGGCAGATTTATTCTGCCGGTTTTATTATTTTTCTCTTTTATTTCAATAGTAACGGGCATGACCATTTTCCCAAGGTTTTCTATTGTAATAAGAGTTCCATTTGCAGGGTCGTTATCAATATATTTTACATCTTTTACAGCCTGATCAAGTGTCCAGTTTTTAAAGAACCATTCTTTCCAGAACCAATTGAGATTTTCGCCTGTAACATCATTGATCGTCCTGAAAAAGTCATCCGGTGAGGGATGTTTATATGCCCACCTATTTATATAAGTGCGGAAAGCATAATCAAAACGGGCGCTGTCCAATATATAATTCCTCAATAAGTAGTGCCCAAGCGAAGGTTTATAATATGCATCCAATCCAAGGTTTTGTAAAACAAAATTATCGGGATATGTCATTATTGTTTGAGGATTTTTTTTCAATAAGAGAGCTACCATCTCCCTGGCATCATTGCTGCGGGGTTTAAATTCGCTGTTGTTAAAATAAATAGTAGAATATATGTTAATAAAAGTATTCAGTCCTTCATCCATCCAGGCATATTCACGTTCATTAGAACCGACAATCATAGGAAACCAGGTATGACCAAATTCATGTGTTGTTACTTCCCATAGCTCGTTTTTTTTTGCTTTCCAATCGCAAAAGACTATGCCGGGATATTCCATTCCGCCGACAACTCCCGCTACATTTACGGCTGCCGGATACGGATATTCAAACCACAGTTTTGAATTAATTTCAATAGTTGCTTTCACATATTCGGTAGCCCTTTCCCATGTAGAATCCGTAAAAGATTCAGCCGGGTATACAGACATAGCCAGGCATGGTTTACCACTGGGGAGATTGATTTTTGCGGCGTCCCAGATAAAAGAATTAGAACATGCCCAGGATACATCTCTAGAGTTTTCTATTTTATAATGCCACGTCAAATTTTCTTTCCCTGCCGGTCTCATTTGTGGATTTTTAAGCTCACCGGCTTTTAAAATAAATACTCTTTTATCGCTTTTTGACGCATCATCTAATCTATTGATTTCGTCTTGTGTTAATACCTCTTCCGGATTTTGCAAAATGCCCGATCCGGCAACGATCTGATCACTGGGCACGGTTAAATAATAATCAAAATTTCCATAATCTAAGTAAAATTCTCCCATCCCTAAATAGGGAAGGGTATTCCAGCCGATAATATCATCATAAACTTCCATCCGGGGATACCACTGTGCTATTTCATATATAATTCCGTTTTCAGTCTGCAGATACCCCATCCTGTCCGAACCGTGCTCCGGTATAGTAAAGCAATAATCAATTTCAATTTCTACCTTATCTCCATGAGCTTTTAATAAGTAAGGAAGTATTACTTGCATACGTGTATCATTAACAATATAACGGACTGTAGATGAATTCGAATTCTGAATTAGCTTCACGGATCTAATAATACATCCCTGCGTATAGTTTTGCTCGCCATACCTGTATCCGCTAACTGGAGAAGTTAAAGAACCGCGGGAATCTTTTTTATAAATATTCTGGTCAAGCTGAAGCCATAAATAGTTTAAATCGTCCGGGCTATTATTTGTATAAGTTATTTTAACCGCAGCTGTGATTTCTTTTTGGACAGTATCTAAAGACGCTTTTATTACATAATCTGCCCGGTTAGTCCAATAATTTGGACCGGGAGCGCCATTCCCGCTTCTGTAAATATTTCCCGGTGAATTTAAAAAATTTATGTCAAATGTTTCGCCGGGGATGTAATTGCTATTTCCCTGTGCATAAGAAAGATTAATAAAAGCAGATATCAGTACTGTAATTATTAACAATGCCATTAAGTGCTTCATAATCTCACTTTCAGGCTCATTTGCCGGGTGAAAAATGACATCAGAATGAAGATTGAATTGTCTATAAATAAATTATTGTTTTTATTAATTATCAAATTAAAGCGTGTAAAATTATTAAATGAAAAGATTATAAATCAGGTGTTATAGAAATATTAATCATATGTAAATAAAAATTAGTTAAACTACCTCCCCTTTATCCCCACATTACTAAGGAGGGGAGGGCTTTAGCCTGGAGTGGATATTATGTAATAACTCTTGATATATTTCAAGAATAATTCACCCAGGCAATCAAAATTAATTATTCCCTGATTTCCATACGTTATTAGAGGGATCAATATCCGGCAGTACTTGATCGGGATCTATTATAACGGAATCAATTATTCCTGTCGAATCATACTTAAAGGTCCATTCACCTGAACGTTCCCAAATCTCAACCGGCAAATTTACCCTGCCTGAACGACCGCTTTTTTCTATTATTTCTACAGTTACAGGCATTACCATTTGGTTTTTATTCTCAATTGTAATCAAAATTCCTTTTGAGGAATCATTATCCACATATTTTACATCTTTAACTGCCTGATCAAGTTTCCAATCTTTAACAAACCATTCCTTCCAGAACCAATTTAAATTTTCACCGGCTGCATCATTAATTGTACGGAAAAAATCAATTGGTGAAGGATGTTTATATGCCCATCTTTTAATGTATGTTCTAAATGCGTAATCAAACCTGTCATGCCCTAATACGTTTTCGCGGAGCATCACAAGTCCGAGAGCAGTTTTGTAATATTCAAGCTGATGAACATACGGGACTGGGATTGCATCTGCGTAAGACATAATAGGCATGGAGTGAGGACTAACAAGAAATTCTACTATTTCTCTTGCAGGATTGCCGCCATTTGGCGCATATTCATGATCTCTTTTTGGAGCGTATTCGCCGTTGTTGAATTCATCAGTTGAATAAATATTTATAAATGTATTAAATCCTTCATCCATCCAGGTATTTTCACGTTCATTTGTACCGACAATCATAGGGAACCAGTTATGACCTATTTCATGTGTCGTTACCATCCACATGTCTTTTCTTTTTGCCCGGTAGCTGCAGAATATTATTCCCGGGTATTCCATTCCGCCGACAGGCCCGCATACATTTACTGCAACAGGGTATGGATATTCATACCAGTTTTTTGAATATATCTCAATGCTGCTTTTCAAATACTCTGTTGAACGGCTCCAGGCACTATCGCCGCTGTATTCTATAGGATAAACAGACATAGCTAATGCCTTCCTGCCTTCGGGTAAATTTACTTTTGCAGCATCCCAGATGAAAGCCG
>CAZUCY010000171.1:0-3205 GCA_964618785.1 uncultured Ignavibacteriaceae bacterium | reverse complement strand
GGGAGTGAATTCCAGCCTTTAATATCATCATAAACCTCCATACGCGGGTACCATTGCGCAAGCTCATAAACCATACCGTTTTTAGTATCCATAAAGCCGCATCTTCCATAACCGCGTGGAGGAATTTTAAATGTATATTCAATTAAGATTAAAACTTTTCCGGTATTAGGTTTCAAATCTTTAGGAAGTCTTATCTGCAGGCGCGTATCGGAAATAAGATAAACCGCATTATAGTCTACTCCTTCTAATTCAATACGAATTGATTTTATATTGAAGCCTCCTCTGAAGTTTCTATCTTGCGGCTGCGGGGGAGATGTTAAAGCGCTTCTTGAGCTGTCTTTAAAACAATTCTGCTCAAGCTGAAGCCATAAAAACGAGAGATTGTCAGGACTGTTATTAGTGTAAGTTATTACTTCTTTGCCTTCAATTGAATTATCAATCTCGTTTAACCTGACGTTTATCTTATAATCTGCGCGGTTTTGCCAGTAACCGGGTCCAGGCTGACCGCTGCCGCTTCTGTAAAATGTACCTGGCTGATTGTCAAACAGCGGATCAAAAGCTTTTTGCGGGTTATAGGAGTTATTTTCTTGCGGGAAAGATATTATAGAAAACGTTAATAGAAAAAAGAGTAAGCAGGTATATTTATTCATCCGCGTTCTAATTTTATTTATAATACTAAAATCTAACTGCGAGATTATTAAAATTTGCATTAAAATCAAAATTTTTTGTGCAAATAACGGTTACATTTTTCACATTCATTTGAAATTATAACTTAATCTGAATATCTAAACAATGAGAACTTAAAAAAATAATTTAAAGCGCCGATACTATCTTTTCTTTAGTTTAATTAAATTTAAACAACTAACAAAATTGTACTGAGTAATATGAATTTTCCAGGAGAAACAAGAGAGGATGTTCCGATTAAAAAGATTAATATTAAATATTCAATTCATTAAGGAGTAATATTTATGGATGTGGTATTATTGTCAAGAATACAATTTGCTATGACAGTTGGATTTCATTTTATATTTCCGCCGATTTCTATCGGGCTCTCCTGGCTTTTGGTTCTTGTAGAAGCTTTTGCCTGGAAAAGGAAAGATGAAATTTACGAAAAGATTGGGAAGTTCTTCAGTAAGATACTGGCGCTTTCCTTTGCAGTAGGCGTTGCTACCGGTATTACAATGGAATTCCAATTTGGTACTAATTGGGCTGAATATTCCAAATTTGTAGGCGATATATTTGGCGCTCCATTGGCGGCAGAAGGTGTATTTGCATTTTTCCTTGAATCCGGGTTTCTAGGACTTTATTTATTCGGAAGAAACAGGGTTCCAAAAGGCACACATTGGTTTTCAATTTTAATGGTTGCAGTAGGAGCAACTATATCCGCTTTCTGGATTATCGTTGCAGGTTCCTGGATGCAGACTCCGGCAGGATATGTTCTAAGAAACGGCAGGGCGGAACTTACCGATTTCTGGGCGGCTGTATTTAATCCTTCAACAATGGTCAGATTTCTTCATACAGTTGATGCCGCTTTAATCACCGGCGCATTTATGATGGCGGGAGTTTCGGCATATCTTATATTGAAAACTAAGCACGGTGTGCTGGCGAAAAAATCAATGAAACTTGCGGTAATTTTCGGTTTGATTGTTTCACTTATGGAATTATTTCCTTTCGGGCATGAGAGTGGAAGGGAAGTTGCAAGGCTTCAGCCGGAAAAATTTGCCGCTATACAGGGACTTTATACCACACAGACGGGCGCACCTTTGGCGGTGTTCGCTTTCCCGGTAATGCCTCCGCCGCAGTTGAAAGCAAAAATTGAAATTCCAAGTTTACTTAGCTTTATGGCATTTGGCGATGCGCACGCCAAAATTAGGGGTATAAATGAATTTCCCCGTGAATATATCCCGCCTTTATTTTTAACGTTTGTTTCTTACCATAATATGGTACTGCTTGGTATGCTTTTTATCCTTTTAACAGGACTGGGTACAATTCAGCTTTACAGGAAAAAATTATGGGAAAGCAAGAAACTTTTAAAGTTGTTTATATGGGCAATACCATTTCCGGTATTTGCGTGCGAGCTTGGATGGATTTCCGCCGAAGTAGGAAGGCAGCCGTGGATTGTTTATAATGTTATGAGAACATCAGATGCCGTTTCAACTTCTGTTGTGCCCGGTGATATTATATTTTCAATAATAATGTTCGGCTTAATCTACCTTCTTTTGGGTATTCTTTTTATTTACCTGCTTGTAAAAGAAATTATGCATGGTCCCGAACCTTTATTGCTAACCGGTGAAACTGATTCTGAAAAGGAGGTGTTGTCATAATGGATTTGAACACAACATGGTTTTTATTGGTTGGGGTTTTAATTATCGGATATGCAATACTTGACGGTTTTGATTTAGGCGTGGGAGTTATTCATCTTTTTATAAGAAAGGAAGATGAAAAAAGAATTGCTATGAACTCAATAGGTCCTGTTTGGGACGGCAACGAAGTATGGCTGTTAACAGGCGGCGGAGCATTATTTGCCGCTTTCCCCATAGTATATGCCACCGTATTCAGCGCATTTTATATTGCATTTATGCTGCTGCTTGCTGCATTAATTTTTCGCGCCGTTGCTTTTGAATTCCGTGGTAAGGTAGAATCGGCAGGCTGGAGAAATCTGTGGGATTACGCTTTCGGTATAGGCAGTCTACTGCCTGCAATACTATTCGGCGTTGCTATAGGCAATATAATCAGGGGTTTGCCTATAGACGGTAACGGCTATTATACAGGGACTTTTATTGATCTGCTTAACCCTTTCTCTATCCTAACCGGTTTATTAAGTCTTACTATGTTTATTATGCACGGTTCAATTTATCTGGCAATGAAAACTGAGGGGAATTTAAGGCGCCGGGTTGTTGGCTGGACAACTAAAACTTGGGTGATATTTGTTCTATTATACGTTCTAGCGACTTTTGTTTCCCTTTTTGAAGCTCCGTTTTTATTTGAAGGAATACTTAGAAATCCTATATTCTGGATATTGTTTATACTTTTGCTTGTTTCGGTCTTGTACCAGCCTATAGCGGTGAAAGCAAAAAGATTTTTCCAGGCATTCCTTGCATCTTCTATAACAATTGCGACTATGATAGGACTTGTTGCAGTAAGCCTGTTTCCCAGGCTCGTACCTTCCAACATCAGCCTGGATTTCAGTCTGACGATATATAAC
>CAZUCY010000170.1:0-6848 GCA_964618785.1 uncultured Ignavibacteriaceae bacterium | reverse complement strand
CCTCTGAATTATCAAAACAAATTTGAACATGAAGATGAGTATACAAAATCAATAAACTTATCGAACACGGTAAAAAATAAATTATATCAGTTGTTTGAAACAAATCATAATTTTATACAAAGGGCGGAAGAAAATATACAATCAATAACAAGAATTGCCGCATTTACAATGCTGTTCCTTGCAATTTTCGGGACAGCCTTAACACTTGTATTCAGCACTAAATTCTCGGAATTCATAGTTAAACCGGTTAAGGAATTAACGCGTTCGGTTAAACATATTTCCGCGGGCAATTTTGATCAGAAAATTCAAACCGGCGATTCCGACGAGATAGGTATTCTGGCGGATGAATTCAACAGCATGGTGGGCAGGTTAAAGCGGTACGAAAAGCTTAATATAAATAAGATACTTTATGAAAAAAGGAAGTCTGAAATTATAGTTGAAAGCATAAACGATCCTGTTTTAATGGTTGACGGCGATCTGCATATTACGCTTGCTAATAAAGCGTTCGCTTCGGAATTCGGAATGCCGAAAAGTGAAAATTCCTTACTAAAGGAAATTATAAGGGAAGATAAAATATGTGAAAATATCAGATCATTTATTTCAAGAGGTTCAAAAGATCACCAGGAAACTACATACCGGTTCATAGATTCCGATGGGAATGTCAGGTACTTCAACTTAAAATATTCACTTATTTATCTTCCCGAAGACGATATTGCAGAATCTATGTCTTCCGGCAACACTGCATTAATTGTTTTCAGCGATATAACCAAGTATGAAGAACTTGACAGGCTGAAATCCGAATTCGTAGCAAAAATATCACATGAGCTTAAAACTCCGCTTACGTCCATTGGTATGGCAGTGGGAATATTAGGCGACGGCATTGTAGGCAAGCTTTCCGAAAAGCAGCTTGAGCTTATTAATTCTATGAAGTCCGATTATGAACGCTTAAACAGGTTAGTGAAAGAGATACTGGAACTTTCAAGGATAGAATCCGGCGGAATAAGTCTTGATTTTAAACCTGTAGACATCAACTTGCTGCTGAAAGAATGTATAAAATCCTTCTCGCTTCAGTGCAAGGAAAAGAATGTGAGGCTTGAATATTTCGGCAACGAAGACTTACCAATGATTTCTGCCGATTATGATTATCTCCACAGGGCTATAAGCAACTTTATAGGGAATTCAATTAAATTTACCGAAAAGGGGGGAGAGATTTTAATAAATGCAATTGCGGAAGAATTAAACCTTGTAATTTCAGTTTCGGATACAGGACAAGGGATAAGTCCTGAGTTTATTGATAAAATTTTCGATAAATTTGTTCAGGTAAGCGGCAGCAAGCCCGGCAGCGTAGGTTTGGGTTTAACTATAGCCAAAGAAATAATAGAGCTGCACCAGGGTTCAATAAATGTTTGGAGCAAGCCGGGTAAAGGAAGTAAATTTGAAATTAAAATTCCGGTATTAAAAAATGGATAAAGGAAAAATCTTAGTAATAGATGACGAGATAAATATTCTTAAAGTTATTGAACTTTCTTTAAGCTCTCAAAATTTTACACCCGAAACTTTCAGCAGCCCTTTAGAGGCTTTGAAAAGGGCGCAGGAAATTTATTTTGACATCGCCTTTATTGATCTAAAGATGGAGCCTATAGACGGATTACAAACCTTAGCCCGGCTTAAAAGTATTTCCCCGGATACTACTACGGTTTTAATGACCGCTCACGGCTCTATTGAAACTGCCGTAGAAGCTATTAAAGGCGGCGCTTACGACTATATTACAAAGCCGTTTACGCACAAAGAGTTTATTCATCTCACCGAAAGAGTTTTTGAGCATCATATTCTTTTGAAGGAAGTTCAGGGGTTAAGAGCTCAGGTTGAAGAGAATTATGTGGACGGTGAAATCATTACCCATTGTTTCCAGATGAGAGAAATATTAAAACTATCAAAAGATATAGCAGACAGCGATCTTCCTGTTCTGATTGAAGGAGAAAGCGGAACAGGTAAAGAAATACTTGCGCGTTATATTCATGCAAACAGTAAAAGAAATTATAATTCATTCGTCCCTGTTAATTGCGCTGCAATACCTGAAAGTTTATTTGAAAGTGAAATATTCGGGCATATAAAAGGTTCATATACAGGCGCCCTGAAAGACAGGATAGGCAGATTTGAAATGGGCGATCAGGGAACGGTTTTCTTAGATGAAGTCGGCGAACTTGCAAAACCGATGCAGGTAAAACTTCTGCGGTTCCTTCAGAATATGGAGTTCGAACGGGTCGGTGAAAATATTACAAGAAAAATTAATGTTAGAATAATAAGCGCAACCAACAGGAACATTGATGAAGATATTAAGTCCGGCGATCTTCGTGAAGATTTTTATTACAGATTAAGCGGCATAAGAATAAAACTGCCGCCTTTAAGAGACAGGAAAGAAGACATACCACACCTTGCCGAATATTTTCTTAAAAAGTATTCGCCTGAAAATGAAATTGAACTTTCACCCGAATCATTAAAGCTGTTAAATGAATATTCATGGCCGGGCAATATAAGAGAACTTGAAAATATGATTAACCGGGCAATTGTTTTAGCAAAAGATAATATTTTAAGACCTGAATATTTCCCTAATGAAATTTTTCATGTAAGCGAAAAACAATTAACAGTTCTAATGCCTACATTAAATGATATTGAAAAGAACTATATTACGGAGATTCTTAAAAACCATCCTAATCCTAAAGAAGCGTCACAAATACTTGGAATATCGCTTACAACACTCTGGAGAAAGAGAAAAGAGTACAAAATTTAGATTAAAATCATTGCAGATCGAACTATTTAAGATTTATCTATTTCAAATTGAAATACCGGAAATCATTTATTTTCAATGGGTTCTAAAATTTGATTTCATTTTGAAATATTGGATAAAAAATAATTAAACTTTTTGGTTAAAAATACTTTTTTCTATGCAAAAAATTAGATAATATTACGGCACGCTGTTTGACACTTAATGGCGTTTAATTAACTGTTTAACACTTATACAAAAAATGGAGACATACGACCCATGAAACAATCTGTGTTTATCACTACCCTAACAATATTAGCATTTGCTATAGCTTATGTAATTTTTGTGTACATTTTGGGTAACCCGGCAAACTTTGCAAACGGTGAGCTGCGTACGGTGCCAATTCCCGGCAATATATTAGCCAACATATATACAGGCGGACCTCTTGTGGTTCTTTTAATTGCCCTTTCTATAATGGACATTGCAATTATATTTGAAAGAATTTTTTCTCTTAAAAAAGCCGGCGGGAAAAGACCTGTGCCAGCTTTCTTCAAAGATGTTGTTGTAGACCTTGATAACGGTGAATATGATGCAGCGATTGAACTCTGCGACAAACAAAGAGGTTCTGTTGCAAATATTATTAAAGCATCTCTTAGCCGTTACAAAGAACTTATTAAGAGTAAAACCGTTGAATCAGAAAAATTGCTTGTTGAAGTACAAAGATCAGTAGAAGAAGCTACAATGCTTGAAACACCTTTGTTAGAAAAGAACTTAATTGCTCTATCAACAATTGCTTCAATTGCAACAATGGTTGGACTTCTTGGTACTGTACTTGGAATGATTAGAGCTTTCACAGCAATGGCAAGAGCCGGAGCCCCGGACGCTATTTCTCTTGCTGTGGGAATATCCGAAGCGCTTATTAATACTGCAGGCGGGCTTATTTGCGCTATCATGGGTATAGTTGCTTATAACTTCTTTGTTAATAAAGTAGATAACTTTACATACTCTGTTGATGAAGCCAGCTATAATGTAATTCAAATCCTTAAATCGAAATAGTGAGGCTTAAAAATGCCAAGAATTAAAAAGAGAAGACTGAGTGTTAGAATCGACATGACGCCTATGGTTGATGTTGCATTCTTGCTGCTCACGTTCTTTATGTTAACAACACAATTCCAGCCGCCCGAAGAGGTTAAAATTGAAGTGCCTAATTCCCATTCGGCTTTTAAGCTTCCGGATTCAAATATTATGATGCTTTATATAGATAAAGCCGGAGACATTTTCATGGGTGTAGATCAATCTGCATTAATGGAACGTTTATTTGGGCCGCAGGCAAGACTGAAAAAAGAAATTCAGGTTAAAGTAGAGAATTTAGCAGACCTGCTGGTGCAAGCCCGTATAAGCAACCCCAGGCTCAGAACTGTTGTAAAGGGTGACCAGGATGCTGATTATGGAGTAATTGAAGATGTAATGAATATTCTTCAAAGAACCTTAATCACTAATTTTTCAATGGTAACTAACTCGATTCAAGATAAAAAACCACAACAATAGAGAGGAATTAAGAAATGGCCGGAGCTGATGTCGGCGGTGATAGCGGCGGGAGAGGAAAGCATAAAAAGAAACATGCCAAAAGAAGGATGAATATCAGGATTGACATGACTCCTATGGTGGATGTGGCGTTTCTACTTCTTACTTTCTTTATGCTCACTACCGTTATGAGAAAACAACAGACAATGGAAATCAACTTACCGCCAAACAATATTACAAAAGTTGATATCGCACAGTCTAATTTAATTACAGTATTTGTTGACGATAATAACAATATTTTTTATAGTATAGGTTCTGAAAAGACGGCTACAAAAATTGATTTTTCGGCTTTGCAAAACTTTTTCAAAAGCCATGCACAGCAAAATTCCAAGCTGGTTATCCTGCTTAAATTTGACCGGAAAAGTAAGTATCACATGATGGTTGATGTTATCGACCAGCTTAATGTTGCTGAATTGAACCGATTTTCAATTGCGCCTTTAACGGATGCTGATAAAACAGCGCTCGCTAAGGCAACATAAGGAGAATTGCAAAATGACTGAAAATACATTAGTAGTTGACCAAAGCGCTGAATACGGAGCTTTTGAGCTTAAAAGGCTATATAACAGGTATTTTAGCATTGGTATGGCTATAGCGGTGCTAATTCATTTATTTTTAATCGGTGCATATATTTTTATCCAGGCTATTACTAAAGATGATGAAAGTAACATTAACACCGTTAGAATATTGAAATACAGCGAACTTGGTCCGCCTCCATCATTAGATAATAATGCAGCACAGCAGCTTGCTGTTTCTGCGCCAACTATTGCGCCTACTGTTGGTATTCCTACTCCAGTACCGGATGCCGATGCTCCTAAAGAGCAGACCATCGCTACACAGCAGGAAATGAATAAAGTTGCCGCCCCAATTGGTGAAGGTACCGGCACGGGAGGCGCTCAAATTACAAAGGACATAAACGTTGAAGCCCCGAAAGAAGAGGAAGCGCCGGACATAAACACATTTGTGGCTGTGGAAAAACAACCGCAGGTTGTTGTTCAGGTACCCCCTACTTACCCTGATTTGGCGAAAAGAGCGGGTGTTGAAGGAACTGTTTATGTTAAAATACTTGTTAGCAAGGAAGGCAAGGCTCTTAAAGCTGTAGTAATCAAAAGCGATTCCGAAGTTTTTAATCAGCCTTCAGTTGATGCGGCGATGAAGTTTGTTTTCACGCCTGCCATCCAGCACAAATCACCTGTTATGGTTTGGGTTGTTGTTCCTTTTAAGTTTAAACTTAATCAATAAGAAATAAGACGACTCTGTCAATATTTAGAATAATATCTTAATAGGATTAGCCGCACTTATAATTTAGTGCGGCTAACCTTGATGTAATAAAATTATCCGGGGGAAAAAATAAAAATTATAAGGATAAACCAATGGACATTATGAAATATGTTGCATATATAGTTGCGTCATTATTCATAGTGTTGGGAATTGCAATTCTTACCGGCTACTATATGATAGGCTTTCCCAGTCAATTTAGAATTATGGCAGCTGCAGTTTTAATTCTTTATGGCGCCTTTAGAATTGTAATTACAATATTTAAGAAAAACACTACATCCGGGTTATAAAATGAACCGTCTGCCGGGAATTTTTATTATAGCAGCTATCTTATTTTACGGCTGCAATCAAAGCCAGGTTTCGCCTACAATAGGCAATGTATCTGTTGAAGTTGATGATGCTGTTTTCCCAATTATCCATAATGAAGTAATTGCTTTTGATTCGCTTTACAAACAAGTTAAAATTGAATTGAAAGAAACTACTCCATTACAAGGGATGGTTAATATTCTTAATAATAAGAGTAAAATGTTTATAAGTACGCGTTATTTCAATAAAAGACAATCGGATTTTATTGACAGCCAGAAAATCGATGTCAGAATTTTTAAGTTTTGTTATAATGCGGTTGCAATTATAAGCTCTAAAAACAGCAGTATAGATAAAATTAGAGTTGATGAAATTAAGGATGCATTACTTGGTAAAGATATGCGCTATTCTTTTGTATTACCCCGGAATTCATCAGGAACTTTTCAGTATATTAAAGAAGAAGTGCTAGACGGGCAGGATCCTAAAAATGCCTTATTTGCCTTAAACGATGAAGAAGTTGTAAAGAAAATAGTAAAAAGCAGCAGCCTGATCGGCATTGTAAGTTTTAATACAATTCAAGACTCTTCAAAGATAAAATTCATCCAGGTGGGTCAATTACAAAAGAACTCCGGGCAGGGAGGGAATAAAAGCATAAACGTAGATTATGTTATTCCTCATCCCGGTTTTGTATTAAAGAACTATTATCCATTTAAGCAGATGGTATATATATATCTTTATGATATTGAAGTAGGACCTGCTTCGGGATTTACTACCTTCTTAACCAGTTATGAAGGACAGAAAATAGCGCTCGGCGAAAACTTAGCCCCGGCGGCTGTTCCGGTTAAAATAAATGATTATCACTAATACGGGAATAAAAGATGAAAGCTACCATATTATTTATATTTCTTGCTCTGCTCACCGG
>CAZUCY010000169.1:0-6869 GCA_964618785.1 uncultured Ignavibacteriaceae bacterium | reverse complement strand
TACCATAAAAATCAGATATATTCAAATTTACAAATTTTTATTCAGATTTTTATCAGTTATTAACTATAGATTATAAGGTTACATATTTAATATCCATATAACTTTTTATTATCTTTATTATAACATTTTTAATTAAAATTATGCAAGGCATTACTGATCCTGACAAATTTGATTTTAATGAGACATCTTTTGATCTGTTAATGCAAAGGCGCATACTTAAAATTTTGCTGGTATGCAGCAGTTATGATGCATATATGCTTGAAGAAGACGGGCATATTGATGAACAAATTTTTAATGAATATGTAAAGCCGCAAAATCAGATAGATCTTATATACACTGATTTTCAGAGAACGCAATTTATTATGATTCAGCTCTCCATGCCCGCTTTTGCTACTAAATTTAATACTAATGCAAATGAGTACAACATCTTTAAAACTTCCATTGATTCAAATATTACAACGCTCCTAAAAAATAATTTTGACCCTCAGATTAAAAAGGATATGGAAGAGGTAAAATCAATTTGGGGAGATTATAAAAGTATTGTTGCTGATGCAATTATAAGCGCTTCAATAACTCAGAGCTACGATATGGCTGCGGACATTGCAACTTCCTCCGGCGAAGATGTTGGTCTGCAACTTCTAAAGAAATTTGAAGAAATTCGATCAAGACTTGTTCTAAAAGGAGACTTGCTTGATAAAAATGTTAAAAGTTCTGTAACAACTGCTATTACTGTAACTATTTCCGGTTCAGCTATTGGTAGTGTTATCTTTTTCTTTTGTGTATTCTTCCTTGCGCCGGCTATTACAAAACCAATAAATAAATTAAAGGATATTGTGAAGGAATTTGCACTTGGCAATTATAATGTTGAAGTAATTAATACATCGGATGATGAAGTAGGCCAGCTTGCCAATCTTTTCAAAGATTTACAATCTGCGCAAAAAGCTAAAATTTATGCCGCAGAACAAATTGCAAACGGCATCATAGATAAAGTTGAACCTGCTTCAGACAAAGATACGCTTGCAATTGCATTCAATAAAGAAGCAGACACAATTAAATCACTGCTTGCAGAAGCCGATTTATTAATAAAGTCAAATGAAGAAGGTAATTTACAAATACGTGGTGATGCCTCAAAGTTCGATGGAGAATGGGGCAAACTAATATTGGGAATAAACTCTATCCTTGACTATATTGTTGCCCCCTTAAATGAATCGTCCGAAATACTTCAGGAAATGGCTGATGGAGATTTTACCGTAAAAGTTAAAGGTAATTATAAAGGCGACCATCAAACAATAAAGAACAATATCAATACAGTCAGCGAGTCGCTTGCACAAGCGCTAAAAAGGGTTAGTGAAGCTGTTCTTGCAACTGCAAGCGCTTCAAATGAAATTTCTGCAAGTGTAGAGGAAATGGCAGCCGGTGCAGGTGAACAAACACAGCAAACTTCTGAAGTAGCCCGCTCTGTTGAGGCGATGACTAAAACGATTCTTGAAAATACAAAGAATGCTTCCGCAGCAGCAGAAACTGCCAAAAGGTCTGGAGATAAAGCTAAAAAGGGTGGGGGTGTTGTTGAAGATACTATAAAAGGCATGATAAGGATTTCCGAAGTAGTGAAAAAATCTGCTGAAACTGTCGAGGCTTTAGGTAAGAGCAGCGACTCTATCGGTGAAATTATCCAGGTTATTGACGATATAGCCGAGCAAACAAATCTGCTTGCATTAAATGCCGCCATTGAAGCTGCAAGAGCAGGCGAGCAGGGTAGAGGCTTTGCCGTTGTAGCCGATGAAGTCAGAAAACTAGCTGAGCGGACTACAAAAGCAACCAATGAAATTGCAGGAATGATCAAACAGATTCAAAAGGATACTATAGATGCCGTTACTTCGATGCATGAAGGAAGAGTTGAAGTTGATAAAGGTAAGCTTATGACGGATAAAGCCGGTGAAGTCTTGAAAGATATTATTATTGAATCACAAAAGGTTACTGATATAGCTGCTTTAGTAGCTGTTGCTAGCGAGGAGCAGTCTGCTTCAGCTGAAGAAATTAGTAGGAATATTGAATCAATCAGTGCGGTTACTCAACAAAGCGCGTCTGGTTCCCATGAAATTGCAAGATCCGCTGAAGACTTGAATAATCTGACTCAAAAGCTGGAAAAACTAATAAGCCATTTCAAAATCGGAGATGATAATTTAGTTTCCAAAGGAAACGGAAGAGCCGCTGTTCTTCATTAAAATTAAAAAAATTATGGCATTATTTAATTGGTCAGATGAATATTCTGTTGGTATTAAAGAGATAAATGAACAGCACAAAAAATTGTTTGATTTAATCAATGTATTACGCGATACAATGAAAGGAACGAAAGAAAAGAGTGTACTTAGGAAAATGATTAAAGAATTAATTTCTTATATCGAGTATCACTTTTCAAGTGAGGAGATTCTTTTGCAAAATTGTAAATACCCTGACTTTAAGCAGCATAAAGTAATGCATGATCAATTTACAAAAAAAGTTAAGGAATTCGAAAAAAAATACTTAAACGGTTCTGTTCTCCTTTCTCAAGAAATACTTCAGTTCCTTAGAGATTGGCTTATAAATCATATAAATGAGAAAGATAAACAATACAGTTTGTTTATAATTAATGCCAATATAACCTGATATCTTATTTTAAATATTAATTTTTAATGAGATTTTGCAATAAGGATACAAAGTTTTGACTAATCTGTGCAACTATTAAATTAAAACTTTTGCCATAGGCAAGATGAAAAAATATGCGTCGTTATTGTTTAACTGTATGAAGCGATAAAACTTGGGCAGTGGATATAATACTTTCTCTGGAGTTTATTGCCGGTGCTGCCATTAGAGCTGCTGACTTTTTTCCGCAAAAAATAACTTTGTTGTTAACTACATTTTAAAACTCTATCAAAAAAAACTAACAAAATTTTATCACTGAAATTAAATTTATAAAAAAGAAATGAACAACCATTATCAAGTGGCTAATATTAGGCATTTCAAATAAATAATAACTAGTAAATATGGATTTAAGCGTAATCGGCTTAATGGTATTGAATTTGATTAAATATCATCATTATGCGGCTAAATATGTCTGCAAAGTTTCCGATAATAGTTTTAAGATTTAATTTATAACATAGTAATAAGTCGATTAAATATTTATTTACTTAGAGGGATCTGTCAATGGTGCAAATTGAAAAATTAACTAAAAATACTAAAAATCAGTTATTTTCTGATGATCCTAATAAAAGAATCCTTGTTATAGAATCATTAATGTACGAAGAATTGGAAGATGAAATTATTGAAATTCTTTGCTCTTTTGTAGAAGATCCTGATAAAGGAATACGTAATTCTGTAGACATGACACTATCCTTGAATCCAAGTCCCAATATACCATTATACCTTGTAAAGTACGTTTCTTCGAAATATATATCTTCAAGAAATTTAGCAGGTGAAATATTACTTCAAATAGGCAAAAACGCAGTAGATGCAATGATAGCTTTTATTGATAACAGTTCGGATGATGATAAAAAATTTATTATAGATATACTTGGTTTAATCGGTGATTCTAAATCTGGAAGCGTAATTTTAAAAATTCTGGAAACTAATAAGAATGATAATGTCATTCTTGCTTGTATTGAAGCACTTGGTAATCTTAAATATTATGAAGCCTTGCATAGACTGTTCCAAACGTATGAGAAAAATGAACTTTATCGCCCTACAATAATTGAAGCGCTTGGAAAAATTGGTTCAAAGAAGTCGTTGGATTTTGTTATGTCAAAATATAACGAAGAAGAAGAATTAATAAAATTTTCTATAATTGAGAGTCTTGGCTCAATAGGAGATGAACGATCATTTTATTTTTTAATTTCAGAGCTAAATGAAATTTCTAGCCCATTAATCAGCCCGATTATCGGGTCAATCTTTGAGCTTAGAGAAAAATACAATTTTGAGGTCCCCTTTGATGATAAATTAAAAAAAGCAATATTTCAAACAATTTACGAATCAGAACCTAAATATAAAAAAGCAGCAGTACATTTAATTTCAGCTTTTAACGATGAAGAAATAATAGCAGCCTGTCTGAAAATATATGGCGAAGATTTTGAACTTGATGAAATTATAAAACCAAAAATATATAAAAAGCCATTGGTATTATTCAATGCTTTGCCTTTATTGATACATGAATTACCAGATAACCTGATGAAATTGTTGGAATTGACAAAAGAAATAATTGATGAAAATTCCGTAGAATTTAGTAATACATTAACTGGAATTCAACACAGGAATATATCCGATTCCTTCACAATATGTCTTGATAACCCGGACGAAGAAGTTAGAAAACTGGCAGTAGAATTATTATTTACTATAGATCAAAATATAGCAATATTGTTCATTGATAAAATGCTTGATGACGATAATTTATGGAACAGATTAAAGTTAATTGAACTTTTAAGCGACATAAACTTACCCGAAGCTGAATCAGCTTTATTACGAATGTCTAATGATCCTGAAGAAATGATAAGCGAGCGGGCAAAATTTATTTTGTTCCAAAAATCGGTATTACAACTTGAAACGAAACAAGAAGATAACAAATGATTCAATATTCGACCCTCGCTTCAACTCAAGCTGCCAGAACACAACATAATATTATTAATGAGTTGACGTTGAGCAATGCAGTATTTGAGAATTTTAGGAAAATGATTTATGACAATTGCGGAATATACTTTCAGGATAATAAAAAATATTTGCTTGAAAGTAGATTGCTAAAACGAATAAATTTTCTCGGGATGCAAACATACGAAGAGTATTATGATTACCTAAAATTTAATCCGGCGAACATTCAGGAAAAAAAGTATCTGTATGAAGCAATAACAATTAATGAAACATTTTTCTTTAGAAATCAGCCCCAGCTTGATGCTTTGGTAACGACAGTTATTCCGCAAATAATTGCAGCAAAACCGGGAAGATCGAAAATTAAAATATGGAGTGCCGCTTCATCTTCGGGCGAAGAAGCTTATTCAACTGCAATAATAATATCCGATCTGCTTAAACCAAAATATCCGGAATTGCAACTAGAGATTATCGGAACTGATATTAACAATGCAGTTATAGAGACAGCAAAAACCGGTTTGTACAGAGAATATTCAATAAGAAATACTCAACCATATTATTTGAAGAAATATTTTAAGCCCGTTGGAAATGCTTTTGAGATTGATCCGGAAATAAAAAAAATGACTTCTTTTAAAAATTTTAATCTTTTTGATGATATTAGTATGCGCTCGATGTTAAATTTTGATATTATTTTTTGCGCTAATGTCCTAATTTATTTTGATGCGAAAGCAAAAATAAAAGTTGTATCGAACCTATATAATTCATTGAACAAAGGTGGTTAT
This sequence comes from uncultured Ignavibacteriaceae bacterium, assembly GCA_964618785.1. GTDB lineage: Bacteria > Bacteroidota > Ignavibacteria > Ignavibacteriales > Ignavibacteriaceae > FEN-1297. The sequence continues at coordinate 1,476 of CAZUCY010000169.1, read as the reverse complement.
CTGTTTATTGGATATGCCGAAACTTTGCACACTGTTTCTAAAGCATTTACTATTGTCAGCTTTCCTAAAACCATCGGTTATAAGAAGGAGTAATTGAAAGTTATGAAAAAAGTCATTCTGGTAGCAGATGATTCCCCGTCAATACGAAAATTTGTGGCGTTTGCACTTACTATGAAAGGATTTGAAATTGTACCCGTCTGCGACGGCATGGAAGCTCTTGAAAAACTACCCGGCAAAAATATAAACCTGATTATTACGGATTTAAATATGCCTAACCTTGATGGTTTCGAATTAATAAAAGCAATCCGAGGCAATACTCAATTTAAGGATATTCCAATAATAATTCTTTCGTCTCTTACGGGGAGCGATGAGATTCAAAGAGGTATCGAATACGGCGCTAATTCTTATCTGCTTAAACCATTTGATCCTAAACGAATTGCATATGAAGTTTCAAAATATTTAGATTGAGGAAAAAAATATGTCTATAAAATTTTTAATTGTTGATGATTCAGTTACAATGCGGAGAATTGTAATTAATTCACTCCGTAATCTTGGCTATGATAATTTTGTTGAAGCTGGCGATGGTAAGGAAGCGCTTGATAAATTACAGGTGGATCATACTATCGATTTTGTTATAACTGATTGGAATATGCCCAATTTTTCAGGTCTCGAACTGGTAAAGTCAATTAGAAGTAATGATTCATTATCAAAACTATTAATCTTAATGGTTACTACTCGTGGCGTTAAGGAAGATATAATAGAAGCTTTAAATGCAAAAGTAAACAATTATATTGTTAAACCATTTACGCCTCAAATATTAAAAGAAAAAATAGAGCAAATAATTAACGCAGCTTAATAAAGAGGTAAAAATGAAACGTGTTTCAAATATGACGGACCTTTTTGAAAGGTTAAATGAATTAAAAATAGTCTTCAGATACAGTGAAAAACTGATCCCTATTATTCAAAGCTTGATGGATTTTATGAAAGAAACTGTTCCTTTGTTGGAAGATATTAATTCATCTTTAATGGAAAGTACAAGTAAAATCCCTAAAGCAAGTGATCAGCTTAATAATATTTCAAGCGCCACCGAATTAGCAACTACTGAAATTCTGGACATAGTCGATTCCATATCAATCGATATGGATAAGATCGAGAAATCCGTTAAAGATGTCAAATCAAAAGAGGAAAATAAATTACTAATCTGGCAAAAAATTAAAAGTTCACTACTATTTGATCCTTCTACCAATGAATTAATTCAACAGTACGAAGGACTTGACAACTTTATGCCTGTTATGTACGGTATGATGAAAATATTTCAAAAGGTTAAAAATGATGTTTATAATATTACTCTTTCACTACAGGTTCAAGATATTACATCTCAGCAACTTGCTGCAGTAAATCATTTAATCGAGTCTGTTCGTACAAGTTTAGCATCTTTAATGCTGCATTTAGATGATTCGGAAATAAAAAGTTTTG
>CAZUCY010000168.1:0-6888 GCA_964618785.1 uncultured Ignavibacteriaceae bacterium | reverse complement strand
CGGAGCGCATGTACATTCTTTTGAAGGATCTGTATAGTACCCGCAGGGGCATGGTGGCGTTGCCAATGTACCAAATTCAATTAAAGGCTCAAAAACCGCTAAATTCTGCATATCCAGTATCCTTAATGACAATTGGGGATCATATCAGAAAGAAACGTCTTGATAATAATATGACCCAATTGGCCCTTGCTAATATTATAGGAGTAGATGAATGTACGGTCACAAATTGGGAAAAAAATCATTCGCAAATTCGCCTTTACTTGCTGCCTAAAATTATTGAATTTTTAGGATATGTGCCATTTCAATTACCGAAAGAAACTATCAGTGGCCAACTTATGGCATATCGTAAACTACATGGACTCACTCAGCGAAATCTTGCCAAACTGTTATCGGTTGATGAAACGACAATAAGAGATTGGGAAAATGGGAAACATAAGCCGATGAAGAAATTGTTAAATAGAATCTCCAAACTTGTTAATTGAGAATATTTTGAATTATGCATTAATATCAATTCATTACTTCACAATGAATAAAAACCCTGTTAGCCGGCCCAGGTTGGCGACTCTAAGGGCAAATTTTCCTAATGGAAAATTTGCTTTAATCTTAACTATCTAAGGTTTCAGAATTATTTAGAGCGATATAGAATGTAATGGGAAAAAATACAACAAAGCCAGGCTATGGAATTGTTCAAAAGATAATACCGGGCAGCCGGGAAGATACTGCCGGATATAGGCATCCATTGCAGAAGACAAAGGATCGACAAGCTGTTTGATTATGTAATAATAAATGAAAAAGGTAGTAATGCCCAACAAAATTATAAGAAACTTTATTAATAGGCGATGAGACCAATGCATATCACCTTCATTTTGTTCGCGGGAAATTTCATTGTTCATGTTCGTCCTCAATATATTTTAATTTTTATAAAAACTTAGTTAATCGTATAGACAAGATTTGTGTTAATTTTTCATACTAATATTTTCTTATTTTCCAGTTCGGGTGCGGCTTTAAGTCCGGTTGCATTAAGAATCTGCTGTTCATCAAGAGTTTCCTTTTCCATCAAAGCTTCTGCAAGTGAATCAAGTTGCTTACGGTGATTTATCAATAAACTCTTTGCTTGCTCGTAGCCTTCGCTGATAATTTTGGAAACTTCGGCATCAATTATTCTTGCTGTTTCCTCGCTGTATTCTCGTGATCCGCTGTAAGCACCTAAGCTATTAAGGTACGGATTTTCCTGTGTAGCAAACTGAACGAGGCCAAGAGTATCACTCATTCCCCATCGTGTTACCATTTGCCGTGCTAATGCAGTAGCCTGTTCAATGTCATTTTCTGCCCCTGTTGTTTTCGTACCATAAATAACTTCTTCAGCCGATCTTCCACCAAGCATCCCGATAATTCTGGCACGCAGGTAGGCTTCCGGATAATTGTAGCGGTCGCTGTTTGGTCTCTGATATGTAACTCCAAGCGTCTGTCCTCGCGGCACAATTGTAACACGGTTTACGGGATCAGCTCCAGGAACAATTAATCCCAATAAAGCATGTCCGCTTTCATGGTACGCAATCCGTTCCTTTTCTTCAGGGTTTAAAAGAAGAGAGCGTTGGGGACCAAGAATAATTTTTTCTAATGCATCCATAAAATCTTTTTGGGATAGATATTCTTCTTCTTTCTTTGCTCCCAGCAAAGCTGCCTCATTAACTAAATTTTTGATATCAGCTCCCGATAAACCTATAGTAGCTGAAGCTATTTCTTTGAGATCGATATCTTTTGATAAAGGTACTTTCCTGGTATGCACTTTAAGAATTTCTTCACGCCCGTTTTTATCAGGCAGGTTTACCACCACACGCCTATCAAAACGTCCTGGTCTGAGTAGCGCCTTGTCTAATACATTAGGCTGATTTGTTGCTGCGATAACAATAACCCCTTCTGTGCTTGAAAAACCATCCATTTCTGTAAGTATCTGGTTTAATGTTTGTTCCTGTTCGCTGGCACCGCCCATGGCTATTGTGCCACGCGATCGTCCTATTGCATCAAGTTCATCAATAAAAATTATTGCCGGTGCGTTATCTCGAGCTTGTTTAAAAAGATCCCGGACTCTTGCAGCCCCGACGCCTACAATCATTTCTACAAATTCCGAAGCACTCATTGAAAAGAACGGCACACCCGCTTCACCGGCGACTGCCTTTGCTAACAATGTTTTTCCCGTACCGGGCGCGCCAATTAGTAAAACACCTTTAGGGGTTGTACCGCCCAGTTTTGTATATTTTTGTGGATTTTTTAAAAAGTCAACTATTTCCTTCAATTCATTTTCAGCTTCATCAATGCCTGCTACGTCAGCGAAAGTAACTCCTGTGCTTTTTTCCTTATCGTAACGTTTGGCATGGCTGCTGCCTATTCCCAAAAAACCTCCGGTTCCTACTTGTTTCATTTTTTGGTACATAATGAAGTAAAAAACTATAATTAATATGGCAGGACCAAACATCATCAGAAATGACCAAAAAGGATTTGCCTCTTCCTTCATTGGTTCAGCACGAATAATTACTCCATTATCAATTAATAGTGACTCAAGCCCCGGATCTATAAATGATGGTAATTCAGTTGTGAAATGAATTGCCGTAATTGGTTTATAGCCATCTTTGGTTTGCTGACTGTCTCGTGGTATTACTACAGGATTACTGAAATTTCCTGTTATCGAAGTGCCTTTACTAAAAATCTCTTTAACATTTTGTTTTTTTACTTCTACCTTAAACATTGTATAAGATATTTTAGCTGGTTCTGTTCCGCTAATAAAATATTTCCCAATTAAATAATTTAGGATGATAAGACCTAAAAAAAAGAGCCATATATTAACAGGCGGCAACTTTCTTTTTTGTTTATTGCCTTCAATACAATTATCATCTGCTTTTTGAGTATTACGGTATTGCTGTAAATCGTCCATAAAAATATCTCCGTGATAAATTAATTTTTTAATTAGATTTGCAACGGAATTAATTTTCCGCTTATCTCTTTTTTAACTTATGTTTTAGCAATTGAATCCAATTGGCGAGCCAGATTTGAGAGACTTAAAATCGTTCATTCTTGAAGTAATTAGAGAGGTTTTGAGATTTCGTCTTGCTTAAATTAAAGAAACAGCTTAATATTAATCCTTAAATAAAAGCGGTAACTCTTATTTGAGAGTAGTTCATGCACCTAGTGCCACTCAATCTAATCAGTTACGGCTTACACACTTTTTTTAAGAAAAATGCTTAAAAATACATACGATCATTAAATTTAATCCGCCATACCATTAACAACGCCCTTCAGCCGTTAACAACAAAAATCATATAGTAAATTCCGCGGCACACGATAATAACATCAGAAAAACAGATTAAAAGGTAGAAATATGAAATGGTTTAACAATTTAAAAATCAGCGAAAAATTAACTATAGGCTTTGTTATTATTACAGCAATAACTGTCATCCTGGGTTATACTGGTTATTCATGGACAACTGAAGTTGTCGGAGAAATGAATACAATGTATTTGAACCGTCTTGTTCCAATTAAGGATCTCGGTAATGCAAACGACGCTCTGCTTACTCTTCGAGGTGACTTCGTTGCAAGTCTTGGAACCAATGATCTCACAAAAAGACAAGAATATATTAACTCAATAAAAAATAAATCCGATAAAGTAGATGAGCTCATCGATAAATATTCAAAGACGGTGCTTGTTAAAGAGGAGCAGGAATCATTATTAAAATTCCTTTATGCATGGAATGCTTATAAGAAATACCATGGTACAGTAATTAATGACATTTTAAATATGCAGGATGATCAGGCAAAAGAAATCATTTATGTTGATTCGCTTCCCTCAATGCTTAATGCAAGAAAATATCTGAACGAGTTGATCGATCTTAACGCGAAGGTTGCAAATGAACTGCATGAAGAGGCAAATACATCAGCACAGAAGGCTAAAACTAATTTATTTATTTTTATCATGCTTTCTGCTGCGGGCGCTTTGGGCTTGGGTATTTTTATTTCAAAAACAGTTTCAAAAAAAATAAATAAAGCAGTGCTTATATTGCAGGAACTCGGAAAGGGACATCTTGGGAAAAGGCTGAATATAGATACAAAAGATGAGGTTGGAGTAATGGCGAAAATGATGAATCAATTTGCAGATGACCTGCAGAATTTTGTTGTAGGCAGCATGATTAGAATATCCGAAGGCGATTTTAATTTTGAAATACCTTTGAAAGATAAAGACGATGAAATAACACCTGCATTAAATCTTACGACAAAAACGTTAAAAGAATTAAAAAAAGAGACGGATATAATGACCGCTTGGGCAAAAGAAGGGGACCTTGAGAAAAGAGGCAACACAGATAAGTTCAAAGGGGGTTACAGCGAAATAATAAGCGGATTTAACAACACTGTAATTGAGATTGTAACAAAAGTCAGAGAATCTGAAAATATTCTCGCGATATTGTCTACAGGAGATCTTACCGCAAGAATGGAAGGAGAGTATAAAGGAAATTACAAAAAGTTTCAAACCTATGTAAATAATTTAGCAAATTCTCTCGAGGACGTAATCGGAGAAGTGAATGAATCAATTGCAACAACGGCAAGTTCCGCGAACGAGATATCGTCAAGTACCGAAGAAATGGCAGCCGGAGCCGAAGAGCAGAGCCAGCAGGCTACTGAGGTTGCGGGAGCCGTAGAACAGATGACGAAGACAATAATAGAAACGACAAAAAATTCCGGGGCGGCAGCAGAAGCTTCAAAGAAATACGGTGAGATAGCGAAGGAAGGCGGCAATGTGGTAAACGAAACAATAAAAGGAATGAATAGGATATCCGAAGTTGTTCAAAACTCAGCCGAAACTGTACAGCAGCTCGGCAAGAGCAGCGAGCATATCGGAGAAATAGTTCAGGTAATAGACGACATAGCCGACCAGACAAATCTGCTTGCACTCAATGCCGCAATAGAAGCCGCGCGTGCAGGTGAACAGGGCCGCGGTTTTGCCGTTGTTGCGGATGAAGTAAGAAAACTTGCGGAAAGAACTACCAAGGCCACGAAGGAAATCGCATCAATGATAAAGCAGATACAAAAGGACACAAAAGGTGCAGTTGCATCTATGGAAAAGGGATCTAAAGAAGTAGAGAACGGAAGAGAACTAGCAAATAAAGCAGGTGAGTCCCTAAAGGAGATCATTGCCGGAGCAGAAGACGTAGTAGATATAATATCACAGGTAGCTGCAGCAAGTGAAGAGCAATCTACTACTTCTGAACAAATAAGCAGAAGTATTGAGTCAATAAGCAGCGTAACACAGCAGAGTGCTGCAGGTGTTCAGCAGGTTGCAAAGGCAACAGAAGATCTGAGCAGATTAACCGATAATCTCCAGAATCTGGTAAATAAATTCAAGATAAGTAAAGGTCATGATTCTGATAAAGGCGATAAATATGCGGTTAGACAAAACAGAAAATTAATTAAAGTTTAGCCTCAAGGTAATTCCCCAACAAAACCTGTCGTCTAGTCCAATACGGAAGAGGAGCACAGTTGGATTTGTTGTTGACGAAGTGAGAAGTATTAAGAATACCAAAATCAAAAACTGAACCGCCGAGAACTATGTCTGCCGGAATTGATTCAGATTTTATTAAATCAGTAGGTAAACTTGATGACCTCATATTATTACAAAGATATACAATGGCAATTTCACTCATTAGGCACTAAAGGAATTACAACAGTTATGCTTGTATATTTGTTCTCAATATTATCTATTATTACCTCACCATTAATCATTTTCAGAATTTTTTTCACGATCGCCAGGCCGAGGCCGTTCCCTTCCTGCTGATAAATCTCCTTATTGACCTGTACAAAAGTATCTATCCGATTGATTTCAGATTTCTTCATCCCTTTCCCGACATCTTTTATCTCCAGAATATAATGGCGGCCCTTTTTCTTGCCGGTAACTTCTATTAACTTTCCCTGTTCCGAAAATTTAACTGCGTTTTCGAGTAATTCGATAATAATCTGATCTAAATAATTATCCTGAATTTTAACATTGGCAGAAATAGTATTTATACGGATATCATTTTTTTTTGTTATTAATAAAATAATGACTTAGAATAATCATTTTAACCGTATCATTATTGAATAATGTATTAGTTTTGCCATTCAACCTAAAATTATTATCTACAGGTTCCAGTTCAGTAAGCAGAAGAAATTTCTCTATCCTTGCGTGCAAACGTTTTGCTCCTATGAACACTCTTTCAACCATATCAATTATTTCATTTTTTCCCATGAGTTCATGTTCATTCAAAACCAATTGCAAATAACCTAATATTGCCACTAGGGGAGTCCTTAACTCATGCGGCACGTATTTACTTATACTGTTTCTTATTTCATCCAACCGAGCATTTATCGAGTAACTTTTATCTAAACGGGTCTTAATGGCTTGTAACAGATCATCGGATGCAAACGGTTTTACTATATAATCATCAACTCCTAAATTCATGCCCCACCGTAGAGATGCAGGATCGCACTTAACTGTGAGAAATAAGAAGGGTATATATTTGGTTTTGCTATCCTGTTTAACTTTTTGAAAAAGTTCATAGCCGTCAACATACGGCATAATAATATCAGAGATGATAAGATCCGGAACGATATCGTGCAGTATATTCACAGCCTCAAGACCATTTTCTGCATAAATTACCCCATAACCTTCGTTTTCAAGAAGCGTGGAAATATTATCAGCCAGTTGCTTTTCATCTTCAACTAATAGTATGCATCTCATTTTTAAATTTCCGAACTTTCATATTATGGATTATCTAACTTTTTAAAACATCTTCTGCTTATATCAAATCTCTTCTCTGTATGTCTTAAAATTACGCTATGTTTATTCTTACAATTTTCAATTTT
>CAZUCY010000167.1:0-6971 GCA_964618785.1 uncultured Ignavibacteriaceae bacterium | reverse complement strand
GCTTTGGGGCGATCCAAGACCAACTCTTCAGGAAAACTATGGCTGGACAATCGATCTTGGACTGAAGTATGTATTTTAAGCTGCATATGGTAAGCTGTTAAATGATGTATATAACTTTAAGGCTCCAACTATTGGACATTCTTTTAAAAATAGATATACGATAATGCTTACTTAAAACCTTAAAGACTTCATAAACGAATATCTGTATTGGATTACCTGATGAAGTAAGATAGCAGCATATTATTTAATTAAGCCGCTCAACTGAGCGGCTTTTTAATTTTAAAGGAGGCAAGATGAAATTATCAGAATTACTTATTTTTGTAAGATGTGGTTCTGATTAGTGATTGGATTTTATCTGGCAAGCTTTCCTGAACTGATTCGGTGATTTTCCCGTTTTTGCTTTGAACAATCCGCTAAAATAAAAAGTAGATTTATAACCCAGTTCAATAGAAATCTGCTTTATCGATTTTTCGGTAAAGGTCAACATATTTTTAGCTTCTTGAAGCCGCAGCTCATTGTGATAATGCGCCGGTGACATCCCGGTATATTTCTTAAATACCTTTCGAAATCTGGAATACCCAACAGCTAATGTATCAGCAATTTCTTCTATATTTATATTGCTTGTCAAGTTTTGAATCATAATAAATTTTGCTTTTTTTACAATGCTTTCTGTATTTTCTCCTTTAAAAATTTCATTCTTTCTTATTTTAAGAATGTGTCCCAGTAGATGAATTGTCGCACCTGAAACTTCCTGCTGGTAGCCGGACTTTTCCTCTTCAATCAAATTCAGAATCTCTTTAAATATTTGTATAACGACCTCATCTTCACCAATATTTAGAACCGGTTCATCTGTATCGATAAAACCGCACTTTAAAATATTATCGATAATCGGTCCATAAAATCCCACATAATATTCAGTCCACCCCGTTTTTTGATCCGGAGAATATCGATGCCATTGGTGGGGAAATAATATTATAACATCACCAGGTTTTATCTCATATTTCTTGAGCCTTGTTTCAAAGGTTCCTCCTCCGCTTATAATATAAATTAACTGGTATTCAAGCAGTACTCTTCCGTTTGCCCAACAGAAATCATAATCCCTCGGATGACCGGATGGGGGATAATTCTTTCCTGATTCTATTATAGTAAAACCGGCAATCGTAGTTACAGCCCCCCAATCCAAATCTCCCGGACTGGGATGAACATATTTAAAGTATTGATTATTCATAAAATATTTTTATCAAAAAACAAATATCATTTGCCAAAATAGATATGTATCACAATTGTGCTTTAATCTATGTTATTAATGTAATTTTAATAAAGTTGAAAATCAAATAATGTGGCTCACCAGGCGAAGCTGTATTTAATGTGTTTTTTTATTTTTTCCCTTAAAGCATTTCGCAAAGCCTTAAGCTTTAAAATTAATTAATATTTTTTGTTACTCAATTATTTAAATCTTATCCCAAAACACTTTTCAATTGTCAAGCATAATCGTTCAATAGTATCTGACTAAAAAAACATACTTTGACTTTCTTTTATCAAGAAAATTTGAATATGAAAAATTCACAAACAATAGAAAATTAATATCAAATGACAAAAGAGGAATATATTGCAATTGGTGTTAATACTGATGAAGCTTTAATTGCTCTTAATAATATCACTCTCAGCTTTCATTGCCGGCAAACATATGACTATGGTAGTTTTGTACTAAACAGCAGCTTATTTTATTCTGTGTAAGGTAAGTTAATTATTCCTGATAACAATATCTTTTGACGCCAATTAAAAATATTGATTAAAGACTAAAAAAGGTTTTGATGGTTTATGGCATTTAATTTGCTTTTGATAAAAAAAAATATTTTTCTTGACAATGATTAATAAAAAACGATATATTTCGCTTAATGGTTTGCGAAAACCTTTAAGGCAAAATTTAATAAATGATTTATTGTGACTTATTTGGCGAAGCTGTGATATGATAAAAAAAAATTGTGAATTTACTTAATGGATTTCGAAAAGCATTAAGCAAAAACTTACTATCCCGGTTAATAATTTTTATCATAAATGTTACTTCATTGTTTGACAGAATTAAAGCTATTAAATATACGCATTATAGAATTATAAATGTAAAGAGAGAAACACTGAATATAGTAACCCTGAAAGATGCCGCATTTTTCCCCGTATATAAATGGTTTAATTACATGACGGTTCTAATGAAAACTAATTTTGACTATTCAACTGTTTCCGTGCCTATTAATAAAGTACTTCATATGGACTAATTTAATTTTGTTGTCCATTGAGAAAAAATGCAAAATCCAAATTAATAAGTGCTTAGAAAAAAAATGACGATTAAATGAACAATTCCTCCGGTTGCAATAATAAGATATTGAAACACTATATTTCTTCATTTCTTATGAAAGGAGGAGTTATTGTCTTATTAGCTTTGTGTTTTAATAGTGTTGAACTTTCAAATAATATTGTATGCAAGGCAATTACTCAGCAATCAAATAATTCAGGTTACTCTTCAACAATGAGAGATACAAACAAATCTGAATCTAAATTCGAAGTGAGAGATCTTATAAAATACGTAGATGAAAATATTGGAATCGACGTAGGCAAATGTTCGTTTGGTGTATCTTTACCATTTGGTTCCATACGTCCATGTCCGCGTACTGCCGATACCAGGAGTTTTCAATCATCAACCGGGTATAACCCCGAAGAAAAAATATCAGGTTTTACAAATATTAATACAGGCAGTGTGTATAAGTATGTTAAGTTGTTAATATCCCCGCAAACAGGTCTATCATGCTTTGGCAATGAACAAAATAAATTTACGGACCATGATTCTAAGAAAGCCAATGAAATATGCCGCCCTGATTATTATTCTGTGGAACTTACTCGTTATGGTATTAAAACAGAAATTACATCAGCTCAATATTCGTCAATTTACCGGCTTACTTATCCTGAAACCAAAGATGGTGAAGCAAGTATGGTTATATATCCCTCGTCTGCTTTGTGGGGTAATGCGAATTATTCTACTGTTAAGTATGATATAAAGAATAATATCATTACAGGGGCTCTGGAAATAAACGATGGATGGTATTTTGCACATGGAATTATTTACTATGCAATTGAATTCAGCAAACCTGTTCTGAAGTACGGAACGTTCAACAACATTAAAAAAGAAATTTATAATGATGCCGATACAATCTCCGGCGACGGAGTTGGATGTTTTCTGAAATTTAATACAACATCAAATGAAAAAGTATACTTAAAAGTTGCTATATCGACAAAGAGCATTGAGAATGCCACGAAATTTTTGAAAAATGAAATAACCGGTTGGGATTTTGATTTAGTAAAAGCCGATGCTGCAAAATTATGGAACAAAGCATTAAGTACTATACTGATTGATGATAATACTATTTCAGATGATCAGAAAACAATGTTTTATACTGCTTTATATCATTCTTTCATTTCTCCTAAAAACCGGACCGGTGATTGCCCGTGGAATTATTCCGGTCCCTATTATGATGATAAACTTTGTGTCCTTGACATGTTCCGTTCTGAATTTCCATTGCTTACCCTTATCAAGGAAAGTGTTGTCAGAGATAATGTAAACTCGTTTATTGAACAATATAGACATTTTGGTTATGCATCTGATGCATTCTTGTGCGGACTGGGTGATATGGTCCAGGGTGGAGATGATGTAGATATTGTTGTTGCCGATGCTTTTACAAAAGGAGTTAAAGGCATTAACTGGATAGATGCATATAAATTGCTTAAAAGTCATGCAACAATATCCGGAAGAACACCTTATTATAGAGATAATGACCGCGGCTGGGTGCCTATTAATACATTACCAAAAATGGCTTATGCCTCAGTATCAAAAACATTGGAATTTGCATACAACGATTTTTGTGCATCGGAAGTCGCAGGAGGTCTTGGTTTTACTAATGATAAAAACAGGTTTTTAAATAGAAGCGCTAACTGGATTACTCTTTGGGCTCCGAATTCTTCAAGTAAAGGTTTCAGCGGTTTTATTATGGCTAAAGATACAAATGGTAGCCCTGATATTATAGACCCTTCCGACGACCCTGATGGTTCTTTCAGCAAATATTTTTATGAAGGCAACAGTTGGCAGTATTCCTATTTTGTTCCTCATCAAATGAGCAAACTGATTCAACTTATGGGCGGTGATTCTACGTTTGTAAAACGTTTGGATTATTATGTAGCAAATGAATTAACTTTAGATAACGAACCGGTCTTTTTAATTCCCTTCCTTTTCAATTATGCTTCGCGCCCCGATCTTACTTCAAAGTATGTAAGGTATGTTTCAACTACTAAATATTCAAGAAGTAATTATCCTGGTGATGAAGATTCCGGAGCAATGAGTTCATGGTTTATTTTTTCAAAACTTGGCTTTTTTCCGGTAGCCGGGCAGGATGTTTATTTAATCTACGGACCTAATTATAAAAAAGTAACAGTTCAAATGGAAAACGGAAAGAAAATAGTGATATATGGAAATAATGCTTCTATGGAAAATAAATACGTTAAAACAATAACTTTAAATGGAAAAAAGCTTAAACAAGATTGGTTTAGACACAATGATATTCAAAATGGCGCAGTATTTAATTTTAACATGAGTCCCGAGCCTACAAAATGGGGCTATGATGGAACCTTACCACCATCATATTAAGGAGTAATTTTAATATATCTTTAAGTGAAATTATTATGAAAAAAGCGCCTATATCAAATAAAACTAATTTTACGTCTGTAATGCTGGAACTATCAAGCCAATTAATTGTACATTGAAAAATATTTCAGGTAATTTAGATTTAATAAATCGTTATTTATAACTTATAATAGTTTATTCTTTAAGAGGATTAGTATGAAAATTTTTACTTTATCGGGGCTTGTCTTATTTCTTCTGATTATTTGCTCATTGACAGGTTATATTTTTCCGCAGGATAATCAAACGGGTTCTCTGAGGGGGACTATCACAGCGGCTGATACCAAAGCTGCGCTTCCTTATGCAAGCGTTTTGATTGCTGGAACTAATAACGGAACAGCAGCGGATATTGACGGAAATTTTATTATCCGGAATGTTGTCGCGGGAAACAGGCAAATTAAAGTCTCTTATATTGGTTATGAAACGAAAACAATAGATGTAGTTATCAAGCCCGACAAGTCGACAAAAATAAATGTAGCATTGGAAGAAAGCTCAATCCTTGGAAAGGAAGTTATCAGTACCACCCAGAGAATGGGTCAAATGGAGGCAATCAATGAGCAAATTAATTCTAAAACTATAGTTAATATTGTAGCGCCTGACCGGTTGCAGGAAAACCCGGATGCAAATGCAGCCGAAGCAATAGGGCGTCTTCCTGGTATTTCACTGATAAGGAGCGGCGGTGAAGGCACTAATGTTGTAATACGGGGATTAGACCCTAAATATAGTGAAATAACTATCGATGGTATTCAGGTCCCTTCTACAAATTCTACCAACAGAAGTACCGACATATCCGGCATTTCTCAATATGTTTTACAGGGTGTTGAAGTATATAAATCACTGACTCCGGATATGGATGGTAATGCAACAGCAGGCTCAATTAACTTAAAACTGAATGAAGCTCCTGAAGGTTTTCACACTAATTTAATGGCTCAGGGAGGTTATAATCATTTAAATGATTATTATAACAATTTTAAAGTACAGGCAAATTTAAGCGACAGGTTTTTTAATAATAAACTTGGAGTTTTGCTGGATCTAGGTTCCGAACAGGTTAACAGAAGCGATGAACTAATGTCAGCTGATTTTGGCGCAGTTTCTGCCGTATCACAAAATGGTCAATATCCTCCGTTATATGCTAACGATATCAACTTAAGTGATAATACCAGAATTAATTACAGATCATCGGGAACCTTAGTTCTGGATTATAAATACGGAACGGATTCCAAACTTGTTTTTACTAACTTTTATTCTCATTCATCGCAGGATTTTACGGGTGTTTTAAAAGGATTTGATTTACATGATCAAAATCGTACTGTAACTGATTTATTTGCTCAAGACCTGGGCGCCAGTAATGAATTGTATATGAGTTCATTGAAGGGAGAAAATAAATTTGGTTCTGTTGATTTATCATACGGTGTTGCTTTTTCCCAGACACATATTTATACACCTGACTATAGAACCTGGAACTTTACATACGCAGGCGGAGTACCATCGGCATATACCGATACATCGAACAGAAGTTTACCTTTGGGAACAATTGTTAATGCAGTAAACAGCAACCTTTCGACAGTAGCGGCTTTACAAAATACTATAGTAGGAAATGTCGGTGTTTCATCCGAGAATGATATGGATCGACTTGTAACACCATATTTTGATGCAAAAATTAATTTACAGCTTGGCAATGATATATCGGGGTATATCAAGTTTGGCGCTAAATATAAAAGCGAAGATAAGACAAGATATTATGCAGATTATTATGAAGGATTAGAACCTCAGAATTTTCCCCAATTTGGCGATACAATTACAAAATATTTCTCATGGGTTGATGTAATAGACAGGGCTTTAACGGCAAATGGATTTCAAAACGGTAATCTTAATAATTTCCTGGGAGGGCAATATAATTTTGGATGGTATCCCAGCTTTAACCGGTTAAATCAACTTATGGATTGGTATGCAACCTGGTCACAATATTATTGGGCGCATCCGAACATAGGAACAAGTGCGCAAATGCTGTTAAGACCCGATTTCAATGGGGAGCAGGAAAATAATTATAAATTCAGTGAAAAATATTTTGGTACATATTTAATGGGGGAATTAGATTTAGGCAATATGATTACTTTTATTCCCGGCGTACGTTATGAGAAAGTCAATGATGATTTAAATGGCTGGTATACACTATCAATTCCTTTCCCCACGAGTACTAACGGTCATGCGCTTTCAGCCACTCACGAAGATGATTATTATTTACCTG
>CAZUCY010000166.1:1477-6994 GCA_964618785.1 uncultured Ignavibacteriaceae bacterium | reverse complement strand
CGATGCAACCTTTTTATGTTTGGCTGCGTCTAACCATATTACTTTTCTAAAGTAATCATATTAAAAAAAATGAAGAGGTTTAAAATTGGACATTACTGCACTAAATGAAAAGATTAAACAGGAGAGCGCGTTCATTGATATTCTGATGAATGAAATCAGTAAAATTATTGTCGGGCAAAAGGCTATGGTAGAAAGGCTTATTATAGGATTGCTCAGCAATGGACATGTACTGCTTGAGGGTGTTCCCGGTTTGGCTAAAACTCTTGCAATAAAGACACTTGCTTCTTCCATGAAGGCAAAATTCCAAAGAATACAATTTACACCGGATTTGCTTCCTGCTGACTTAATCGGCACGCAAATTTATAATCAAAGAGATGGTAATTTTTATATTCGTAAAGGACCCATCTTTGCTAATTTTATTCTGGCTGATGAAATAAACCGCGCCCCTGCAAAAGTTCAAAGTGCACTTCTTGAAGCAATGCAGGAACGTCAGGTGACAATAGGTGAAGAAACATTTAAGCTTGAGGACCCTTTCCTTGTTCTTGCTACCCAAAATCCTATTGAACAGGAAGGTACTTATCCTTTGCCCGAAGCACAGGTAGACAGGTTTATGCTGAAAGTAAAAATTAACTATCCTTCCAAGGATGAAGAATTAAAAATTATGAGGCTGAATGTCGGGGAACCGGAAAATTCGGTTCAGCAGGTAATTACGCCAAAGGATATTCTTAATGCAAGAAATCTTGTGCAGGAAGTTTACATTGATGAAAAAATTGAGAAGTATATTCTTGATATTGTTTTTGCCACCCGTTCACCGAAAGATTACGGCTTGGATAAGCTGGTTGATCTTATAAGTTACGGCGGTTCACCAAGAGCTTCAATAAATCTTGCGATTGGTGCAAAAGCAATGGCTTTTATTAGACGACGTGGTTATGTTATTCCCGAAGATGTACGTGCAATCTGCCTTGATGTTCTCCGCCATAGAATTGCCGTTAGTTATGAAGCGGAAGCTGAAGAAATAACAACCGAGAATGTAATTCAGGAAATTTTAAACAAGATAGAAGTACCTTAAGCAAATAATTCTGTAAAAATGTTAACTAAAGAACTTTTAAAACAAGTTAGACAAATTGAAATAAAAACCAAAGGTTTAGTTAACCAGGTTTTCTCCGGTGAATATCATTCCGTCTTTAAAGGAAGAGGAATGGAATTTTCCGAGGTTAGGGAGTACCAGTTCGGCGATGATATAAGAAGTATTGACTGGAATGTTACCGCACGCTTAGGGCATCCTTTTATAAAGATATTTGAAGAAGAAAGGGAACTTACCGTAATTTTGATGGTTGACCTTAGCGGGTCGCTTATTTTTGGTTCAGTTGACAAAACCAAACAACAGATTGCCGCTGAATTAAGCGCAATACTTGCATTTTCTGCCCTAAAAAACAGTGATAAAGTCGGGCTTATTCTTTTTACCGATAAAATTGAAAAATTTGTACCGCCCCGCAAAGGACGAAAGCATGTGCTCAGAATCATCCGGGAAGTTCTTTCTTTTGCTCCGGAAGGGAAGTCAACCAATATTAAAGCTGCCCTTGAATATATGAACAATGCAATCAAGAAGAAAAGCATTGCATTTCTTATTTCTGATTTTATGGACTCCGGCTATGAGAAGATATTAAGGATTGTCAGTAGAAAACATGATTTAGTTGGTATAGTTTTAAATGACACAAGAGAAGATGAAATTCCAAAGATGGGACTGGTAAAATTTGCAGATGCAGAAACCGGCAGTGAAAGATGGATTGATACCGATAATAATCGGATGCGGTTTTTATTCAAACAATTGCGTGAAAGAAATATTGTGAAAAGGAAATCTCTATTTATCTCAAGCCGCATGGATAGTATAGAAGTTGATACAGGGCAGAACTACATTAAACCATTGGTCCAATTTTTTAGAATGCGTGAAAAAAGATGGTAAAAAATCTACGCTTTATATTTGGTTTAATCTTTTTTCTCTCTATTAATGCTTTTGCGCAAAACATTTCTGTAAAAGCATCAACTGATAAGACTGGTTATCTTGTCGGAGATTATATATATTATACTATTCAGGTTGATTATGATAAGGGGCTGAAGGTTTATTCCCCGGATATTAAGGATAGTTTAAGTGGTTTAGCGGTAATTAAAAAAGAAAGCCCGGTTGAGGAAGTAAAGTCCGGTAAGGTTACAACTTCTTATAAATATATTCTTTCCGGGTACGATTCAACAAAGGTTACCCTTCCGCCTGTCCCTGTTTTATATAGCGCAACCGGAGATACTGCTATGCGGTATGCAGAGGCAAATACCGTTACAATTATGATTAAGACTTTGAAAGTTGATCAGCAGGCGGAAATAAAGGATGTAAAAGCGCCCCTTAAAATTCCGCTTGACTGGCGGTGGATTGTTTTGTGGGTGTTTATTGTTTTAATTATTCTCGGTCTTATTTATTATCTCTATAGACGGTATCAAAAGAAAAAACTTGAAACCCGGCATGTAAAGAAAGTTATTGTTCTTCCTCCTTATACAATTGCTCTTAACGCTCTTCGTAATTTGGAAGAACAAAAGCTTTGGCAGAAAGGGCAGATAAAAGAGTATCACTCAATCATAACGGAAATTATACGTATATATTTTGAAGAAAGATTTAAAATGCCTGCCCTTGAACTTCCCACATCGGAAGCGGTCGAATTACTTAAACAAAGGGAAGGGTCGGAACAAATATTAGATACTACATATAACTTTCTCTCTAATGCGGATCTTGTAAAATTTGCAAAGTTTGTTCCACTTGGATCGGTAAATGAAGAAATGATGAAACAAGCTTATGAAATAGTGAAAAAAACCATCAGCGATTCTGCCGAAGTTAAAGAAGAAGAGGCGGGCAATGTTCAGTGATGTTACATTTGCCTATCCTTGGATGTTTTATTTTCTGGCGGTAATTCCTCTGATGATTTTCTGGTATTGGAAAATGGGGATGAGAAAGGAAACCTCAATTACATATTCTTCACTTAAGATTTTTGAGGGTATGCCGGTCAACTGGAAAGAAAGGCTAAGGCACGTTCCTATTGTGCTAAGGTGTTTAGCTATTGCTTTTTTTATAATTGCTCTTGCCAGACCTCAGAGTTTTTCTTCAGGACAAAACGTTACTACCGAAGGAATTGATGTTGTTATGGCGCTTGATATTTCAGGAAGTATGGTCTCGGAAGACCTAAAGCCTAACCGCGTGGAAGCCGTTAAAAATGTTGTCGAAAAATTTATAGAAAACAGACCAAACGACAGGATTGGTTTAGTGGTCTTTTCACGCGAGGCTTTTACACAATGTCCCATTACAATCGATCATAGCGTGTTGATAAACTTATTAAAGAAAATAGGCCCGGGGATGGTTCCCGATGGTACTGCTATAGGAAACGGAATTGCCGATGCGGTGGGCAGATTAAAGGATAGTAAGGCTAAGAGTAAAGTAATTATACTTTTGACGGACGGCGAAAATAATGCAGGCGAAATTGATCCTCTTACTGCAGCGGATATTGCTAAAGCATACGGTATTAGAGTTTATACTATAGGTGCCGGAACCGAAGGTGAGGCGCCTTATCCTGTCCAAACTCCGTTCGGCGTAAGGTACCAGATGCTGCCCTCGGAAGTTGATGAACCTCTTCTAAAAAATATTGCCGAAATTACGGGCGGAATGTTCTTCAGGGCTACAGACAATACGGCATTAAATAATATTTATCTTAAGATTGATAAACTTGAAAAAACTAAAATTGAAGTTACTTCTTACCGTAATGCGGCGGAACTTTTCTCAGATTGGCTTAATTTAGGCTTTATTCTGATTTTGCTTGAACTTATATTGTCTAAAACTGTTTTTAAGAAGATTCCTTAAGTTAAATTTTTAAATAAGATTAGAGATTATGTTTCGATTTGAACATACTGAATATTTATACGGATTGTACTTTATACCGGCGCTTCTTTTAGCATTCTGGTACTTGCTGAGAAATAAAAGCAGGCTTTTAGATAAATTTGCAAAAAAGAAACTACATCCAATACTTCTGCCTGCCCACAGTAAAAGCAAAAGTATTATCCGTTTTGGTATTATTACGCTAGCTGTCATGTTTTTAATAATTGCTGCAGCAGATCCTCAGGTGGGAACAAAAGTTGAAAATGTTAAACAAACCGGGATTGATATATATATTATCCTTGACGTTTCTTTAAGTATGCAGGCACAGGATATTAAGCCTAGCCGCCTTGAAAAAGCAAAACTTGAAATCTCCAATCTTATTGCTAAGTTAGGAGGCGACAGGATCGGTTTAATAGTATTTGCAGGCGAACCATTTGTGCAATTCCCTTTAACTACTGATTACTCTGCCGCAAATTTATTCCTTTCCGCTGCCGATGTAAGTAGTATTCCGGATCAGGGCACTGCAATTGCCGCTGCTATAAATTTGGCAGCTAAATCTTTCAACTTTTCGTCTAAAACCGAGAAAGTAATGGTCATTTTTACTGACGGTGAAGATCATGAAGGTAATCTGCCTGATGCGATTGATGAAGCTAAGAAAAATAATATTAAAATATTCACAATTGGACTCGGTTCGCCGGACGGAGTGCCCATTCCAATAGTAAATGAGCAGGGTCAGCCGGTGGGTTTTAAAAAAGATCAGGACGGCAATGTCGTTTTAACCAAACTTGATGAAAGCGCATTAAAAGATATTGCATCCGGAACCGATGGCAGGTATATGCGAGGTGCCAATGACCGTGATGAACTGGATATGATTTACAAAGATTTATCCGGTATTAAAAAAACTGAGTTCGGTGAAAAAGTTGTAACTGATTACGAAGACAGATTTTATTATTTTTTAATACCCGCAATAATTTTACTAATAATTGAATTCTTTATGACTGAACGAAAGTCACCTTTTGTAACTATGTTAAACAAAAAGTTCGGGATTGAACAGCAGTAAAATGAAAAAGATATTTATTCTGACATATTCAATTACACTTTGTATCATTTTAAGCGGCAGTTCGTTATTTCCGCAGGCTGCACGATCTAATGTAAATAGCGGCGTAGACCTTTATAACAAGGGCAAGTTCATAGACTCCGAAGTTGAATTTAAGAAGGGATTGCAAAAAGCGCCGGAAAATTTTAATTCAAGTTTTGACCTCGGTGATTCATATTATAAAGAAGGCAAATATGATGAAGCTATTAAATCATACTCTTCGGCTTTATCAAAAGCAAATTCTAATGAATTGAAATCGAAAACATATCATAACATCGGAAATGCTCTGCTTAAAGGCGAAAAGTACAAAGAAAGCGTCGGTGCTTATGCTAATGCTTTGAAACTGAATCCTAATGATGAACAAACTAAATATAATTTGTCTTATGCTTTATCTATGATGAAGAATAAAAATCAGCAGAATAAAAACGATAAGAATAATAAAAACGATAAGGATAAAAACAAAAACAAGCAAAACCAGGATAATAAAGACCAAAACAAAGATCAAAACAAA
>CAZUCY010000166.1:0-1377 GCA_964618785.1 uncultured Ignavibacteriaceae bacterium | reverse complement strand
CAAAACAAAGATCAAAACAAAAACCAAAATAAGGATCAGAATAAGAATAATCAGGATCAGAATAAGAATAATCAGGATCAGAATAAGAATAATCAGGATCAGCAAAAAAATCAGCAGAAACAGCAGCCGGATAAAATTTCAAAAGATCAGGCGCAGGCAATATTTAATGCTTTGAACAATGATGAAAAGAATTTGCAGAAGCAGCTTAGGAAAATGAAAGGAAATCCGGTTAAAACGAGTAAAGATTGGTGATAAAAATTCTCCCGTTCGGACACGCGGTATCAATTTTTTCTTAATCCCGATTCGTCGGGAGTAGCATATTCCGGTTTAATTTGTTCTCAATGCCGCATTTTCCGGTGTCCTTAAAAAATTGTAATGTTGAAAGTTATTAAGTTTGTAAGAAAACATTTTTAAAAAAGGTTTTAATTCAAATCATGTTTAGAAAATACTTAGTATGTATAATTTTAATATATGCGGCGGTAATATATCCGCAAACCTTTACCGCTTCCGTCCAAAGTACAACTGTCGGTTTGAATGATCAGTTCGGTGTTACATTTAACTTTTCAGGTCAGGATATAAACGGAGTAAAAAGTTTTTCTCCACCTAACTTCAAAGGTTTCATGATACTTTCCGGTCCTAACCAGTCAACTAGTATGCAGATTATTAATGGAGCAGTTTCCGGCTCAAGATCATATTCTTATTACTTGCAGGCGCAGAATGTCGGAACATTTACTATCGGAAGCGCAGTAATAAATTATAACGATAAAACTTTTTCTACGCAGCCTTTAACTATTACCGTTGGAAAAGGTTCTCCCAAATCTTCACCCCAGCAGCAGAGCAGCCCGGATGTATCACAGAAAGATATTGCCGATAACCTTTTTATACTGGCAACTTCGGATAAAGAAAAAGTCGATTTGGGCGATCAGGTAACCGTTACATATAAATTATATACACGACTTAATATAGCATCGCAGATGCAGGTAGCTAAGCTTCCCTCATATCAGGAACTTTGGGCAGAGGAAATAAGTATTCCGAATAACATTACATTTTCAACGGAGATGTATAAAGGAAAGCAGTTCAGGGTGGGTGTCCTAAAAAAAGTTGCTTTATTTCCTTCCCGCGCGGGTGATCTTTCCGTAACGCCTCTTGTACTTGATGTACCGGTTCAGATTCAACAAAAAAAGAAAAGCAGCGGTAATAATTTATTTGATGATTTCTTTAATGATCCTTTTTTCAATACTGTTCAGAATGTTAATTATAATGCAAAATCGAATACGATTAAGCTGCATGTAAACCCCCTTCCTTCGCAGAATGTCCCTAAATCATATAACGGCGCAGTAGGTAATTACTCGCTGACTTCTCAAATAAATTCTACAA
>CAZUCY010000165.1:0-7013 GCA_964618785.1 uncultured Ignavibacteriaceae bacterium | reverse complement strand
TGGAACCTACATCCGGCGATGCTATGGTTGGGGGATATAGTGTAATGAATCAGCCCGATAAAGTTAAGACAGAAATAGGCTATATGTCCCAAAAATTTTCTCTTTACAATGATTTAACAGTTGAAGAAAATATTAATTTCTTCGGCGGAGTTTATGGGCTTTATAATCATAAACTGGAGGATAGAAAAAAATGGGTCCTAAAAGTGGCATTTCTAGAAGGTCAACAGCATTTGTTAACAGCCTCGCTTCCGGGAGGTATTAAACAAAGGCTTGCTCTTGCAATTGCGGTAATACATGAGCCTAAAATTGTTTTCCTTGATGAACCAACCGGTGGTGTGGACCCTATATCGCGAAGGAACTTTTGGGAATTAATCAATGAACTTTCTCATAGCGGAGTAACTGTTTTTGTTACTACTCATTATTTAGATGAAGCTGAATTTTGCAATACCATAACATTAATAAACGCCGGGAATATTATTGCAAGCGGAAGTTCAAAAGAATTAAAGACAAAATATTTGACCAATACAATTCTTGAAGTTGAATGTGATAAAGTTATAAGCGCCCTCGATATCCTTTCCAAACAAAAGGGAATTGATGAAACTTCAATTTTCGGCAATTATATCCATGTGAATATTAAAGATGAAACTGAAGGACGCAGTTTAATAAAAAAAGTGCTTACCGAACAAAATTCAATCAATATTTCAAGGCTTGATAAGATTGTTCCTACGCTTGAGGATGTTTTTATTTACTTGCTTGAAAAGGACGAAAATAAAAATGCTGAATAGAATAAAAGCAATTGCTATAAAAGAAATGAGACAGCTTAAAAGAGATAAAAGGATGCTTTATGTGCTTTTTATCTTTCCAATTTTTTTGCTGGTAATATTCGGTTATGCTATAAATTTCGATGTCCATCATATAAAAATAGTAATATTCGATCAGGATAAGTCTATTGACAGCCGTAATTATGTTAATTCTCTTACAAGCTCGGATTATTTTGATATTGTAGGTTATATACATACTGATAAAGATATTAAACGTGTTCTTGATACAAAGAAAGCTCAATGCGTTGTGGTTTTTCCGCGGGATATGTCCCGGAAGCTTTATTCAAAACAATCTGCAAAAGTACAGGTATTGATTGACGGTGTGGATGCAAATACTGCTTCACTTATTCTTAACTACATGAATAGCGCTACCGCAGCGTATTCTCAAAAGTTACAAGGCAATATATTAGCCTCGATAGGAAGGAAAGCATATATTCCGCTTGATATCCACCCTGCTTTCTGGTTCAATCCGGATCTTGATTCAACAGTCTTTTTGATTCCGGGATTGATAGTTATGATTTTAATTATAACAGCGGTTGTTTCCATATCACTTTCAATTGTCCGCGAAAAAGAAAGAGGAACTATTGAGCAGATAAATGTTTCACCTCTTACTTCGCTCGAATTACTTATTGGAAAAACGGTACCTTATACAATTATTTCTTTATTGGTAGGTGCGCTTATTCTAGTAAGCGGGCATTTTCTCTTCGGTATAACATTTAAGGGAAATTTATTCCTTTTATTCTTTTCAACGCTGCTGTTTTTATTTGCGGCATTAAATCTTGGAATTATTGTATCAAGCATTGCCAACACACAGCAGGTTGCATTTCAGATAGCTACTCTCGTTTCCATGCTCCCATCAATGCTGCTATCGGGATTTATATTTCCAATTGAAAGCATGCCGGTTGTTGTACAAATTCTGACGAATGTTACCCCTGCAAAGTTCTATCTAATAATATTACGGGGAATTCTTCTTAAAGGAGTTGGCGTTGAATCTTTTTGGCCGCAATTGGTTTACCTTATGATTTTTTCTTTAGTACTTTTATCCCTGTCGGCTTTAATAAATAAAAAATCAAAAATTGCATAAAACGGTAATTTATTTTAAAGAATGAGTTAATATGAGAATAATTTTAAATATAATAATTAAAGAATTCCTTCAGTTAAAAAGAGATCCGCGTTTGTTTGGAATTGTTTTTATTGCGCCTGTTATGCAGCTTGTTATTCTTGGCTACGCGGCAAATATGGATGTTACCACAGTTCACACAGCAGTATTCGATCAGGATAAGACAGCAGCGAGCCGTGATTTCATTTGGGCGTTCCAGCGTTCGGGTTATTTTAAAATTGACGATTATGTGGATAATTACAGCCAGATAACAAAGGATATTAATAGCGGTAAAGTATTGTGGACTCTTGTTATTCCCAAAAACTTTGAAAAAAATATTCAAAGACAGAAGACAGCTCCTGTCCAGACAATATTTGACGGATCGGACGGCAATAAAACATCTATTGTGCTTGGTTATTTACAAGGGGTTGTTTCAAATTATTCATCCAAAATTATGCTGCAAACAATAGATAAAAACGGGTTAAAAAATCCTTCTGCCGGAAGTTTAACTGCCGAAGCCCGGGTTTGGTATAATCCCGATCTTACAACAAGAGTATACATGGTCCCCAGTATAATGGGATTAATTCTTATGGTTATTACAACCATTCTTATGTCGATGGCAATAGTAAAAGAACGCGAAATAGGTACGCTCGAACAATTAATTGTTACTCCGATTAAGCCTTACCAATTAATAATTGGAAAAGTCATCCCTTTTATAATACTGGGTTTTGTTGACGTACTTATAGTATTAAGCGTTATGGTCTTTTGGTTTGGAATAGGAGTAAGGGGAAGTTTTATTTTTCTTGTTTTTGCATCATTCCTCTTTGTGTTATCCACTCTTGGTATAGGATTATTTATATCAACTATTTCCAAAACGCAGCAGCAGGCTATGATGGTAGCACAATTTGCTATTATGATGCCCATGATTTACCTCTCAGGGTTTGCTTTCCCTATTGAAAATATGCCCAGATTTATTCAATATATTACTTATGCAATTCCGCTGAGATATTATATTATAATTCTCCGTGCTGTTGTATTAAAAGGAGCCCCATTCAGCGAGCTGATCTCTGAAACTTTAATGTTGTTCCTGTTTGGGGTTGTGATACTATTTGCCAGTTCATTGCGCTTCAAGAAAAGATTTAATTAATTATTTCAGCCGGATGTCAAATCCGGCTAATAATCTTTACTTTTCTGTATTACCTCAATTATCTTTATATCTTATTTTTCCATAGGTCAGTCTTTTTAATTTCAATTAAAGTTGCTTAAGTGTTAAATTCATTATTAAGATTTTTAAAAGTATTTTAATTACGAATCTTTGAGTTAAGTTATTCAAAAAAAGAGGGCTATTTATGATAAAAGTCGAAAAATATGCTATAGGTGTCGATCTTGGAGGAACAAATATAAAAGTTGGTATTGTATCCCGTGAAGGCAGAATAATTAAAAAAGCCTCGCTTCCAACTTTAGCTGAAAAAGGTCAGGATAAAGTAATTTCGCAAATTAAGAAGGGAATTAAAGAAATTCTATCCCATAATAAATTAAAAATCCGGGGAATAGGTATCGGCTCTCCGGGGATTGTTTCAACAAAAAAAGGTACTGTGGAAAATCCACCAAATTTACCAGGATGGGAGAAAGTAAATCTTGGGAAAGTAATTAAAAAAGAATTTGGCATTCGTGTGATTGTAGAAAATGATGCTAATGCTGCAGCTATTGGTGAATTGATTTTTGGCGCCGGTAAGAAAATTGATTCATTTGTGATGGTAACGTTGGGCACCGGTGTTGGAGGAGGAATAATTATTAATCGCAAACTTTTAAGAGGAGAATTTGGTTCAGCCGGAGAGATAGGGCATATTTCAATAGATTTTAATGGCCCAAAATGCAACTGTGGAGCCTTTGGATGCGTCGAAAGCTATGTAGGAAATAATTATCTTATTAAAAGAGTACAAAACGAACTGAAAGAGCATAATAGTTCCAAGATCTTAGATCTTATAAACGGTGATCTTAATTTGCTTACACCAATCATTATTCAGAAAGCCCAGTTTGCCGGTGATGATTACGCTGCATCGGTAATAAAAGACTTAGGGCTATATCTTGGCGTCGGACTTGCTTCTACAGCTAATGTTCTGGATTTAGGGACATTTATAATCGGAGGCGGTGTTGCAGGATTTGGACGTCCGCTCTTTAATTCCGTTATTGAAACAACTAAATCACGGGTTTTGAAACCTTTGATAAAAAGAATTAAAATCCTTCCTGCTAAATTAAAAAATGAAGCGGGCATTAAAGGCGCTTCAGCGCTGGTGTTTTATAAGTCGTAAATATAATGGACATTAAAATGAATGATTAGAAGTTGATCTTTCATTCGATTTTGGCTTTTTAAAATTTTATTTTATTTAATTTCTTTAGCTTAATTATTATTTATATTGAGAAATAATTTGTCCTGCAAATATTATGTAATAAAATTATTTTATTTACGATTTATTTCGTAAATGAAAGGGGATAATTATTTTTTTGATGAAATTTTTTCCTCTCATATTTATTGTTTTTGCACTTTTCAGTATTTCGTGTTCGCAAAGCACCCAAACATTATCTCCGGTCATTAAGGATTCTGTCAGGATTACGTCAAAAGATTCATTAGCCAAAGTAGATACAACAAAATATCTGTTCAATAAGGATTCTGTTAGAATAATGTCTAAAGATTCATTAGCAGTACGGGACACAACCAAAAAGAAAAAATCATTCGACGTTGATACTGTTATTTATTCGAGTTCA
Source organism: uncultured Ignavibacteriaceae bacterium (assembly GCA_964618785.1). Taxonomy (GTDB): domain Bacteria; phylum Bacteroidota; class Ignavibacteria; order Ignavibacteriales; family Ignavibacteriaceae; genus FEN-1297. Next base: position 2,327 of record CAZUCY010000165.1, on the reverse strand, counting down.
AGGGATTCGCTTTTCTTTCATGTAAATAAAAAGAAAATGGATCTTTATGGAAACAGTGAATTGAAATATAAAGATGTCGATCTGAAAAGCGCTAATATTTTTATAGATTTTGTTACACATGACGTTAATGCTTTTGGAGTACCGAATGATTCTCTTCCCGGTAAATTTAAAGACACTCCCGTTTTAGCGCAGGGTAGTGAAGCTTATGACGGTGAAACGATGATATATAATTTTAAAACAGGCAGAGGTTTTATTACTTCCGCAAGCACAAAAAGTGAAGGAACTAAATATTTGGGGGACCAAATAAAAAAAGTTGATAAGGACACTTACTTTGTAAAAGACGGAGTTTTTACTACCTGTGCGGAAACTCCGCCCCATTATTATTTCTATGCATCCGAGATGAAAGTAATTGAGAAGCAGGAGATAGATGCGCAGTGGATCTGGTTGTATTTTGGAGGTGTTCCTTTCCCAATCCCTTTGCCGTTTGGAGTTTTCCCTCTTCAATCGGGTAGAAGATCCGGAATTATTCCTCCTGCTTTTGGGCAGGATGCAACAAAAGGATATTATCTCTCCCATTTCGGTTATTTTTGGGCTATAAATGATTATTATGATCTAAATCTAACCAGTGATTATTATACAAGAGGAAGCTACGCTTTCAATACCCTCTTCAGGTATAATGAAAAATATGATTTTGGCGGAAGTATAGGTGGCGGGTATAAAATGCTTTACGATGAGAATCCCGACGGTACTATATCACCGGATAAGGAATGGGAATTATCAATAAATCATCAACAGAATTTTACTCCTACTATGAGACTTTCTGCTCGCCTTAGTTTTTTCTCAAGCAAAAGTTATGTACAAAACACAACTATGGATTTGGATCAGGCATTATCCAATGACGTCTATTCAAATGCTACTTTGACTAAAACATGGGATGAATCGGGGAATAGCTTGTCACTTAGTTACAGCCGGCACCAGGATTTAGTAACCGGAAATATTGATGAAATGTTGCCCGATTTGTCGTTCAGTATTCCGCAGCAATATCCTTTTAGAAGAAATGGAATCACCAGCAATTTGAAATGGTATGAGGATATCGGAGTCAATTATAACGGTGAATTTGAAAATGAAAGAGTAAAGACAAATGGCGACTTAAGTATGATAGGGGGAATACAGCATGAAATTACAATCAATGCATCGCCTAAGCTGGGCTATTTTACTATAACACCCAATATAAACTATGCTGAAGACTGGTATAATAAGCAAATTAATATGTATTCAGCCGGAAGCACTTCTGATAGTACTGGTGATTCAGTTATTACAAGGGATGTTCATAAAATTAGTGAAGTCCGCGCTTTTCAGGTTGGAGTTACAGCTTCTACAAAATTTTACGGTATGTTCCAACCTAATATTTTAGGGATAAGTGCAATAAGACAAATTGTTACTCCTTCTATCGGGTATAATTATTCACCTGATTTTTCTAAACCAGGATGGGGATATTATAGTTCTTATAAAGATACTTATCTGGGACAGACTGTATTTTATAATAAGTTTCAAAATGAAGTGCTTACTAATCCATATCTTAATCAGGGTCAGCAGCAAAATCTATCATTTAATGTGGGCAATGAATTTGATATGAAAACTGCCGTGGATCCATCCGATACTACAGCAAAGGAAAATAAAATTCAATTATTGAATTTGTCTGCCAATTTCTATTACAATTTTGCAGCTGACAGTATTAAGTTTTCCAATATAAGTCTTAATTATCACACTCAGGCGGGCGATTGGCTAAATTTTCAAGGGAATTCAACTTTTTCACTTTATGACTGGAATTCGGCAGGTTCCAATATCAATAAATTTTTAGTAAATGAGGGCAAAGGTTTATTAAGATTGACAAGTTTCATCTTTGGTGTTTCAACAAGTTTATCGGCTGATAAATTTAAATCGGCTTCAAAGGATTCAACAAAAAGCAATATTCAAAGTGAAGCTTTTTCACCAAGTCAGACTTATATTAATAAAGGAATTTATGACCAGGGCGACCCTAATTTTACGATGCCCTGGAGTTTAACTTTAAGCTATAATTATTCATTTGACAAAACCAGTCCAAGTTCTGTAATCCAATCGTCTAATGTAAGTGCAAACATGGATTTTAACCTTACACAGCAATGGAAATTTTCTGTAGCGGGCAGTTATGATTTTCTGGCAAAACAAGTTATTGCCCCGCAATTCAGAATTTCACGCGATCTTGAATGCTGGCTGATGAATTTTACATGGAATCCTATAGGTACCTACTCCGGTTATTATTTTGAGATAAGAGTAAAAGCTCCTCA
>CAZUCY010000164.1:0-7033 GCA_964618785.1 uncultured Ignavibacteriaceae bacterium | reverse complement strand
ACAACAATGGCAGGAACATTTTCACAAATATATATACAGGTAGTTTTCGCAGTAAAAAACCGCCAAAATCTTATATCCGGTGAGTGGAAAAATGACCTTTACAAATACATTGCCGGCACAATTAAAGGGAAAGAGCAAAAATCAATTATTGTAAACGGCGCTCCAGATCATATACATGCTCTGATAGGTTTACGTCCTTCCGCAGCTATTTCGAGTTTAGTAAGAGATATAAAAAATAATTCTACCAACTTTATTAATGAGAATAAACTTGTTTACGGTAAGTTTTCCTGGCAAGAAGGATATGGCGCATTTTCATATTCTCATTCGCAAATAAGAACTATTTATGAATATATCTTAAATCAAGAAGAACATCATAAGAGAAAGACATTTCGGGAAGAATATCTTGATTTTCTAAAAAAATTCGAAATTGAATACAATGATAAATATTTATTTGAGTGGTTAGAATAATTCGTATCACCTCTTTGAGGTTTTATTCCCCAGGCTAATAATGTTTCTATAATAATTCCACTCCTTCGGAGTTCTATAATAATTTCTCTATAATAATTCCACTCCTTCGGAGTTCTATAATAATTTCTCTATAATAATTCCACTCCTTCGGAGTTCTATAATAATTTCACTCCTTCGGAGTTCTTAATATTAAGAGTACCTGATTTATTAATTGTAATAAAAACAAATCCCGCATAGTGGCAATGTCGAAGGGATGATATTACCTGCCTGCCTGTCTACCGGCAGGCAGGCAGGTTATAGGGATTTACGCCTCTATATTTTTAGACTTCACTTTTGCAGAAAAGTACTCCCTGTTAAGCCTGGCAATATTTCTAACGGAAATTCCCTTTGGGCATTCGGCTTCGCACGCATAAGTATTGGAGCAGCTTCCGAATCCGAGTTCATCCATTTTTGCAACCATTGATTCAACCCTCATTTGTCTTTCCGGCTTGCCCTGCGGAAGTAATGCGAATTGAGATACCTTAGCGCTTACGAATAGCATTGCCGAACCGTTTTTGCATGCCGCTGCACAGGCGCCGCAGCCTATACATGCGGCAGAATCAAATGCTTCGCCGGCTGCATCTTTAGGTATAAGAATTGAATTTGCATCCGGAACGCCGCCTGTATTTACGGAAATAAATCCGCCTGCTTGAATTATTTTATCAAATGCGGACCGGTCAACCGCAAGATCTTTTATTACTGGAAAAGATTTTGCTCGGAACGGTTCAATATAGATTGTTTCCCCGTCCTTAAAATGCCGCATGTGAAGCTGGCAGGTGGCTATTTTACGCAAAGGACCATGCGGTTCGCCGTTAATAACTAATCCGCAGGTGCCGCAAATTCCTTCACGGCAGTCGCTTTCAAAAGTAACCGGTTCTAAATTATTCCGTTCAAGATCATTATTTAATTCATCAAGCATTTCAAGGAATGAGGCGCCGGGTGAAACGGATACATTATAATTGACAAATGCTCCAACTGCTTTCGGCGCTGCCTGACGCCAGATTTTTAATTTCAAATAAAGTTTTTTACCGTTCATTATTTATAACTCCTCTGCGCTAATTGTAAAAATTCAAAATCAAGCTGCTCTTTATTAAGCTTCCATTTACCAACATCCTCAAATTCCCAGGCGGCAACATAACTGAAATTTTCATCATCGCGTTTAGCTTCTCCTTCTTCCGTTTGATATTCCTCCCGGAAGTGTCCGCCGCATGATTCATTACGGTGCAGTGCATCCACCGCCATAAGTTCAGCCAGTTCCAGGTAGTCGGCAACGCGCCCGGCTCTTTCAAGTGTCTGGTTCAGATCGTTTCCATTTCCTACAACATTAACATTTTCCCGGAATTCTTCGCGCAGCTGCTTTATTTCTGAAATTGCCTCTTTTAATCCTGTTTCGTTCCTTGCCATACCCACTTTATTCCACAACAGCCTGCCTAATTTTTTATGGATTTCATCCACCGTCATCTTTCCGTGAATTGATAAAAGCCTGCTGATCTGTTCTTTTACGGCTTCCTCTGATTTTTTGAACGCCTCATGCCCGCTGGATATTAATGCGGGCTTTTGTGCGGCTAAATAATCTCCTATACAATAAGGCGCAATAAAATAACCGTCGGCAAGTCCCTGCATTAAAGCGCTGGCGCCGAGCCTGTTGGCGCCGTGATCTGAAAAATTTGCCTCGCCCAGGACAAACAGTCCCGGGATTGTGCTCATTAAGTTGTAATCTACCCACAATCCGCCCATTGTATAATGAGGTGCGGGGTATATCTGCATGGGCACATTATAAGGATTTTCGCCCGTAATGGTTTCATATATTTCAAAAAGATTACCGTACCGCTCTTCAATTTCTTTTTTGCCGAGTCTTTTAATTGCTTCTTCAAAATCGAGGTAAACCGCCTCACCGCCGTTAACGCCTCTGCCTTCGTCACATACTTCTTTTGCGCTTCTTGAAGAAATATCCCTCGGTGAAAGGTTGCCGTAAGACGGATACTTCCTCTCTAAATAATAATCCCTTTCATATTCGGGAATTTGATCCGGACTGCGGTTGTCCGCTTGCTTTTTAGGCACCCATACTCTTCCGTCGTTTCTAAGGCTCTCACTCATCAATGTAAGCTTTGATTGTGACTCGCCGTGAAGTGGAATGCAGGTCGGATGAATTTGCGTAAAGCATGGATTTGCAAAGTAAGCTCCTTTTTTATGAGCGCGCCATATAGCGGTAGCATTACTATTCATGGCATTGGTCGAAAGATAGAAAACATTTGAGTAACCGCCCGTAGCAAGGATAACAGCATGCGCCGGGTAGCTTTCAATTTCACCGGTTAATAAATTTCTTACAACAATACCGCGGGCATAGCCGTCTGTTGTTACTAAATCCAGCATTTCTCTTTTGTTAAACATTTTTACAGACCCGAGCCTGATTTGCCTGCTTAATGCGCCGTAAGCTCCCAGAAGAAGCTGCTGTCCTGTTTGACCCCTTGCATAAAAAGTTCTTGAAACCTGGGCGCCGCCGAAAGAACGGTTATCAAGCAAACCGCCGTATTCTCTTGCAAAAGGTACACCCTGCGCAACGCACTGATCTATTATATTTCCGCTGACTTCAGCCAGCCTGTATACATTTGCCTCGCGTGAACGGAAATCTCCCCCTTTAATTGTATCATAAAATAATCTGAATACCGAATCGCCGTCATTCTGATAATTCTTCGCCGCATTTATTCCGCCTTGAGCCGCAATACTATGCGCGCGGCGCGGGCTGTCGTGAAAGGTAAATGCCTTAACATTATATCCCAGCTCGCCTAAAGACGCCGCTGCCGATGCGCCTGCCAAACCCGTCCCTACTACTATTATTTCGTACTTCCTTTTGTTGGCGGGATTAACCAGCTTTAAATTAAATTTATGATTTGTCCATTTGCTTTCAACCGGGCCAGACGGCGCTTTTGAGTCTAAATTTGCCATGAGTTACCTCCCTTGAAAATATAAAAAGTAAATAGGCAGCGAAGCAAATCCCGCTGCTGTTAGTATGGAATAAAAAGTGCCGGCTGCTTGTACAAGCGCAAAATATTTTTTATGGTTCCAGCCCATTGTTTGAAAGGCGCTTTGAAATCCGTGGTTAAGATGGAATCCCAATAGCATCATTGCCGCAACATAAAACCATGAATAAACAGGGGACAAAAACCACCCGGTTACAATCCCGTACAGGTTTGTATTGCCTCCAAAATTATATGGAAGCCAGAAAGTCCTTAAATGTATGGTAAGGAAAATAAATATCAGGCTGCCTGACTGAATCATAGTCCTTGAAAATATTGAGCTGTTTTTGGATTTCGCATTTACCGCATAGTTCCTGGATTTAGCAATCCTGTTTTCCCACCAGACCCGGACGCCGCTGAAAATATGGAGTATAAAAATAGAAGCTAAAATAATTTCTATAATCCTGATTACCGGTTTAACAATTTCCAACGTACCGGCATAAGCTGAAAATGCTTTTTCACCCCAGTACAAAGTTAAATTTCCGGCAAGATGAATTGTTATAAAAATTATAAGCAGAATACCGGTAAAAGCCATTAATATCTTTTTACCGATTGATGAATTTACAGATTGCCAAAACCAACCCATTAAATTTCTCCTTTTAATTTTATTTTCCTTAATGTGTTTTCATTTGAAAGGGAATAATAACCGGGCGGAATGCAGAGTATCTCTCTCCATTTATTCGATTTATTTAACCGGCGGATAACCCGGTCAGATAATTGAAGTAATGATTTCAATGAAATGATGCTCAATATTGATACCATTTAACTTTGAGATTAAATTTATCAATTTAAGCATATAAAATCAATTAGTATAATTACTTATTGATGTAACGCAATTGCTTACAAATAATTAGCCGCAATAATATTGGAAATTTGTTCTATATAATTTACTCAGGTTAACCCCTTATTGTTTTATCCTTTTATAAACCGTTGAAACAGTTAACAAACATGAGCTTTATCCTTAGCAGCCCATGACTTTTAGTCATGGGCTGCTTTTAATTATCTTTTTCCCATTCCTGCCCCGTTTACCTTATTTATGAACCAATACGTTTTATAAAATAAATAAATTATTTCTTGACAATTATTAATAAAAAACGATATATTAAATTTAATGGTTTGCGAAAACCTTTAAGGTATTTATTAAAGCAAAATTTAATAAATGATTTATTGAGACTTTTATAACGAAGTCCTGATTTAATAAAATAATTTCTGCATTTACTTTATTATTTTGATTAGCCTTAAATAAAAACTTACTATCTCAGCTAATCATTATTATCATAAATGTTACATTATTATTGTGCAGAATTAAAACTTTCCGTTACCGGTAAAATAAAATTGTAAATGTATTTAGCAGATCAAAAAAAAAGTAACTCAGAAAGTCATTGCATTATTGCAGGTAGGGCGCTCAATTCAATTTATCGAACATTTTAAATATTTATTGTAATTAAAATTTAATCAATTACTATTTGTACTTATTATATTTAATTTATTGAGAGGATTAGTATGAAAACTTGTACTTTACCGGGGCTCGTCATATTTCTTTTTATTATTTGTTCATGGACAGGTTATATTTTCCCGCAGGATAATCAAACGGGTTCTTTAAGGGGAACTATCACGGCGGCTGATACCAAAGCGGCGCTTCCTTATGCAAGCGTATTAATTGTTGGAACCAATAACGGAACAGCTGCGGATATTGACGGAAATTTTATTATCCGGAATGTTGTCGCAGGAAACAGGCAAATTAAAGTCTCTTATATTGGTTATGAAACGAAAACAATAGATGTAGTTATCAAGCCCGACAAGTCGACAAAAATAAATGTAGCATTGGAAGAAAGCTCAATCCTTGGAAAGGAAGTTATCAGTACCACCCAGAGAATGGGTCAAATGGAGGCAATCAATGAACAAATTAATTCTAAAACTATAGTTAATATTGTAGCGCCTGACCGGTTACAGGAAAACCCTGATGCAAATGCAGCCGAAGCAATTGGGCGTCTTCCTGGTATTTCACTGATAAGGAGCGGCGGGGAAGGCACCAATGTTGTAATACGGGGATTAGACCCTAAATATAGTGAAATAACTATTGATGGTATCCAGGTCCCTTCTACAAATTCTACCAACAGAAGTACCGACATATCCGGCATTTCTCAATATGTTTTACAGGGTGTTGAAGTATATAAATCACTGACTCCGGATATGGATGGTAATGCAACAGCAGGCTCAATTAACTTAAAACTGAATGAAGCTCCTGAAGGTTTTCACACTAATTTAATGGCTCAGGGAGGTTATAATCATTTAAATGATTATTATAACAATTTTAAAGTACAGGCAAATCTAAGCGACAGGTTTTTTAATAATAAACTTGGAGTTTTGCTGGATTTGGGTTCCGAACAGGTTAACAGAAGCGATGAAAACATGACTGCTGATTATGGCGCAGTTTCTACTATATCGCAGAATGGTCAGTATCCTCCGTTATATGTTAACGATATCAACTTAAATGATAATATCAGAATAAATTACAGATCATCGGGAACCTTAGTTCTGGATTATAAATACGGAACGGACTCCAAACTTGTTCTAACTAATTTCTTTTCTCATTCATCGCAGGATTTAACAAGTGTTGCAAAATCATTTGATTTACATGATCAAAATCGTACTGTATGGGATTATTTTACTCAAAACAATGGTTCCGGTAATGAGCTGTATATGACTTCATTGAAGGGTGAAAATAAAATAAATATAGTTGATTTGTCATATGGTGTTGCTTTCTCCCAGACGCATATTTATACACCTAACTCAAGAGCCTGGGATTTTTATTATAATGGCGGGGTACCATCGGCATATACAGATACAACGAACAGAAGTCTGCCTTTGGGAACAATTGCTAATGCAGTAAACAGCAACCTTTCAACAGTTGCGGCTTTACAAAATACTATAATAGGACCTGTTGGTGTTAATTCTGAAGATGATATGGATCGAATAGTAACTCCATATTTTGATGCAAAAATTAATTTACAGCTTGGCAATGATGTATCAGCGTATATCAAGTTTGGCGCTAAATATAAAAGCGAAGAAAAGACAAGATATTATGCAGATTATTCTGAATGGCTGGGACCCGTAAATTTTCCCCAATTTGGAGATACAGTGTCAAAATATATCTCGTGGGTTGATGTAATATCCAGGGCTCTTACGGCAAATGGATTCCAAAACGGTAATCTTAATAATTTCCTGGGAGGGCAATATAATTTTGGCTGGTATCCAAGTTTTGACAGGTTAAATCAGCTTATGAATTGGTATTCAAACTTTTCCCAATATTATTGGATTCATCCGAACATAGGAACAAGCGCGCAAATGCTGCTGAGACCGGATATTAATGGGGCACAGACAAATAATTATAAATTTAATGAAAAATATTTCGGTACATATTTAATGGGGGAATTAGATTTAGGCAGTATGGTTACTTTTATTCCCGGCGTACGTTATGAAAAAGTCAATGATGATTTAAATGGCTG
>CAZUCY010000163.1:4237-7061 GCA_964618785.1 uncultured Ignavibacteriaceae bacterium | reverse complement strand
GCAATCATTTCCATAATTTCTTTTTTCCCGCCAAAAGCGCCGACCGGAAGTCCGCCTCCGATAATCTTTCCGAAAGTTGATAAATCTGGTTTAATTCCATATAATTCCTGAGCCCCACCTTTGGCAACACGAAAACCGGTCATTACCTCGTCAAAAATCAGAACTAATTTTTCTTCGCTGCATATATCCCTTAATTCTATTAAGAATTCATTACTTGCAGGAACAACGCCCATATTTCCCGCAATCGGCTCAACGATAATAGCCGCTATATCATTCTTATTCTGTGTAATAATTTTTTTTACTGAATCAATATCATTATAATCAGCAATCAATGTATCGGCGGCATTTCCTTTAGTAACTCCTGGACTGGTTGGTATTCCAAGAGTTAAAGCACCCGAACCTGCTTTTATTAAAAAATAATCCGCATGTCCATGATAGCATCCCTCAAACTTGATAAACTTATCCTTACCGGTAAAACCCCGGGCAGCCCTCACAGCGCTCATAGTAGCTTCTGTTCCGCTATTCACCATTCTTACCATCTCAACCGAAGGAACCATCTCAATTATAAGTTTTGCAATTTTCAATTCAAGTTCTGTCGGCGCTCCGAAACTTATACCGTTTTCAACGGCTTTTAACAAAGCTTCTTTTATAAATACAGGATTATGACCAAATATATGCGGACCCCAACTTCCGATATAATCTATATATTCATTCCCATCAACATCGTAAAACTTCGAGCCTTCCCCACGGAGGATAAATATAGGATTACTGCCCACAGCTTTAAAAGCTCTGACAGGAGAATTTACTCCGCCGGGAATAAATTTTTGAGACTCTTTAAATAATTGTTCACTTTTACTCATTTTCATTTTTCATTCCGAATTCTACTATAAGAAATAAACTATTCTACACTATGGATAAAATACAAATAAAAAACGTTATGTAAATGTTTATCCCTTTCAAGAGGATATATTTACATAACGTCTTTACAAGCATTTATATGCTAAGAAACCGGCTATAACTTTTTATTCCGAAGGAGAAGAAAGATTAACCAGTTGAGAAGTAACTCCGGGAATAACTGCTATTTTCCTGGCAAGTTCGTCTTTTTGCTCTTTGGTTCCATACAGCTCAAGAATTAGTAAACCTTCATCGGAGCATTTGTCCAATATGCCGTCGTGAATTCCCAAACGGGTTTTTATAATGCATCCCCAGCCGGTTAATATTTTCTGAACATTTACGGCAGCTTCTTGTCTTTTACCGATTAGAACAAGCAATAAAGTCTTTTCCATAATACCCTTTTCCCAGTTTTAATTAAGAATAAAATATTTAATTTACAAAGATTAACTAAATCAATTTATCAACTTAAATCAAGATATATTTAATAACTCCTGTGAGAATTACATGAATTGATTATGAAAATAAATTTTTTTGTCACATTTTTAATAGAAATCATAACTGCTTCTCCCTTGGTATAATTAATTAAGAAAAACTTAAACAAAATAGGTGGTTAATGTTAAGAAAGAAATAAGGATGTTATGATCGATCGAAATAATTGATATATTTACACTACAAACTGATAAATCTCAATATCTCTTTCATTAATTAAAAAAATTAATATCTATAAGATTAAATTATTAATGGTATAACACAATTTTGTATATTTCAAAAAATAAAAATCATTTTTATTAAACAAACGAATAAAGGAATATGGAAAAAACAATTATACTTCTACTCATAGGATTAACAGCGGGGGTTTTCAGCGGCATTTTAGGAATAGGCGGCGGCATAGTTATTATACCACTGTTAGTTTACTTCCTTGGGTTTTCGCAGCATCAGGCGCAGGGCACATCGCTGGGCTTGCTACTCCCGCCGGTGGGAGCTTTAGCTGTAATGAACTATTATAAAGCAGGTTTTGTCGATATAAAAGCAGCGCTTATAATGGTTATAACTTTTTTGATCGGCAGTTACCTTTCATCTTTGCTAGCAATTCAATTAAGCGAAACTATTATAAAAAAGATATTTGCAGTATTTCTACTTGCTTATTCAATAAAATTATTTTTCGGAAAGTAGCTACAAGGCGTGCCTTGGAAAAGACGGAGCGTGCCCTGTCTACTTTAAAATTTTGACAAGCCATTGATGAATCGGCAGCATATCCTTAAATTTTTTAAATGAATAATTTACGATATCATTATTAGTTAGCTCGTTAAAATCCTGACTTTCATAATAAACATAAAGTCCGTAGTAAAGTAAATACTCAGCATAAGGTGAAGAGGGATCATATCCTTTAGGAATTTTTTTATATGTTTTTCCCCCTATAGAGTAGTTCCCTTTCTTTAAGACCTTATTGACCGAATTAAATAGTTCTTTTCCTAAAACCGTATCAGACACCGCATCCCTGTATATTTTTAATTGCTCTTTTGAAGGCATATAAATACCGGTACCGATGAAGAAGCTTTTAGTATCTATGTGAAAATAAAACCCGGAGCTTTCCATTTTCTTTTTGCCTTCCCATAATAATATTCCGAGATTAGTTTTATACGGCGATTTATCCTTGCTAAATCTCACATCTCTATGAAGTCTGAACAAAGATTTGTCTATTCCTGGAACAGCCATAATATTTGGAGCAATAGCTGAAATCTTTTCCCCCATTTCAGTTATAAATTGAAAAGCAGGCTCTAAAAATTGCGAATTGTATTCATCCCTGTGCTTCTCGAACCATTCCTTGTTGTTATTTTTTGAAAGCTTTTTTAAAAAAAAGACCGTTTTCATCGGAAAATTTTCAAATGCCGGAAATTTAGTCATTGTTTTTCCTTTCATTATTTAAAAC
>CAZUCY010000163.1:0-4137 GCA_964618785.1 uncultured Ignavibacteriaceae bacterium | reverse complement strand
TATCTTGTTAAAAGATTAAACAAGTGCAGAGTAGTATTTTTACCTTCAAATATTCCATGTGAACGATTGGGATAATCCATCATAGTAAACGGTTTATTTAATGAAATCAACTTATTTACGAGCGCTTCCGTATTTTGGAAATGGACATTATCGTCGCCAGAGCCATGAACAATTAAAAGATTACCTTTAAGCTTGTCGGCATAAGTTATAGGTGAGCCTTCGGAATATGCTTTGGAATTATCCTGCGGAAGACCCATATAACGTTCCTGGTAAATAGTATCATAATATTTCTGGTCGGTGACCGGTGCAACAGACATACCTGTCTTATAAATATCAGGATACCTAAACAGGAGATCTAAAGTACCTGAACCACCGCCGCTCCAGCCCCAAACAGCTACCCTGTTTGGGTCTAGAAAAGGCCATTTTTTCAGTAATTCGGTTGCAGCGGCAGATTGATCTTCGGAAGAAATAACACCAATTTTTTTATATATCGATTTTCGCCAGTCTCTTCCTCTTGGACCCGGTGTGCCCCTATTATCAACGCTTATTATAATATACCCCTGCTGTGCAAGCATCTCATGCCAGAACCAATCCCTCTCCCATTCATCAAGAACCGTTTGTGCTGCAGGTTCGCCGTAAACGTAAAATAATACCGGGTACTTTTTTTGAGGATCAAAATTATAAGGTTTAATACAATAACCGTCTAACTTTACACCATTGCCTATATCAACTTTGAAGAACTCCACCGGTTTTGTTTTCAACTGCCCTATCCTTTTCTTTAATTCAGAATTTGAGATTAAAGTATTAAGTACTATATGATCGGGAAGATGAACCACATCAACGACGGGGGGATTACTGAATGAAGAATAAGAATGTATTGCCCACTCTGAATTAGGCGATATTTGATATGAATGTGTTCCCGGCTCATCCCGAGGAGAAATTCTTTCTGCCTTCCCGATACCGTCAAGAGCCATTCTATATAAATATCTTTGAGTTGCATTATCAGGCGAAGCTATAAAATAAATCCAACCGTTTACTTCATCGATACTTTCAATGCTGATTACATCAAAGTCACCCGGGGTCACCAATTTTAGATCGCCAGTATTTTTCGATACTACATAGACATGCTTCCAGCCATCCCTTTCACTAATCCAAATAAATTGCCCGCCGTTTTTAAACCATTGGGGATCATCATTTATATCTACCCATGCTTTATCTTCCTCAACGAATAATGTTTTTACATCTCCGGTTTTTGCATTGGCAAGCATAATTTCATTTTTATTCTGCGCCCTGTTCAAATGCTGTAAAATAATTTCATCAGAGCCTGCCGCCCAATCCATTCGCGCAATATAATTATTACGGGCATCACCGGGTACTCTCATCCAAACTGTACTGCCGCCTTCTGCGCTAACAACACCCACACGACAAGCTGAATTAGTTGTTCCCGCTATTGGGTACTGAACTGGTTTAACAAATGAATAAAGAGAATCAGTATCGTTTATTAAAAGGAAATCCTTTACACCGCTTGCATCAAGCTGCCAGTATGCAATCGTTTTGCTATCAGGGCTCCATCTGAAGCCGTCCCTTAAATCCAATTCCTCCTCATATACCCAATCGAAAGTGCCATTAATTGTGGTGAAAGAACCGTCATTTGTCAATTGAGTTATGTTATTAGTTGATAAATCCTCAACATAAAGATTATTTTTCATTACAAAAGCAATTTTTGTCTCGTCGGGAGAAAATTTAGCAAACATAAGCGTGGAAGAATCGGCATCACCGCCAAGTTTAAATAATTTCCAGTTTTCAAGATTTAATACCCAATAATCACCGCGCGTATTTCTACGCCAGACTCTTGCCGTGTTTGTAAAAATTAATAACTGTTTTTTGCCGGGAGACCATTGATAATCATCTATCCCTAGCGGGGAATCCTGCCCCTGAGGAATAAATTTTTCAGCGGGGACAAGTATTTTCCTGTTTCCGGTGGCAGCGTCATAGGATACAATATCCTTACCTTCCTTAGTTTTTTCAGAAGGCTCTAAATTGGTATAACCTGTACCATCATCGAGCCAGCGGGCGGGACCAAACCTTTCGGCGCGAAAATAATTAGAGCCAAAAACTTTATTCAGAGTTATAAAAGTAGAGTCATCCTCCTGCGCTCTGGGGATTATTGTTATTGAAAGAATAAAAAAGAGAATTAAATATAATCTTGTCTTCATAATTTTCTCCAGTGAGATTTTAACTAAAAATATATAAGGCGATAATTTATGCCGAATTATATTTCAAGGCAACAAATTTATTTTAAATGGAGACGGGGAACGCTATGTTTCCAAGTACTCCTTCGCTGGAGAATGTACTTTTGTCACAATATATTATTTATTTCCAAATAAAAAACTTTTAAGGATGCTATTTAAACTTTTGTATTAAATAACAAATTGTTATCTTTTCATCAAAAATTATTCCAATGTATGTCAATAATTTTATTCCGGTTAAAGATGTTCTAATTCGAACAGAAATTGAAGAAATTAATTTTGCTTGTGATTTAAAAAAATGCAAAGGTGCATGCTGTACTATTGAAAGCGAATACGGCGCACCTCTTTTGAAAGAAGATATTGAGCAAATTGAAAGCATTTTAGATATTGTAAAACAATATCTCAATAAAAAGCACAGGCTCGAAATAGAAGATAACGGATTTTATGAATCAAAAGATGATGAACTTTTTACTTTAAGCGTTGAAAATAAAGCTTGTGTCTTTGTATTTTTCGAAAAAAGTATAGCTAAATGCAGTATTGAAAAAGCGTTTATTGATGGTAAAACGAAATTTAGGAAACCACTCTCCTGTCATCTTTTTCCAATCCGGGTTTCCAGATTCGGTGGAGATGTTTTGAGATTTGAAAATTTTAAAGAGTGCTTACCGGCTCTGGAAAACGGCGCAAAAAATAGCATTAAACTTGCAGACTTTTGTAAAGATTCGCTTGAAAGGTTATACGGTAAAAAATGGTATTCAGAATTAAAAGAAATTATTGGTAAAAAAAATGTTAACACTTAGTCAAAAACTTTCGCAGCAGCAAAAACTTTCACCCCAGCAGATTCAGTATCAAAAACTTCTACAGTTAAATACTATTGCACTAGAACAGCGCATTAAGACCGAACTGGAACTGAATCCGATACTTGAAGAAGTAATGGAAGAAGAAGCGGAAATATCCCTTGATACCGAAGAAAAAGATAATTCGGATGAAACAAACGAGGGAGAAGAAATTAGCGACAGTTCAAAGGACGAATTTGAATTGGAAGATTTCATGAATGATAGCGAGTATGAGTATGATTCAGGTAAATTAAATAAAAGCAAGGATGATGAAGTTTATCAGCCTTTAGCGCAGGCTAAAGAAAGTTTAAGCGAGCACCTGAGAGAACAATTGAGAATGCTGAATTTGGATGACGACATGTATATACTAGGAGAAGAAATAATCGGCAATCTTGATTCTGACGGATATTTAAAGAGCGATCTGCTTGAAATAATTAAAGAACTTGAAGTATTTGAACACACAACGATCTTAGCCGAGCGCGCGGAATTCTTACTCAAGAAAATTCAAACATTTGACCCGATAGGAATTGCATCAAGAACCCTGCAGGAATGTCTTCTTGTCCAGCTGCGGAATATAGCCTTAGATCCTTATTATTCTTTCCTGGCAGAAGAATTACTTGAAAAATATTTCAATGATTTTACACAAAAAAGATACGATGTTATAAAACAGAAAATGAACCTTACGGATGACGGCTTAAAAGCTACTATTGAGCTTATCCAGAGTTTGAATCCAAAACCGGGTGAAGGCAATATTGAATCCGTTGAAATGAATCAAATTACACCTGATTTTCTTATTGAAAAAGTCGATAACAATTTTGTTATTACTCTTAATGACAGGAGTGTTCCTTCAGTAACACTTAGCAAAACTTACCTAGAAATGATAGATCAAAACAAAAGGAGTAAAAAATCGTCACCAAGAGATAAGAACACTTATAAATTTCTGCGTGAAAAATTCGAATCGGCAAAATGGTTTATTGCCTGTATACAGCAGAGACGCGATACTTTAATGAAAATAATGCAGGCAATAGTTGAAAAACAATATGAGTTTTTTGATA
>CAZUCY010000162.1:0-7114 GCA_964618785.1 uncultured Ignavibacteriaceae bacterium | reverse complement strand
GGAGTTATTTTATTAATTGAAGTATTAATATTATCTATTACCTTCGGGAAAAATGAACGGGGTAACTCCTGTAATTCGGTTCTTACAAGCACCCTGTTACTGCCGCCGAATGTCTTTAGTTCAACATTACCAAGACCGATATTTCCCATATAATTACGCAGAGAACTAACGTCTACAGGTTTTTGAAATTCCAGCACAATTTCTGTTCCCCCTTTGAAGTCAATACCGAATTTAAGTCCTCTTACAAATACTGTAGTCCATCCGATTAAGAATAAACTTATAGAGATGGTATAAAAGAGTTTTCTTTTTCCAAGCCAATCAATATGAATATGTTCGAAAATTCGCATTTATAAATTCCTTCTTGAAACTCCGGATAAATTTCGGAGCTGAAAAACGTTTTTAATAATTAACCAATAGAAATTTTAATTCCTTTTTGCACCATATAGTCAAAAACAACTTTAGCAATAACCAGAGCGCTGAATAAACTTGCTCCTAAACCGATCATAAGTGTTAGGGCAAAACTTTGTACCGGCCCCGTTCCAAATTGATAAAGAATTATACCCGTAATAAAAGTAGTAATATTTGAGTCTATAATTGCAGAATAAGCTTTTGAAAAACCGGAATCGACGGATGCTTTTATTGTTTTTCCTGTTTCCATTTCTTCTCTTATTCTTTCGTAAATAAGTACGTTCGCATCAACCGCCATACCGATTGTCAAAATAATACCTGCTATACCAGGCAAGGTTAGTGTAGCATTAAACCCTGCAAGGCATCCGAGAATGAAAAGTATTGTAAAAATAAGTGAACATGCTGCAATTGTGCCTGCTCTTTGATAATATATTATCATAAATGCGCTTACAACTATGAATCCAATCAAAGTTGATTTGAATCCGTCGCTTATTGAATCCTGTCCAAGAGAAGGACCAATAGTCCTTTCTTCAATAATATCAACCGGTGCCGGAAGAGCGCCGGCTTTAAGAACAATAGCAAGTAACTGTGCTTCTTTTAAATCTGTGCTTCCCGATATTTGAGAGTGTCCTCCGGGAATTTTCCCTTCTACTTTCGGTGCTGAATAAACTACCCCGTCCAGTACGATAGCAATTCTTTTATTAATATTAGCCCCTGTTATTCTCGCCCATTCTGTAGCGCCTTCAGCGTTCATTTCCATGTTTACAATAGGCGCAGAAGTCTCAGGACTTATATTTGCAAGAGCGTTTGTTACAACGCCGCCTGTAAGTTCGGGATTCTTATTTACGCAATATAAGACATAAATTGCCTGACCGTTTTGATAACCAAACGGCTTTGCAGAAAGAATGAACTGACAATTGTCGGGAATTACTTTCTGAACTTCCGGCATGGCAAGCCATAATTTTAATTTATCCCTGTCATCAGTCCGAACATAAGCATCTGCAGTTCTTGATTTTTGGTTTAATAACGCAACCGAAAAGAAGGGGTGTTTTTTTGCAAAGTCTTCAGCGCTTAGCTGCTTGTTGTTCTGAGAAGTATCTTTTTCAGCAGTAGTTTTGCTTGTTTGAGAAGTATCGGTTTCGGTAGAATCCAGGGAAACATTACCTGCTAAAACATCGTCAATCTTTTTCATCACTGAAATAGTGTATTCAGGTTCTTTTACAATTTTGAATTCCAAAAGAGCTGTACCCTGCAAAAGTTGTTTGGCTTCTTCTTCGCGAGCAACGCCGGGTAATTCAACAATTATCCTCCTCGTTCCTTCACGCTGAATGGATGGCTCTGAAACGCCGTATTGATCAACCCTGTTACGGATAATTTCCATAGCTCTTGCAACTGCATCTTCGGCGCTCTTTTTAAGATCGCTTATTATTTTACTATCGTCTTCCCTGATATTGCCGTAATAACGGCTCAATCTTATTCCTTTGGCTTTCAACTTATCGGCAACTAAATCCACAACGGAAGTATTCGAGATTGCGGCTTCTTTTTCCGATTGAGCGAGTGCATCTTTGAAGGATTCATCGGGAGACTTTGCCAATTTTTCAAGAAGCTTGGATGTATTGACTTCCAATACAACTCGCATTCCGCCTTGTAAATCCAAACCGAGTTTCAGACTTTTCGATTTATCTTTGGCAATCGAAGGATCGGAAGCTTTTATACTGTCTTCTATGGATTTTAATTTATCCTCAACAGCATCATTGGAAATCTTAGAATCAGCAGCTTTTAATACGGCACTCTTCTTTTCCAGGATTATGTTAATCTTTTTAGTAGTCTGATAATTAACGTATGTGGGATAAAGCAGATAGAGCGAAAGTGCTATAGCGCCGATAATTAGAATTAATCTAAATCTGAGTTCTTTCATAAGCGATTGTTATTTCTAAAAAATGAATTTTGAAAAAATTAAGACTTAAAGTTACCAGTTAGGGGGTATAAAGTCAATAAAAATTGAAGATGTAAGTCATTAAAGATTTTTTCCTATTTAATGTAAAAAATATCTATTAATTGTTGAAAATTATCTGTTTTTGTTATTGTAAAACCAAAAGATTATTTCGGTTATAAAAATCCCTCATAATATTGAGAAGAAATTTATAATTTTTATTGTTCTTTCGGAATATAATAATGCTTCCTGCATTTTGCTTTATATAATTCAGATGCGCCGACAATGATTCTTTTACTGCCATACATCTTCACTGTAAACAGCATTCGCAAAATTTAATATAATCATCAATTCATAGAAAATCTGGAGATAGATTATTTCCCAAAGTTTAAAACGGTATCCAAATTTCTTCTGAATAAATAAAACTGTGCCTGCATCAACAATAATTTTAAAAATTAATAAAAATAAATAAGAGATATTAATTAAACAAAGTATGGGAGAAAATAACATTACTAAATTTAAAGTATGCCACGATCCTAAAAAGATTTTGTGCCTTGCAAGATAGTAAATTGATGTCTTGGTATGCCT
This sequence comes from uncultured Ignavibacteriaceae bacterium, assembly GCA_964618785.1. Lineage (GTDB taxonomy): Bacteria > Bacteroidota > Ignavibacteria > Ignavibacteriales > Ignavibacteriaceae > FEN-1297. The sequence continues at coordinate 4,185 of CAZUCY010000162.1, read as the reverse complement.
TGAACGCTGACGGAAATATTCTTTCCACGTCTTTTTGCAAGCTGAATAAACGAATGCCCCGTGATTAAAAATTGTGCCTACTCTTAAATGATTCTTCACGGCTTCTCTTAACAGCAGGTCGTCATCGCCGCTTAAAGTATCAATTGTATTGGAATATCCTTTTATCTTTTCAAAAGATGATTTTTTAAAGCCGAAACTTCTTGCCGCCGCGCAATAGGGCATACTAAGTTGTGCAGCCGAAAATGTTAATAAGGAATTTCTTAGATTTTCAAAACATGCAGTTTTATTTACTGTTGATTTATCCTGATAAAACGGCGATATTCCAAAAATAAAATCATATCCATTATTGAACTCTTTGGAGAAATGATACAGCCAGTTCTTTTGGGGTCTGCAATCAGCGTCTGTAATTAAAATGAATGGATTGGAAGCCAGATTGATTCCAAAAGCCAAAGCTCCTTTTTTTGCAGGGAAAATTTTATCATGGGCTTGGTAAATATGAAAATTTGTATGCCCTTTAATTGCTTTTAACGTTGTCTCAAATGTCTTATCTGAAGAACTGTCATCGATTATTATAACCTCATATTTCTCCTTATTGTAAGACAATTCTATTAGTGAATCAATCAAATGAATAATATTATCCTCCTCGTTTTTAGCGGCTATTATCACTGAAATAGAAGCGGATTTTTCAGAATCGGGATTCTCAATTTCTATTTGGGTGGAGATAATTAAAGTCAGGTTAATTAAAAAGTAAACTGCTCCTGAAATTAATATTATAATTGAAAGAATCATTTATTTTACTTTATTAATTATCTTCATCCAGCAGCCAGCCCTCGGCTAAATCGGGATTAATTTCCGTAATAAATCTTGAAGGCTTAGACAGTGTCATTCCGGCTTCCCTGTCAAACATGTTCATTGGATAAGAAATAAATAGATTTTGTTTTGTTCTTGTAGATGCCACGTACATTAATCTACGTTCTTCCTCAAGAGTTTCAAGCTTATCTGACGACCTGCTTGAAGGGAAAAATCCTTCAACAAGATGGATAATAAAAACCGAATGCCACTCTAACCCCTTTGCCGAGTGAATGGTTGAAAGAGTAACGAACTCATTTTCTTTATCCTCAGCGCCGATATCTATAACACTGTCTATAATCGGTTCAATTGCCAAATCTGCAAGCAGGGTGTCTAAAGATTTATAATTCTGAGTTATATTCAGAAGTATTTCCAGGTCTTTGTTGCGCTTATTATAGTCGTCATATTTATCCTTAAAGAGAGGGTAATAATATTCCATTACCAATTGTGCTTTTTCGAATGGCAGAGATTTTACTGTGTGAAGCTTATATAATAATTGTAATAGGCACGTAATCTTATCGTTGTATTTATGTGAAATTGTTTCCTCTGATAAAAAAACATTTGATTCGGGATTAGCTTTTATTGTCAACCGTGCAGTTGCAAGCTCATCTAAAATTTTCTGCGCTGTCTTGGGTCCCACTCCTTCATGTAGTAAAAGAACCCTGTACCAGCTTATAACATCCTTAGGATTTGCAGCAATTCTTAAAAAAGCGAGTACATCCTTTACATGTGCAGTCTCAATAAATTTCATCCCGCCGAATTTTTGAAATGGAATATTCGCTTTCGCCAGTTCTATTTCGAGATCGAATGAAAAAAAAGATGAGCGAAAAAGTACTGCAATATCTCTAAGTGGCACTCCTTCTTCTCTCAAATCAAGTATTTTTTCAACTATAAATTTTGATTGAAGGTTTTCCGTAGCTGCGGCAACAATTACCGGTAATTCTCCTCCTGTTTTTCTTGTAAATAAATTTTTAGGATATTTTTCAATTGCATGTTCAATTACATGATTTGTAAAATTTAGTACAGGCTGTACGCTGCGGTAATTCTCTTCAAGCTGAATGATTTTGACATTCTTAAATAGCTTCGGGAATTCCATTATGTTTTTAAAATCGGCGCCGCGGAAAGAATAAATTGATTGAGAGTCATCTCCCACTACCATAATATTATTATTAAACTGTGTTAATCCTTTTATAATTTCAGCCTGAAGCTTGTTTGTATCCTGATACTCATCCACCATAATATATTTAATTGATGATAATAGAGATTTGGCAGGCAAACCCGGTTCAAGTAAGAAATTTTTCAGGTACACCAACAGGTCGTCATAATCTAGCAGGTTATTTTTATGCTTATAATTAATAAACACCTTTTGAATATCAAGTATTTTATCAAGCTGTTCTATGAAATGAGGATAATCCTCTTCGATAATATTTATAACAGGTTTTCCTGTATTTATACTTAAACTAAAAACTTTTTCAAGAGTTTGTTTATTAGGAAATCTTTTTTCTTTTGATATAAAACCAGCTTGTGATCGTATAAGATTTATTATATCTTCATTGTCGCTTTGATCGAGAATTGTAAAGGATGAATCCAAACCTGCAGCTTTTGCATATCTCCTAAGAATAAGATTGGCAAAAGAATGAAAAGTTCCGCCGTTTACTTTTGAACACCTATTATCAAGAAGAATCGATGCCCGGTTCATCATCTCATTAGCGGCTTTTCGCGTAAATGTCAAAAGTAAAATAGATTTTGGATCATAACCAATTTCAACTAATCTTGCAACGCGGTATACAAGTGTACGTGTCTTACCGGTGCCTGCACCCGCAATTACAAGGTATGCTCCGTCAAGGGCAGAAACTGCCTCAAATTGTGCGGAATTGAGCTCATTTTTGTAATTTATTATAAATTTTGATTCATCAATTACCGGTTTGGAAAGGGATGTTTCTTTTAATCTTTTTAAGGTGTATTTCTTTTGCAGCATCAGAATCTTTATTTAGTCATCAATTCAAAGATATATACGAAAAAATTAAAATGATATAAATGTGAAAATTTATTATGTCTTTAAAGCTCTTCTAAAATATGGATTCTAAAAATTGTATGTACATCTGTTTTCCCGGGATTATTGCTATTTAGAAGTTATTGCTTCTTCTAACCTTTTTAATTTATTAAAGATAACAGGTACATTTTTGCAATGCACGACCTGCCAGAATTTCCCATCTTTTTTATAAAATGAAACTTTAGCTTTTATATTGTTTACTTATTAAAAATATTTTTATATCTTTGTCCGAATTTAAAGGCAAACCGATTTCAGCGATAAATTAAAACTTTTCTTTTGTCGATAATAAATGCGAAATTGTTCTTTCCCGGGATTTATTAGGATTGAATACTAATTCCGGTATAATATTTGATATTTAATATATAATCTGGTTAATTGAATGAATGTTTTGTCAATTAATGTGTCATAAGTGTATAACTTATCAAGTAATCTGACAAAAGGTTAGATTAAAGTGACAATTTCTAATTGACGTCACATTTAGGGCGTTAATTTGAAACTAAACTTGGAATTGTGTTGCAGATAAACGAATTTTTATTGAAATTAAACTAAATTCGCATGTATTGATTGAGGAAAATACTATTTATATATTACAGTCAAGCATTTATACAGGACTTTTTCCGGTATAATATAATATAGGAAAAAAGGAAAAACTATGGACGGAAATTTTTCGGATAGACTTCAGGATGTAATCAGGTTAAGCAGGGAGGAGGCTCTCAGACTTGGTCATGATTATATAGGCACTGAGCATCTTTTGTTGGGAATAATTCGCGAAGGACAAGGTGTTGCTGTTAGAATCTTAAGAAATCTGGATTGCGATTTGATGAAATTAAAAAAAGCAATTGAAGATACTGTAAGAACTTCCGGCGGAACACTGACTATTGGCAATATACCTCTTACTAAACAGGCGGAAAAAGTTTTAAAGATTACTCAGATTGAATCAAAAATTTATAAAGCAGATGTAATAGGCACGGAACATTTACTCCTTTCACTTTTACGTGATGAGGATAATATAGCTACACAGATTTTACATCAGTTCAATGTAACTTATGATGCTGCCCGGGCAGAGCTTAATGCAATGTTGAGCAGTAAAAGTTCAAAGGATGCTGGTTCAGCTATACCGACTCCGGATAAGAAAATTGAACGTACTAAAACGCCGGTGCTTGATAATTTCGGCCGTGATCTTACTAAACTTGCTGTTGAAGATAAACTTGATCCGGTAGTCGGGCGCGAAAAAGAAATTGAGCGTGTTGCGCAGGTATTAAGCCGTAGAAAGAAAAATAATC
>CAZUCY010000161.1:0-7132 GCA_964618785.1 uncultured Ignavibacteriaceae bacterium | reverse complement strand
GCTTTGGGGCGATCCAAGACCAACTTCTCAGGAAAACTATGGCTGGACAATCGATCTTGGACTGAAATATGTATTTTAAGCTGTATTTGGTAAGCTTTTAAATTAGGCATATAACTATATAAATAAAATAGACTACGGTGTATTCAGAATTACTATACTAAATAAAAGGTCTTAAAATTTTATGAGAAAGCTTAATATATTTTTATTAAGTATTACTTCCTTTATACTTATACAAAATATTTCCGGACAGGGGGAAAACAATAATTTTAATCCAAAATCTTTAAGATACAAAACTTCAGTATTTTTTAGAACTTCAGATACTGTATTGCAAAAGGTTTTTAATGAAGCCTCGAAAAAAGAAAAAGTAAACATAAAAAATTTTGGTAAGTACCAGGTCTTAATAGAAGGTGGGGGATATAATAGTGTATGGTTGGAGACGCAGCCAATGGGGGGTGTTATGTACGCAAAAAGAAATCTCACTGTAGCAAAAAATAATATTGAGATTTTTATTGATTATCAGCGAAATGATGGCCGCTTGCCTGGTATGATAAGTTATGATAATGGATCAATAACACCTTACTATGGCTGGTTACAGGGATTTTGTTTTCCAATGCCGGCTTTTGAATTGTATTTTTTACTGGGTAAAGATAAGTCCTATTTGATGAAATTATATAGATCATTGGAAAAATTTGATAACTTTTTGTGGAAAACTCGTGATTCCGACAAAAATGGTTGTTTAGAAACATGGTGTATATGGGATACAGGTGAAGATTATAGTACAAGATATGGCGGATCGCCAAATTCCTGGCCATTTGATTACCCCCCATCAATAGAAATAATAAAACAAATGACTCGGGAACAATTAGAAAAAAATTGCCACCTGAGTTTTTTTGATACTTTAAAAGTTATGCCGGTTCCAATGAAATCTATGAATGTCATGTCGTCCTCATATTCTGCGAGGGATGTTTTATCGCTTATTTCTAATGAATTAAAAAATGGTAAAGAAAGTTATTGGAGAGAAAAAGCAAACGAAGTACGCAAAAAAATTAAAGAATATTTATGGGATTCAAAAAAATATGCCTGTTATGACAGGGATAAAACAAACCAAATAATGGATATACTTTCTATAAATAATCTAATGTGTATGTACTTAGGGAGTTTTGACCAGGAAATGGCAGATGATTTTATAAAATATCATTTGCTCAATCCAAAGGAATTTTGGACACCGGTTCCATTACCATCAATTGCAGTAAATAATTCATACTTTAGAAATGATTCCGGTAATAGTTGGAGTGGACAACCTGAGGGTTTAACATTTCAACGATCAATAAGAGCATTAGAAAATTATAGCCATTTTTCCGAATTAACAACGATCGCTATAAAGTTTTTGAAGATAATCGGAGATTCTCTAAAATTTGTGCAGCAGTTTAATCCATTTGAAGAATCTATTAATCAGGATAGTACTTTTCCAAGTCAGGATAATTATGGTCCGAGTATTTTAGCTTCATTAGAGTTTATTTCCAGATTATATGGTGTTTATATGAATCAAGATAAAATTTTTTGGTCATGTATAAATAAGAAATATGATTATTCATATACTCAACTATGGGGAAACAAAATATTAAAATTGACAACAAAGGAAAATCGTGTTATATGTTCTATAAATGGGAAAGAAATTTTTGAGTTTACTAAAGGAGCTCGTTTAATCTCAGATATTTATGGTAATTTAAAAGAAGTTGTAGGAATTGATGTAAATTCAAAGAAAATTGAAATTACCTGCCTCAATAAAAAATATTCGCTGGTAGTGGATCCAAATTCAATTTATAAATTAAATTACAACGGAAGGTTTTATAAATCAAAAACTTTAGAGTAATGTGAAAATTGAGTTTTAATTAAGCTGTTAAGGTGTAAACATTTTTGGTGAGTCAGTATGAAAAATCTTTTCAAGTTGATAATATTTCCATTTATCTTTTTATTATCAGTTCAAACCAAATTAGGACAGGATAAGAACATTACATTTGTTGGCTTTTATTTTGAGAACAAAGATTTGAAAATTTCTTAATGTTACGCAGAATTTTATAATTTGATAACCGCGATCTTGAAAGGCTGTTTGAAAATTATTAGTTAAGCATTTGAACTAATCTACAACGCTTTCTCTTATAAAGAGAAAAGGGAAAATTGTGCAATTTTCAAAGTCCCTGACTTTTTAAGAGAGAGATTTTTCCCAAAGGGATGACTTTGTCAATGGCGAGTTCTACTTTACATGAATATTATTCCCCCAATCCCTTTTGGCAGAGGAATTATATCGCGTAATATAAATTAATATTACCTTATTACAGAAAATATAAAAAAAGAAAGCAGGAAAAGAATTATGGTCGACTTAAAAAAATTTGAAGCTTGGTTTGTTACCGGAAGTCAGGACCTTTATGGAGACGAAACACTTAAAAAAGTGGCTGAACATTCTCGGGAAATTGTAAGCGGTTTGTCTCGCTCGTCTAAAATTCCTATTCGGATTGAAATAAAACCCGTTTTGATATCGCCTGAAGCAATATACAAGCTATGTTTAGAAGCTAACATTGCAAAAAATTGTATCGGGTTGATTACCTGGATGCATACCTTTTCGCCGGCAAAAATGTGGATTGCCGGATTAAAAATTTTACAAAAACCTTTAGTCCATTTACATACTCAATTTAACCGGGATATACCTTGGGATAGTATTGATATGGACTTTATGAACTTAAATCAATCTGCTCATGCAGATAGGGAATTTGGGTTTATATGCTCGCGCATGCATAAACCCAGAAAGGTTATTGTTGGACATTGGCAGGAGGAATCTGTACAAGAAAAACTTGCGATTTGGGCACGTGCTGCATCAGCCAAATTGGATGCGCAAAATGGTAAAATAGCACGGTTCGGAGATAATATGAGAGAAGTTGCGGTTACCGAAGGAGATAAAGTTGAAGCACAAATAAAATTTGGATATTCCGTTAATACTTATGCAACTGGAGACCTTGTTAATTATATTAATTCTATTTCTGTTGCTGAAATCAATATGTTGATAGAAGAATATGAACAAAGGTACATTGTTACGAAAGCGCTTCGGAAGGGGGGAGAGAGACATCAAAATTTAAGAGATGCTGCGAAAATCGAGCTTGGTTTAAAAGCATTTCTTGAAGAAGGAAATTTTATAGCTTTTACTACTAATTTTCAGGATCTTTATGGACTGACACAATTACCGGGATTGTCAGTTCAACGTTTAATGGCAGAAGGATATGGCTTTGGTGCGGAAGGTGACTGGAAAACTTCTGCATTGGTTCGTGCTATGAAAGTTATGTCCGGAGATCTTAAGGGTGGAACGTCTTTTATGGAAGATTATACTTATCATCTTGATCCATCTGGAATGAAAGTTCTCGGCGCTCATATGTTAGAGGTTTGTGAAACTCTTCATGAAAATCAACCTTCCCTTGAAATTTATCCATTATTTGTAGGAGGTAAAGATGATCCTCCACGTTTAATTTTTAATGCTCCTCCTGGTCCTGCAATAAATGTGACTATTGTAGATATGGGAAATAGATTTCATATGATAGTAAATGAAATAACTGTTGTTTCGCAAGATACTCAACTACCTAAGTTGCCTGTTGCAAGAGTAATTTGGATGCCGAAACCAAATCTTGAAGTTGCTGCACATGCATGGATATTGGCTGGTGGCGCTCATCATTTTAGTTTCAGCCAAGCAATCACATCTGAATATATGGAAGATTTCGCCGAGATGAACGGGATCGAGTGTTTATTGATAAATAAGTCAACAAATATTTCAGAATTTAAAAAAGAATTAAGATGGAATGATATTTATTACTCTCTAAAATAAAAAATATGTCACTAATTTTAGATCGAAGTCATGTATTGGAGATTTATTCAGAAGCACGCGAACGAAGGTGGGTACTACCTTCATTTAACGCTGAAAACCTTAATACATTAGAAGCAATTTTAGAAGCTGTTTACAAACACGGACAAACTATAGGCATAAACAATTTACCAATAATTATAGGTATTACAAACAATTATGCATCTCGACCACAATCTGTTTTTTATACAAATACTAAAAAATGGAATATCGGACTTATGTTATTTCTGAAGAATTTAGAAGTGCTTGCTTCACAAGATTCTCTTTATAGAAATTTAAGACTTATGATTCATCTCGATCATATTCAATGGGATAGTGATGATGAACTGTTAAAATGGAACATGGGGCAATTTTCATCAATTATGTACGATGCCTCTACATTACCTTTTGAAAAAAATATAGAAAGTACAGCTGCATTTGTTGAAAATAATAAAAATAAAATTTTAATTGAAGGCGCTTGTGATGAAATTATAAAAGTCTCTAATGATAGTATTGGTCATTTAACTACATCTGACCAAGCTGAAAAATATTATATTGAAACCGGTGTCGATATTATTGTTGCGAATTTAGGTACAGAACATAGAGCCTCGGCATCATCGCTAAAATATGAGGGGAAATTAACTCGGGAAATAAGTAAAAGAATTGGACCGCATATATGCTTGCATGGTGCGTCTTCTGTTGCTGAAGAACAAATATCACATTTTTTTGAAGATGGTATTTGCAAGGTAAACATTTGGACCGCACTCGAGCGGGATAGCTCACCGGTTTTATTTCAAAAAATGATAGAAAATGCCGCAAAAATAATAAAACCTGAAAAAGCCAAAGAAATGCAAGAAAGTGGTTTATTAGGAAAAAATGCCGATGTTAAAAGCGAGCATTCTATAAAATTTTATACATCAAAATATAGAAGTGAAATTATTTACTTACAAATGCAAAAAATTGTTAAGAATTACCTGAACTTATTATATGTTTAAAATATGATAAACAATTGTTGAATTCTTCGGAATACTAATTTTAAAAAATATTTATGTAGAATTGCGATATTGGTACTAAAAATGAATTATTTAGGTATAGATATAGGATCCAGCGGTTGTAAAGCCTTGGTTGTTGATAAAGATGGTCGGCAAATTGCTATGGCTCGACGTGAGTATAATATCGCCTTTTCAGATAATGGTAGTGCTACACTAGATTCAGATGAAGTTATTCGAAATTGTTTTGAAATTATAAAGGAGTGCAGCAAATATGTTGAACCTGATTCGATAAAAGGTATGAGTATTTCAAGTCAGGGCGAAGCATTTACCGCCGTAGGTTACAATAATGAAACTCTAAGCAGAGCAATGGTGTCATCTGATATAAGTTCAGCGGCATTTATTAATGATTGGATTAAGTACTTTGATGAAGAAAAATTATATCAAATTACCGGGCATACTGCGCACCCTATGTTCACACTATTCAAACTTTTGTGGTTTAAGAATATTGAAAGTGACTTGTGGAAAAGAACTAAGTACTTCTTTTGTTTTGAAGATTTACTTCAGTTCAGAATGGGTCTAAAGCCTGCTATAAGCTGGTCTTTAGCGGGGCGTACCATGATGTTTGATATCAGAAGACATGAGTGGAATCAAAGCATTCTGGACAAAATCGGTGTACCCGCAGAAAAACTCGCGACACCTTTGCCGGCGGGAAATCTGGTTGGTAGAATAGGTAGAAAAATTGCAAATCAGTTAGGTCTATCAAATGATGTTTTTGTTGTAACAGGTGGGCACGATCAGACGTGCAGCGCTTTAGGTGCAGGAGTAATTGAAGAAGGCGCTGCTATGCTTGCAACGGGTACTGTTGAGTGTATCTGCCCGGCATTGAAGAAACCTGTCTTTTCTAAAGTGTTAAAAGAAAACAATCTTTGTACTTATAATTATTCCATTGAAGAATTATATACAACGGTTGCTTTTAGTTTGACTGGTGGAAATATATTTAAGTGGTTTAGGGACCAATTTGGATATAAAGAAATGGAGGAATCTAAAATTATTGGGAAAGATGCCTATGATCTTTTACTTAATAATACGGATAGTAAACCAAGCAATTTACTTGCCCTTCCTTACTTTACTCCTTCCGGGACCCCTTATTTTGATACTCAAACTAAGGGTGCAATTATAGGACTGCAATTATCTACCCAAAGAAAAGAAATATTAAAAGCTCTTTTAGAAGGAGTTTCATTTGAAATGAGGTTAAACCTTGATATCCTTGAAGGAGCAGGGTGTGCCGTTGAAGAATTAAGATGGGTAGGAGGTGGGTCAAAATCTGCGCTATTAGCGCAAATAAAATCTAATGTTATGAATAAAAAAATTACCTTGTTAAATATAAAAGAAGCCGGGTGTTTTGGAGCAGCAATGCTTGCTTGTTCATTTGATACCGGAGAACCAATTCGAAATTTAGCTTCTAAGTGGGTTAAACAATCAGCAGTTGTTTACCCTCAATCAGATTATGAAAAATGGTATAATTATAGGTTTGAATCATATAAAAAACTTTATAAAAATGTTAAAGAAATTATTCTATAACAAATGCAGCTTAAAATTATAAATTTGGATTATGTTATTTAAGTATGATAAACAATAATATCGACGATTCTGAATATTATTTTATGGATGTTTTGAAAAAGTTGATATGCATTTAATTATGAAAAGCGCCTATTGAGTACCTGTCCGTTTACCTGTTCCTTGCCATATTTAGCAGCAGAACAAACTCCCCCTTCATATTGTTTTTTGAAACAATTGATAAAATCTCTTCAGCGGTACCCCGGTAAAACTTCTCGTTGTTCATAGTCAATTGGAAAGCAAGAACAACCTTTAGGTTTTTACTAATAACTTTCACAATATCTTCAAGCAGGCTTTTTAACCTGTACGGCGTATCCATAATAACAACAACTTCATTTAAACTCCTCAGTCTTTGAAGCTGCTGCTTTCTTATATCCTTCTTTGGTGAAAGCCAGCCGTAATAATAAAATTTTTCTATTTCCAATCCCGAACCGGTTAAAGCAGGAAGAATAGAACTTGCTCCGGGAATAGGTATAACTTCAATATTTTGTGAAATACACACTTCAACTAAAAGATGTCCCGGATCTGAAAACAGCGGGGTGCCGCAATCTGAAATTAACGCAGCCGAATTACTCTCTATTAATCTTAAGAGTATATCATTAATAATATCTTTCTCATTTTCATTGTGCTCATTAATAGA
>CAZUCY010000160.1:0-7218 GCA_964618785.1 uncultured Ignavibacteriaceae bacterium | reverse complement strand
GTGCAAATATTCGAGAATAAAGGCTCGATAATGGGTAACAGCAATCCTCATCCTCACGGGCAAATTTGGGCACAGAAAAGCATTCCGGTAGTGCCGAAGAAAGAATTACAACAATTTATAAAATATTACAAGCAAAATAAACGTAGTCTGCTTTCAGATTATCTAAAGCTGGAAATAAAGCTTGACGAAAGAATTGTATATGAAAATGATTCTTTTGTTATTGTGGTGCCCTTTTGGGCAATATGGCCCTATGAAACTTTAATTATTTCTAAACGAAAAATAACAAGCATTCTTCAATTGAAAAAACAGGGGATTAAAGATTTTGCTAATGCTATTAAAATAATAACAACAAAATATGATAATTTATTCCAGACATCATTTCCATACTCGGCAGGTTTACATCAGGCGCCTACAGATGGGAAAGATCATGCAGAGTGGCATTTCCATATGCACTTTTTCCCCCCGCTTTTAAGATCAGCCAGTGTGAAAAAATTTATGGTCGGATATGAGATGCTTGCTGAACCACAACGGGATATTACTCCTGAATTTAGTGCAAAAGTGCTTAGGGAACTATCTGTGGTTCATTATAAAATTGCAGCCGGTAAATAAATATTTATATCTATCATTCTTTGTATATGTGAAAAAAATTTTGTTTTTCATCTTGGTTATTTGCCTTCAATTATCTGTCCTAGCACAGACGGATAGTTCTTTATTTATTAGAGGTATTGATATATCAACTGCACAGCAAATTGAAGATGCTGGCGGTGTCTGGAAATCAATTGGCTCGCCGGAGGATGTGCTTGATATATTTAAAACAAGCGGCGTTAATTATGTTAGACTACGCCTTTGGCATACGCCGCAAGGTCTTTACTGTGGGCTGGATTCAACTCTCAAGTTTGCAAAGCAAATAAAAACTAAGGGATTTAAATTTCTTCTGGATATTCATTATTCAGATACATGGGCTGATCCGGGTCATCAATCTAAACCTGCAGCCTGGAATACTCTTCCTTTTTCGGTCTTGGAAGACAGCGTTTATACTTATTCTAAAAATGTTATTGCCGCATTAAAAAATCAAAATACTCTTCCTGATATGGTTCAAGTTGGTAATGAGATTACAAATGGGATGCTTTGGCCGGATGGCGAAAATTCAGGATCATCCAATGCCTGGACAAATTTCGCCTCTCTTGTTAAAAAGGGTATTCAAGGCGTTAAAGATGCTGCCGGTTCCACATCTGTTAAAATAATGATTCATATAGACCAGGGGGGTAATAACAGTACTTGCCGGTGGTTCTTTGATAGTTTAATTACTTCTCAAAGTGTGCAGTTCGATGTTATCGGATTATCTTATTATCCATGGTATCCGTCTCATGGAACATTATCACAACTTCAAAGTAATCTGAATGATCTTTCAGCACGTTATAATAAAGATATTGTAATTGTTGAAACCGCATACCCATGGACTTCTGCATATGTTGATGATGGAGTAAATAATGTGGGATTTGATTCAACAAAACTTCCACAGAACTATCCTGTGAGTCCACAGGGACAAAAAAACTTTATATTATATATAAGAGGATTAATTGAAAATACCAGTAACAAAAAAGGCACAGGCTTTTTTTATTGGGAGCCCGCTTATATTTCAGTCCCTCCTGTTGGCTCTTCATGGGAAAACTATGCTATGTTTGATTTTGACGGCAATGCTTTTAATTCTCTTCAAGTTTTTCAAAATAACGACAGCATAAAAACCTTGAACATTGAACAAATAGCCAATACTCCTGCTGGTTTATTAAAGCTTTATCAAAATTATCCAAATCCATTTAATCCTTCAACTGTGATTAGATATTCTGTAACAGCTTCACAAAATTCTTTCCGGGGTGAAACTTTAGTAAAACTTGAAATTTTTGACATACTTGGCAATAAAATTGCTACTCTTGTAAATGAATATCAGAACCCGGGTGAACATTCAATAATTTTCAATACACAGCTATTATTAACCAGCAGGCAAATTCCAAGCGGAGTATCTTCCAAAGGTGGATTCGCCTCCGGCGTATATTTTTATCGCATAATGGCGGGCGGCTGCGTTGCAATAAAAAAAATGATTTTGCTGAGATAGTTTCGGATGATTCTATAAATCAATCAAATTTTCAACTTTATTGAGGTGAGATTTTTCTTCTGTACTTTTATTTATATTTACTCCTGAATATTTTGAAAGTTAGCAGACTTTTTTACAAAAAGTAGTACAAATTTTTTTTTATAATCCAAAACAATTATTTCTAAGGATATAAGTATGAGTGCAATCGGTCTCTCGTTTGTAGATTGGCTAATTATAGCAATCTATTTCGGATTTGTAATAGGAATCGGCTTTTATTTAAAAAAATTCACTAAGAATGAAAATGATTTTTTCCTCGCAGGAAGAAAAAACAGCTCTTGGGTCGCAGGGCTTGCTTTTCTATCTGCAAATCTAGGCGCCGTGGAAATTTTGGGTATGACTGGCAATACTTTTAAATATGGGATGTTCGTTGCACATTTTTACTGGATTGGCGCTGTTCCCGCAATGCTTTTCCTCGGAATTTATATGATGCCGTTTTATTATTCCGGCAGGATAAAGTCAGTTCCCGGTTATTTAAAACTTCGCTTTGATGAAAGGACCAGAGTATTAAATGGAATTTCTTTTGCTGTTATGACACTGCTTGTTTCAGGCATTAACCTTTATGCTATGGCATTGGTACTTCATACGTTCTTTGGTTGGTCTTGGCATATTAGCATGTGGGCATCTGCGCTTACGGTTGCCGTATATGTTACCCTTAGCGGGCTAATGTCAGCTATATTTACCGAGATTATTCAATTCTTTCTCATCTGGTTCGGGTTATTTCTTGTTTCTGTTCTCGGTTTAATCGAACTCGGGGGGATACATAATATTATGGCAAGAATTCCACAATCATTTAATACCTTATGGTCAACTTCCGGAAATCCTTCCCAAAATGGGATGATGATAACTTGGGGTGGAATTGTGCTTGGATTAGGTTTTGTCCTTTCATTCGGATATTGGACTACTGACTTCCTTGTCATACAAAGAGCCTTCTCTGCTAAAGATCTTCGTTCAGCCAGAATGGCTCCCATTCTTGCTTCATTTTTTAAAATGGCTATACCGTTTATTGTCATTCTTGCAGGTCTTATAGCTCTTATTCTTGCAAATGATCCTAAAAGCGGTTTTCATTTGCTCACTGATAGCGGGCATTTAAATTATGACTCAGCTTTTCCTTTATTAATTGCTCGCTATTACCCCGTAGGTCTAGTCGGCTTAGGTGTTACGGCTTTACTTGCTGGATTTATGGCGGGTCAGGCTGGAAATGTTAGTGCATTTAATACTGTTTGGACTTATGATATTTATAAATCAATTATTAATAAAAATGCTTCGGAAGCTCATTTATTGTGGATGGGTAGAGCCGCAACAATTGTCGGAATAATTATTAGTCTTGGAACTGCCTATTGGGCGATGAGTTTTCCCAGCATAATGGACTATATGCAAGCCATTTTCTCATGGGTTAATGCACCTCTGTTTGCAACCATGCTGCTTGGAATGTTTGTTGTATGGATTACTCCTTCCGGCGCCTTTTGGGGATTGATTACCGGTATGTTTGCGTCCTTCATTATGTATTTAGCCGTGAAATTTAGCTGGATAAGTTTAAGCCTTATTACTCTTTCAAGTCCTGCTAGTGATATGGCTGCAAATTTCTGGCGGGCATGGTGGGCTTGGTTAATTTGCTTTGTGGTAACAATTGTAATTAGTCTTTTCACAAAGAAAAAACCAAAAGAGGAATTGGTAGGGCTTGTTAAAGGTTTAACGAAAGAGAGTTTAAATAAGAATATCATCTTTTTTAAACGTCCGGAGTTTTTAGCCCTTATTTCTCTTGTCGTTTTTATTTTGTTGAATATTTATTTTTGGTAAATTGAATCATCCCGGAAATTTCCGGGGTTAAAGGAGAAATTGTTATGAAACCAATATGGTTTTTCGTTGGATTAATTCTTTCCATTATGGGAATGATAATTGAAATAAATGGAATATATTTACTAATACATCCATGCCCTGTTAAAAAAGTTCTTTCCTATCTTCATCCCGATATTTGGTGGGGTGGTGTTATGATTATTATGGGTGTAATTTTTATACTAAAAAACAAAAATGTGAAAATATTGTAATTTTTAAAACAGAGGTTTTTTAAATTACTTGTTGTATATCTCTCCAAGTCAAAGGCTTATTTCAATTGTGTCAATTATATAGATTGAGCAATAACTTATTAGACAGCCATTTTTGCAAAATTATCCCTGCCTGTCGGCAGGGTCGAATTCTATATGTCGGTAAAAAATTTTGAATATTTCAATTGAATTAGTAAAAAATATTTTAAAGGATCAAAAAAATGAAAACTTTTAGACTTTTATTTTTATATTTATTCCTGCCAATTAGCTTAATTGCTCAAACAAATATCGATAATCTTGTATGTAATCTTGATAAGTTGGCAAGTTGTTCGCTTGATGATTGGAAAATCAGTCAAAATCTGAGTGAAAAAAATATTTTCTTTAATGGTAATCCTTATGAGGTTAACTTTAACGATTCGACATGGAGTACATTAAAGATAGGCGAGAAAAATTACGATGATTCATGCTGGCTTAGAAAAGAAATTATTTTACCTGATAAAATTCTTGGCGAACCTGTTCAGGGAAAAATCAATCTTCTTCTTTCAGTAGATGATTACGGTTATCTGTGGATTAATGGTGTTAGTAAAGGTTACTTTCCATGGGACGGTGATTTTGTTCTTACGGAAAATGGAAAACCTGGACAAAAATTCACTCTTGCTATTAAAGCAATAAATACAGGCGGCACTCTCCGGCTTTTACGCGCTAGGATTCAATCCGGTAAATCTGAAAAAATTCAGCAGTCGATACAAGATTTTATTTTAAGTTTGCAAGTTGGACAAAAACTTCTATCCTTTGATACTTATCAGTCAAATAGTAGTGTTAAAACTGATCCACATATTGATAAATCAACAATTGATAAGAATGAAAAAGCATCATTAAACGAATTGCTTCAAAAACTTGCTGCAGAAGTTGATGTTGACGCTTTAAGGAGTGGTGATTATTTGAAATTTGTAGAATCTATGGAAAAAGTCCGTTCGCAGTTAACTCCTATTAAAGAATTCGCAAAAAAATTTACATTATATTTTGATTCAAATGCCCATATTGATGCGGCATGGCTATGGCGTTCAATTGAAACCGAACAGGTTTGCCGCAGAACCTTTGCTTCAGTCCTGCATGTTATGAATGAAAGACCTTTGTTTACATATACGCAAAGCGCCGCTCAATATTTTAAATGGATGCAGGATTTATTCCCGGATGTTTTTCAGGGTATCAAGGACAGAATAAAAGACGGTAGATGGGAAGTTGTTGGCGGAATGTGGATAGAACCGGATTGCAATTTACCAAGCGGTCTTTCATGGGATAGGCAATTACTTTATGCTAAATCTTATTTTCAAAAGAATTTAAATGTTGATATAAAAATAGGTTGGAACCCGGATTCGTTTGGGTATAATTGGAATATTCCTATGTTCTATCAAAATGCAGGAATCGATGCATTCATTACGCAGAAGATAGGCTGGAATGAAACAAATGTTTTCCCATACAGAGTATTTTGGTGGCAATCTCCCGATAGTTCAAGAATACTTTCTTATTTCCCCTTCGATTATGTTAATACAATTACTCAATCTTATAAATTAGTTGATTGGTTACGTCAGTTCGAGGCTAATACCGGTTTTAGGAAATTTATGATTCTCTTTGGAGTCGGTGATCATGGCGGTGGTCCTACCATCGATATGATTGATAGAATTGAGCACTTAAAAACTTTGGATATATATCCAAATATCGAATATGGTACCGCCGCAAATTATATAAACTGGCTGAAGAATCAGGACCTGTCAACCCTCCCCGTTTGGAATGATGAGCTGTATCTTGAATATCATCAGGGCACTTTTACTTCACACGATCAGATTAAAAAGTTTAACCGTCAAAGCGAAACACTTTTATCAGAAACTGAAAATTTTTCAACCATATCAACTTTGTTTGGTAATAAATATAGCTCTAAAGATATCAATGATGCTTGGCAATATACTATGTTTAACCAGTTCCATGATATTTTGCCCGGTTCAGGTATTAGAGAAATTTATATCGATGCGGTTGAAAATTATAAGAAAGTAAAAGAAATCGGGGATTTCTTACTCAATGGCGCTTTTGATGAAATAAGCAAAAATATTAATACATCAAAAATAAAAACTGGCGAACCTTTAATTGTTTATAATCCTTTAGCGTGGGATAGAACAGACGTCGTTAAGTTTATCCTTCCTCAGGGAGATAAGAATGAATATAAAATAATTGAAACCAGCGGCAAAGAAATTCCGTCTCAAATAATAGAAATAGACCGCTTTACTAATGAAATTTTATTTGTCGCCGATAATGTCCCTTCACTTGGCTATAAAACTTTTATTCTTAAAAATGGAAAATCAACTGAATCAAAGTCGGATTTAGTCACTGCAAAAGACGGAATTGAAAACAAATTCTTTAAAGTTAAGATTGATACTTCTACAGGCTGGGTTGGTAATATTATCGATAAAAGAAATAACAAGGAAATTTTAACGGATGAAGGGAATAAACTTCAGTTGCTTCAGGATGTCCCTAAAGAATATGATGCATGGAACATAGGGTTTACCGGAGTCGAGTATCCATCGACTTTTAGAAAGGCTGAAGTAATCGAGACCGGTCCAATAAGATCAATCGTAAGGCTGTACCGTGATTACCTGAAACCGGGAGTAAAAAAGGATTTTCCAACGGAGGATTTCCCTACATCTTTTTTTGTTCAGGATGTTATCTTATATAATGGAATCGACAGAATTGATTTTAATGTGAACATAGATTGGTGGGAAGCGCATACAATGTTGAAGGTCGCTTTCCCCGTCTCGGTCAATGATACTGTTGCTACTTACGAAATTCCCTACGGAACTATTCAGCGTTCAACTCAGCGAATAACAAATTGGCAGAAAGCAAGGTATGAAGTCCCTGCTGAAAAATGGGCGGATCTTTCTAACATCGATTATGGTATAAGTTTGCTTAATAATTCCAAGTATGGTTATGATATAAAAGATAATGTAATGAGACTTTCACTGCTTCGTTCCC
>CAZUCY010000159.1:0-7252 GCA_964618785.1 uncultured Ignavibacteriaceae bacterium | reverse complement strand
CTTCACAGGATAAAATTAAGAGATGAATCAGAAGTTGCGCATTTACCGAGTGAAGTTATAAAAGAGAATTCTACATCTATTTTTAATCTTACTGTTATCAAATTATTTAAACAACCCTCTCTATCTTTTTTAAATTCATCAAGTATAATAGATATAATCAAAATAATTAATCAATTTTCTCTTGCGTCAATTGAATATGAAATTAGCACATATGAAAGTTTTAATAATAAATTAAAAGACAAAACCACTACTGAAAAAACAGACTATTCAAATGTTATTCGATTTTATATTGAATTAAAAGAAATTATTAAAAAGAGCGCTAATCAATACGCTGTTATGCGTTTAGGCAGCGGCAAAACATATTTTGATAATTCAATCGGCATTGCGATTTATAAAAAAGACGAAAAAACATTTAAGCTGTTTAGAGAGTTGCTGGAATTAGGTAAAAACCCAATATCTAAGAAATTAGTGGAGGGCAAATTCCCAACTACACGGACATTAACCGAATCTACAAGTTTACCTATTGGATGGGTAATTATTGGTACAGAAATTACAAAAGACTCTATAGATTCTATTAATATCTATGTATCTAATTCAATAAAAAAAGAAAGAATTACAATTCTATCTCAAACGGATAAAGTTATAAATGAGCAAGTAAGTAAAGTTCAAATAAATGCACAAGTTAAAGCCTACTCTCTTGCTGAAATTATTGAAGAAAAGACAAAACCACCAAAAGTTAAAATTCTCGATGGTGATTTTAAGGAAATGATTACAATCCTGCCTGGCGTCCGTCTTGAAGGATTGGGCTTATCAAAAGGGAGTAAAGTATTTATTGTGTTGCATAAGACCAAAAAAGGAGTTCTTGAAAAAGCTGAATACAGAGGCATAGCTGAAAAATAAGATATGAATAAAAATGCCAAAATAATTGCCGTTCAATTCGGTATGCCGTTTACACTGAACTTTAAGACCGATTTAATGTATAATGAAACCGAAAATCATTAATCGCGCCTGCAATTTGATATTTAAGAGGGCGTTTCACAGCATTTAATTAAATCACTACATATATTTATTTATTAGCTGTTGATAAAGTAAGAGCCAGATAATGATGAAGAATATTCTGGATAGAATAACTATTGACGAAAGAATATTAAACGGCAAGCCCTCTATAAGAGGAAAAAGAATAGCGGTTCAGACTGTGCTTGAATTTCTTTCCGCCGGCGAAAGTGAAAAAGAAATACTAAAGCAATATCCTTCTTTAGAAAAAGAAGACATTGCCGCATGCCTTAAATTTGCATCAAAATTAATGGGTAGAAATTACATCTTTAAATCCGTCTAGTAAATGAAAGCATATCTTAATGATGGAAGAGAAAAAAAATAAAAAACTCTATATTGCTACAATTGGTACCGGCGCCAGCGGCGTCGATATTGCTCACGCGATTTATTTTGCAGTAAATGATAAAAATCCCGATGCAGCTGTTTTTATTGTTTCTAAAGAAACAAAAGAAAAAACATTACCATATATTGAAGAGAAGCTAAGGAGTGACAAGCCTAATCTTGTTTATTTTAAAGAACTGGTAGAAGAAGTAAATGAATTTGAGATATTGCATAAAGCTTATATTGATATAATTAAAAGATATATTAAACAAGGATATACCGCCAATAATATTGTAGTTGATTATACAAGTGGAACTAAATCAATGTCCGCCGCATTAGTCAGCGCCGGTATAGCCGCTGATGTAGGTTTAATTTCTTATACTTATGGTGAGCGGGGTGATGGAGGCAGAGTTAAAGCCGGAAGTGAAAAAATTACTTCATTATCAACAAACTTATTTACAACTGAAAAGAAAATATCGGAAGCAATTGTCCTTTTCAATAAAAACTTATTTGACGCCGCTTGCGGGTTACTCTCGTCATTTTATGATCTTCCTCATCCTGATTATCAGGAAAAAATTAAATTTATTATTCAACTTTCAAGGGCTTTAAGTAATTGGGATAAATTTGATTTTAACGCCGCTTTTGAAATATTAAACAAGATGATGAAAGACGACAAGCTATCCCGGGAAGCACAAAGGCTCGGAGTTGGCATAAATAAATTGACACAAGCAGCTAACGTTCTTAAAGTAAAAAAATCAGATGAATATAAAGTAATTGAATTGGTTGCAAATGCTAAAAGACGCTCTAAAGAATGCAAGTACGATGATGCAGTTGCAAGACTTTACCGGGCTTTAGAAATGATTGGTCAAATTGAATTCTCAAAAGAGTTTAATTGTGAGACATCTGATGTAAATATTGAGAATATTCCATTATATCTTCGTGAAGAAATTAAATCAAAATACTTTGATAATAAAGATGGGAAAATCAAACTACCGCTTTTTGCAACTTTTGATTTGTTAAAAGAAAAAAATAACAAAATGGGAATATTATTTTCTGTTAACAATGACGAAATAAATAGAGTGCTTCAATTGCGTAATTATTCGATACTCGCACACGGAAATATTCCGCTGGATGAAAGAAAATTTAACGATGCATTAAAATTGATAGTACTTTTTACGTCTTCAATCAACTTAGAAATTGAGATACCAGACTTTCCGAGGCTGAGATGAATTTGGTTTGTTTGGTTTCAAGACAGGCAATGGCTAATGTCCTTCCTGTTTTTATGTATCAACCGCAAAATGTATTTTTACTTTCCACACCGGAAGAAATTAATTGCGCTAGACATCTCCAATCGCTTTTTATGAAAAAAGGGATAAAAGTCTTTCTTTATGATGATATTTCTGCTTATGATGATATTGACCTGAACACAAAACTTGAACTTATTTTTAGTAGTTTTGAAAAGGATATATTCCTGAACGTAACCGGAGGTACTAAACCTATGGCTCTGGCAGCCTATGAATATTTTAGGAAAAATAATAAACCGGTTTTTTATTGCAACACAGAACACTTAGGTATTATTCATCTTCTTCCATTAAGAAAGATTGAAAACCTTAAAACTAATATAACCATTGAGAATTACCTGGCAGCATACGGATATAAAATCGAAGAAGAGAAATCTGCCAGGTTAGATTTTGCTTATGAAACATTGTTTGCGGAAATTGAAAAGGATCAATTGCTCGATGAATTTATAAAATTCACAGATTCCGTTAGGAAAGCGCTTGATAAAGAATCTTACCAAACGGTAAATTCAATTAAAAAGAATTTTTCATTTCAAAAGACCCCGGCAAATTTTGTCCTTGCTTTACCCAATGTAAAACCGCCCCTGAAATACAAATTCGGCGCTAAAGAATTTTTATTCGGCGATTGGCTTGAGTATTATGTTTACTGGAAATTCAAATCATTGAACCCGGATGAAATGAAAATCGGTGTTAAAATAGTTTCAGATAATCAGATAAGAAACGAAATTGACCTTATTATATTAAAAAATTACAAACTTTATTTAATATCCTGTAAGAGTGGAAAAGCTGAAAATGCAGCGCTATATGAGCTGGAAACTTTAAGAGCTATAACAAGCGGCACATTTGGCAAGGGCGTTGCAGTACTAAGCAGCACACCTTCTGAAAATATTATTCAAAGAGCTAAGGAACTTTCAATTACATTAGTATTAAATGTAAATAAAATTACTGATACTATTTTCTTATCATGATTATTATTTGTCCAATATATAAAAACGACATCATTGTTTGTACTTATGGTTTAGTACTATCGAAAACGGAGATTGCTCTAAAATTTCCATTTTTAATTTTATTAAATTCAGGAAATATGTTTTATATGAATCCTCAAAATGAGCGGCAAGCTCTGCTAAATGGCAGGTATAGTTTATGTTTATTTTAATTGGCATATTGTTTATTGCAGGATTAATCCTGTTTACACTTTATTATTTTGTTTTCATTAAATTCCACAAAGTAATCGGTTTTGTTTTACTGGCTGTTATTTCATTTATGATGATGTTTACAGGCTTTATGCACCTGATTATTTCTGCTATCGTTGTTTTTGCAATAGGTTTATTCTTAATTAAAATTGCAGAACAAAATAAAACTAAAAGAAAAAATGTATAAGAATATTCTCATTTGCGTATCCGGACTAACAACGCAAATTGTCACTGAAACTCTTTACTGTTTGACAGTCCAGAGAAAAATTACAATTGATGAAATTTATATTTTAACTACAGTCAGAGGCAGAAATGTTATCCTGGGCAAAGATAAGGCTGCCGGAACGCCAAAATCAAAATTAAAAGATGAAATTGTAAATCTTTCAAAGAAATATAAAATAAAAATCCCTCTTTTTGAAGAAAACAGCGATCATATTATTGTGGCTAAAGAAGAAAGCATCGAGCTTTCCGATATAAGAACCGACAGGCAGAACAAGCTGTTCCCTAATAAAGCCTGCGACTTTATAAGACAAAAATCATCCGATCCTGAGAATATTTTATACTGCTCAATATCAGGCGGAAGGAAAACCATGAGTGTTCACATGGCTTTTGCCCTTAACCTTTTCGGAAGGGAAAAAGATAAATTACTGCACGTTCTTACCTCTGAAGAAAATGAGTTTAAGGGATTTTACCCTGTAAATAAAAAAGAAGATAAACAGCTTGAGCTCTCGGAAATACCTTTTATAAGGCTTCGCTCTTTAATTTCCCGGGATGGTAAAGATGACGCTTTCTTTAATCTTAAGTATTCTCAATTAGTAGAGCTTACACAAAAGCAATTAAAATCTGTTTCCGATGAAAGAAAGCTTATTCTGTTGATAAATGAAAAAACAATAAAATACGGAAGCGAAAAGATTAAACTTGAGCCGATTGAGTTTGTTCTATACTATATGTTTATTGAAGCCGCTCTCGAAAATCAATCTAAATATAAAATTAACTTTATTATATCTAAAGAATTTGCAGGAAAAGTTGAAGCTTTTATTAAAGAAAATTATTCTTATTACTACTTTAACGAAGAAGCAAAAAAAACCTGGTGGAAAAACGGCTTTTCCGCCGAAAATATAAGGACAAGAAGAACCAAGATAAATTCAAAGATCCAGTCTTTGATAAAAGAGCCGGATCTAACTGAGGAATTTCAGATTAAAAGCATTAAAAATTACGGCGAGACCGCTTATTACATACCCGCTGCAAAAAGCAAAATAAAAATCTCCTTCTAACCGAAACGTTTCCAAAATATTTCTTTTCTATTACAGCCCCTTATCATTACGTATGTTAACAGCGTAAGCTTTAAAATATTTTTATTTAACCACGCCGGGGATAAGAGATGCAAACCTGCCGGGAAAATTTTTCACGCCTATGCCGGAACGCGGAAATTGCAGCTCTTATCTCTTAATCTTAATTTTTAGGAAAAATAAAATGAAAAGTGATCCAGTAACATGCGGCTGTGTTATTTTTATTGTTGCTGTTTATGCAATTGTACTTATTGTAATTCCAATCCCTTTAAACTTAATTATTATGATGCCGGGGATATTTGCAATAAAAAGATGGATTATGAATTCGAAAAAATGATTCTGTCCGATTAGAATTACATAAATGAAAGGGTATAAATATGAAAAAAAGACTTTACATATTCTCCGATACTATGATGAAAAGAAAAGATAATACAATCTTTTTAGAAACGGTTGTAAACGGCGATGAAGAAGAATTGCCTGAAGAAACTCTGCAAAACAGGGAAGAATTCCTGCTTGGCGAAGATGTTATAACCCCTTCCGGCGAAAAAAAATATCTGCCTGTAGAAGGAATTGATTCAATCTTTTCAGCCGGCATAATCAGGTTTAATTCAAAATTTCTTTACTTTTTATCAGCTCATAAAATTCCGATGCACGTCCTGAATTACAACGGAAAATATGCCGGAAGTTTTATACCCGCCGGAGGCGCATCATCTGCAATTACATTACTAAAACAAGCAGCGGCATTTAACGACCCTGACGACAGGCTTCATTTAGCACAGCAGTTTGTTTACGGAGCGGCGGTAAACCAAATAATTAACTTACGCTATTATAACAACCGGGGGGTTATCCTTTCCGGTTATATAGAACAAATAGAACAGTTTGCCGATTTAATTAAAGATACAACTTCAGTTGAAGAGCTTATGGGTTTTGAGGGGGCTATAAAAAGGGCTTACTACTCTGCATGGCAAAATATTTTTATTTATCCCACCGGTTTTACACATAGAGTGAAACGACCGCCGGACAATATGATAAACTCCCTTATTTCTTACGGCAACATGATTGTTTACGGCGTATGCCTCAACGAAATTTACCAGACGAGGATTTATCCTGAAATAAGCTTTCTTCACGAACCTACGGATGGAAGGCTAAGCCTTCATTTGGATTTAGCCGAATTGTTTAAGCCTGTTTTAACGGACAGAATAATATTTAAGGTAATAAACAAGAATATAATCGGAGAAAAAGATTTTATCTGCCGGAACGGATATTGCTTTATAAAAAAGAATGCCCGCAGGTTATTTGCACAGGAGTTTGAGAAGAAATTGACCACAAAAATACTCGTACGTGAAAAAGATAAAAGCGTTTCATACCGCGGGCTGATAAGGCAGGAATGTTATAAATTAGCAAAGCATATTAACAAGGAAGAAAATTATGAAAGCTTTAAAGCAAAATGGTAAAGAAAGTTATGTACTATATTTTAACCTATGATTTAACTTCATCCAAAAGACTGCCAAAGCTGTTAAAACTCTGCCGGAAATATCTTAACTGGGTGCAGAATTCCACATTTGAAGGTGAGCTTACAGGCTCACAATTCATGGAACTAAAGGACTGTATAAAAGAAATAATTGATAAGAAAGAGGATTCCGTTTTTATTTATGCAATTAGAACCGATACGGTTGTTAAAAAAGAGATATTAGGGATTGAAAAGAATGAAATATCATTCTTTGTATAAGTAGCATAACCCTCTCCCAGCGGGAGAGGGAATTTGGTTTTTGACTGTACATTATTTGAAATATGCTGTCAAGGCGTAAAGAGGCTGTTGTCGATCCGCCGGTGTTTTTTAAAAAAGTAGATCGACAACATTGCGTTTAGGGCAGAAATTAAAGATATTTGTGCAGAAACGAACAAAAAATGTTCTATTTTAATCGGACTATATTAGAATTGAGACTTTCCAATTCTAAAATAGTTCGATTAAAGCGTAGGCAGTATTTTAATCGGACTATATTAGAATTGAGACTTTGTAAAGCGGGTGATACATCGTTAATTCGATAATTTTAATCGGACTATATTAGAATTGAGACGGCAGTAGCAGTAGCAGCGG
>CAZUCY010000158.1:0-7254 GCA_964618785.1 uncultured Ignavibacteriaceae bacterium | reverse complement strand
GCGACATTTTTAACTCCTTTTAATTTGTTTTATAATTACTGCTTATTCTAAGATTCCTTTTCTTTATTATATCCCGTGCACCCGGGGTAATTATTGTTCCCCTCGGAATTTCAATTTCCAAAATATCCGGACTAAGAGATTCAAGATTGTTTTCTGTAATGACCGGTGTTTTATAATTTTCCAAATTAATTATTTCACATAATTTTTTCCGGCTTTTATTTGAATTGATTTCCTTATCCATTATTGAACTATAATCTATTTCCACGCCAAGTCTTGATAACTCCGCAATTACTTCGGTTGTTATTATTTCAATTAGCTTTTCTATTTTAATTTTCAATTTTATCTACTGCCGGTTCAGTTTTTTTTATAAGTATATTTATTGCCTGAAGAAACTGAATCTATAATACCCACTATAGTATTATCGGACGCAGTTTTCTTTGTCATTTTTGTCATTCTCGCCGATGAGGAACTGCATAACAAAACAATATCACCCGCGCCGGCGCTCATGGTATCAATACAAGCCGATGTTTTCTTTGTATCGGATAAATTCTCATCAAGATAACTAACTACAAGAATTTTTAAACCTGCTATATTTCCTTCTTTTCTGCTGGATACCACATTCCCTATTACTTTTCCAATTTTCATTCGTTAATTCTACAGCTTTTCTATAAATTCGACAAAAGTTTCTTCTCTTACATTTGCTGCATTTGCATCATCCGTATCTAAATGTATTTGAAGCTTCCAATTTTTATTTGTTCTTATTAGTACATTCTCAAAGATAGTGCTTTTTTCACCGGGAATTTTTACTTTACATAAATCGCCGTTTTTTAACCCATGCTTTTCAGCATCTTTATCCGATATATGTATATGACGGTTTGCTATAATTGCACATTTTTTCAGATATACAGAACTTTTGGGACCGACTAATGTTAATGGTACTGCATTAGCAAGCGTACCGGAATTTACAACCGGCGGGTTAATACCTAAAAATATCGCATCGGTAAGCGAAACTTCTACCTGGTCATATTTTCTTAGAGGACCCAGTATCCTTACATTAGGAATACTCCGCAGTTTAGGACCAACAATAGTTAATGTATGCTTGGATGCAAACTCTCCCGGTTGATATAACTGCCGCATAACTTCAAATTCAGCGTTATCACCAAAAAGCTTATGAAATGTTTCATCAGTTAAATGTATATGACGATTTGAAATGCCAAGTGGAATAAATGGGAACTGAAGACCCGTTTGATCAGTGAGTTTTTTAGATTCTGAATTAGTTTGAAGAAAATCGTAAATTTCTTTTACAACAAGATTAACTAATTCCTCATTAGAATAATTTGCGAGATGGTTGGAACATCCGCATTCATTTGTAGTACCCAAAAATTGATCTCCTAAATTTAAATTCCTTTATTAATTCGCAATTAAAACTTCAACTCCTGCATTACTTAATTTTTCAATCTCTTCCGCAGGTGCAGAAGCATCGGTAATTATTTTAGATATCTGGTTAATATTAGCATAAGCCGACAAACCAATTTGTCTGAACTTACTGCCGTCGACGAGAACTATTACTTCGCGGGACCTTGATATTATAAATTTTTTTAATTCAATTTCAAGTAAATGTGTATCAGTTAAACCCTCTTCGTGAGAAATTCCCCATGCTCCAAGAAAAGCCTTATGAATAAGCAAATCTCGCAAAAAATCATTTGTGGGGAGTCCCGTTATAGAACCGGTAGTATGTCTTAAATATCCGCCTGGGAGTAAAACATTTATATTGCTGCAATCCATCAATTCAATTGCAGTCCAGATACCTGTTGGAATAACAGTAATATCCTTTAATTCACTCTTCTTCTTTATTATATGCGCTAAAGCTAATACCGTCGTGCTCGAATCAAGTAAGATGCAATCCGAAGAATTTACAAAAGTCGAAGCAAGTGCTCCGATTTTTTGTTTGTCTGAAAAATTAAGGCTTTTCCGTGTCTGAAAGGTATATTCTTGTTTTAAGCGTTCTTCAGTAAGATATGCTCCACCGTGTGTTCTTGCTATTTTTCCAAGCTTACCCAAAATATTCAAATCGGTTCTGATTGTTACTTCAGAAACTTCCAATAATTTACTTAATTCAGAAACAGATACATGTTCTTTACCTGCCATAAATTCAAGAATTTTTTGCTGTCTGTACTGCATTAAATAGGTCATATAAATGAATATTTAATTAATTAATTTAAACATAAATATATTTTCGTTTACTTGCAATATATTTTTGTTTATTTACGAATTTTTTTTATTTAACTAATTATATCCTTTATTTATTTGTTTTTATTAGTTTTTAGGCAAATTTTGAATTATTAATCGATAAATATCGATTCTCTTAACTTCGGAGAGAGTTTATACGCGTTTTCCGGCTCGGACCAAAACAGGTTAGTGATCCTGCATGAATCGTTTATAAAATCGGTGCATACAATGCTATATATTCCAGAATTAAAAGAATTCAAAAGTTGATGTAATATAAAATAATGTAATACTGTTTAAATATATGTTTCTGACATCCAAAAGATTTGCTGTAAAATCAAATAAAGTGTCTGTTAAATAGTTCCCCGATTGATAATTATTTAAGGCTTTATCCTTATAATATATCACAGTATAATACAGTCGCCGGTTATATCAATATTTATTTGAGACTGGACTAATGAAGAAAAAATTAAGATAATTTAAACTTTCGGAGATAATTAATATTAACTTTAGAGCATTTCGGAATTAATAAGAAAGTAAAAATTTATATAAAATCTAATGAAGTGTATGAAATTATTGAAATAAGTGAGAAGATAGAAAATAAAAAACCTCGATTTGTTCACGATAGAGTTTATTTTTGGTGAGCTCGGAAGGACTTTACTAATGGCATCATTTTGTGAGAATCTCCGCTCCGCCTCCGGTTTTAAGGCTTTCGCCTAATTCTTGAGAATATTGATCCATCCATTAAATAATTGATTCGGTTTTTAATATTCAATATTACCTGCATATTATGATGAATAGTTCGGATGAATTCATTTGGGGTTCCTGGCTTTTTCCGTTATTTTTATTTAGTTTTTAGAGGTGCTCTATAAATGTATATTTAGGAAAGTAATAACTAATGAAAAGAAAATAAAATGAAACCGCTGCTTCTTTTAATTATTCTGAGCTGCTGTCTGCTTGTTTCTTCAAATGCTCGGTCAATAACAAAAAAAATACCTGAGAACAGGACAATTAGCCTAACAATTGACGCTAAAAATCAAGGCGGAGTAATTTCACCGATGTTGTTTGGTCAGAATCTTGAACACACACGCAGAGCTGTCTGGCAGGGCATTAGTGCTGAGATGATTGCGAACAGGAAATTTGCCGCCGTTGACGGCGGGCTGCCAATGGGATGGACGACGCTTAACGGCAGTGGCGTATCGATTGACGACAGCGTGGCTTATGCCGGCAAACATTCAGTGCGTTTGGAAAACAGTAAGGGTATAGACTGCGGCATATGGCAGCAGCATGATTGGCTGGCATTCCGAAAAGATGTGAAGTATGCCTTCCGGGTCTGGATGAAATCAAACGCTAACCAAACACTTCAACTGCAAATCATGGACAGGTGGGGCTTCCATACCGTTTTCTCAGGTGAAACTACAGCAAAATCCGGTGACTGGCAGCTCTGGAGCGGTGAGTTTGTATCGCCCGTGCCCGTGAGGGACTGTCGGTTCGAAATTCACCTGAAAACGACAGGTCCGCTCTGGATTGGCGCCATTTCCTTGATGCCTGCCGACAACTTCCACGGTATGCGCCGCGACGTGATAGATTTGTTGAAGAAGATTAAGCCGGGCTGTCTGCGCTGGCCCGGTGGATGTTTTTCCGAGTATTACTACTGGAAGGACGGTCTTTTACCAGTCGACAAACGACCTCCCATCGGGCCGGAGCAATGGGTGGGATTGCTGCCCGATAGTTATGGATACGACAATCACGAGATTGGCACAGATGAATATATAGCCCTCTGTCGGGAGTTGAACTGTGCGCCTGTTATCACCATACGTTATGGCGAAGGTTCTCCTGAAGAAGCGGCTGCCTGGGTTGAGTACTGCAACGGCGGGTCTGAAACTCAATGGGGCAAAATCCGGGCCGGAAGAGGCTACCCCGAACCATACCGGGTCAGATATTGGTTCATCGGAAACGAAATCTGGGGCTTGAGCCTTGTTAAGGATAAAGATCCAAAGGTCTGCACCGCATTGAGCAGCCGGTTCACCGAAGCAATGATGAAAGCAGACCCCGGTATTACTCCCATTCGCTGTGCGCCGTTTCGCGATTCTGTCTGGCAGGCATTGATACTAAGACAAATGGCAGAATCGCCCGCATTTCCGGAGTTGATCCAGGACGGCTATTATGGCCCTTTTAATGCAGGTATGAATGAAATGGTCAAGGTGCCTACAATGGAAATCCTGCCGTTTTTAATATCGGATCGGCAGATATTGGATAAAGCAAACTACGGAAAGAAGCGCGTTGGTATTGTTCTTTACGAATGGAATGTCATGTGGGACCGCCCGGCAGACGTTGTCAGCGGCGTATTCGCCGCAGGGATGCTCAATATGTTTTGCCGCGAAGCAACGCAGTTGGATCTTGTGTTCACGGGCTATTTCCAGCCTGTCACTGAAGGCGCCATCAACGTTTATCCATTAACCTGCGAACTTGAATCCGATGGACAGGTCTTCGTCTTATTTAGCGCGCACCAGGGAAACCATTTGCTGAAAACAACCCGGGTGGCTGCCGATGCCGACATCGACCTATGCGCTTCGATAACTCCCAATGGCAGGCAAGTATTTGTCACGGTTGTTAACCGGAACACCGGCTGTGATCGCATTTTGGAATTGTCTCTGAAAAACTTTCCCATACCTGTCAATGCCTCGGCTAAACTCATGGTTCCACTCACGCTCGAAACCGGTGGAAAGTTTGACCAGCGTGAGTTTAAGGTGTCTGTCATTGATGGTAAAAAGGCGGCGCTCAAGCTTCCGCCGTGCAGTATTGCTCGTGTGCTTTTCAGCTTTCCCTGAAATATGGATAAATATTAATAACTATACTCTTTAGAGTGTAGTTATTTAAATCTACGTAAGGTGAGATATTAATTCTGAGGCAGCTTTATAAAGCTACTTTTAATCAGCCCCGCGTCCGTAATGATGTATTGGATTTTTAGGTTAATGCCCATTACTTTTGTTCTGTCTCCTAATCTCTGCAAATGGTAGAGGAATTGAACAAAGTTGACGAAATTAGTTATGAAAGATGGGGAGTTAGATATAAATAACCCCTCAAAACGCTTTGTTTTGGGGGGTCTTCTCGTGGGCTCGGAAGGACTTGAACCTCCGACCCGCTGATTATGAGTCAGCTGCTCTAACCAACTGAGCTACGAGCCCTTAATCTATTGTTTCAAACATTTTAACCGGCGCTTAAATAACTTCAGCCGGAGGCTAATCAGCCTTTTCAAGGTCTTGTAAATTGCCCGGCTTATGACATAGTAATGGAAATGCCAAAAATCAGGGTAATTAATAAATATATGGTAAAGATAATATTTCACTCCTCTTTTTGCAAATTCAATCTACATGAATTCATTCGAATCACTAATGAATCCATCCTGCACACTCTCACGTCTTAAGCATCGGGACACCCAAAGGGAATTTTTAAGAAATTTAACAATCCAGTAGTGATATACTATGAAAATGGACTCATAAAAATCCATTCCGCGCCAAAGGGTTATAGGCAGACTGACTTAAATATGTAATCCAAAACTCTGGTAAAAAAAACAGAAGATTTAAAAATTTAAATTATATACTTTTGAATCATGAATTGGAGCATTCTTTAATGTTTATAATAATTAATTTCTCTCCAGCGTTGACAATCGTAAAGATGGGGCATTCCCCGTCTCTATTATTGCTAGGAAGAAACATTACACAATTTTGCGCCGTTTATCTTAATAATAACTTTGTGGAAATTGATATTTACAACCACTGCCCAAGTTATAGTATTGTAATTTAGTTAAGGAGTTGAACAATTTATATGAAAATTCTTTTCTTCTCTTTTTTAACAGATTGGCAAAGGGCGTGCTTACCCGCATGCAGGGGTAAGTCCATGTCTTTTAATTTAATCGAAGTAATAGTTTATCGGGGGGGGGGGGTATAGGTTAGTTTTATATATTATAAGTAGTTATGCTATATTTTGTGTGATAAATAGGGGGGTTTTTGATAAAAAATTGAGATTAATGATATTAAAAGAAGGCAAAAAATGAGAAATATTTGCAATTTAATACTATTGAAGTTATGTGCACTTTACGAATGGAATCAAATTGGAGGATAGACAAATCCCAAAAGTGGAACTTCCTGTAACGAAGCCATATTAAAACGATCAAAGTGCTGATGTCTGGAAAAGATATAACCTGACAAGCCTGCCCCGACTTCGGTATGGGGGTTAATCCCGGTAGTAAAATGTTGTCTTTTGTAATGTTTTATTTATTGATTTTGAATAAAAATCATTTTGCATGTATTTTTAATGTTTAATTTAAACAGAAATGAACGATTATGAATTATTAATGAAATTATATAATAATTGCCTAATAACAATCGATAATATAAAATATTTTTTTTAATTATTTTTAATGTTGTTTTATATATTTATTTTTCATAAGCGTTTTTTTACTTTTATTGAATAAATTGAGTTTTAATGGTGGTCACCTACATATCCGCTTCTTTCCGGAGGCAAAATTGAAAAATCAAACAGATAAACCTGATTACGAAAAATTAGTTGAAGATATAACCGGGCAAAATTCTTCTATGTGCTACCAGTGCGGTAAGTGTTCCGCAGGATGCCCGGTAAGAGAATTTACACTCACTCCGCCCAACAGGGTTGTAAGGTATTTTCAACTTGGTATGTATGAGAAAGCCTTTAGCTCCCCTACTATTTGGCTGTGTGCCGGCTGTATGACTTGCACCAGCCGGTGTCCGAAAAATTTTAAACTCTCTAATTTTATGGACGCTCTTAGAGAGATTGCTATTAAAGAAGGAATTCAATCCGGCGATAAAAAATCTGTCGCATTTCATCAAACATTTTTAAACCAGGTTAAAAAGTTCGGCAGAGCTTTTGAATTTGGCTTTATCAGAGATTACAAATTAAAATCAGGACAACTTTTCCAGGATATGGATGTTGCTCCGTCAATGTTTATGAAAGGGAAAATAGGGTTGTTCCCTCACAAGGTAAAAGGAA
>CAZUCY010000157.1:0-7395 GCA_964618785.1 uncultured Ignavibacteriaceae bacterium | reverse complement strand
GTGTTGTCGGTGCAACATGGCTGGAAATCCCGCCGGGAAACGAGAATTGTTTGAACAATTTTTTTAACCCGGCTTCATCTTGTGTAATGTTCGGATAAAATTCACTCCAGGTGCCCTCGAGGTAAACGTTACCCACAATTGCAGGGCCGCCGTGGCCGGGGCCTGCGATGTAAAACATATCCAGGTCATACTTCTTGATGATCCGGTTCAAATGCACATAAATGAAGTTCTGCCCCGGCGTAGTTCCCCAATGCCCGACCACCAGCGGTTTTATGTGCGAAAGTTTCAGCGGCTCTTTTAAAAGCGGGTTGTCATAGAGATAAATCTGCCCAACCGACAAATAGTTCGCTGCCCGCCAATAAGCGTTAATCCTTTTTAATAGTTCTGGCGATAAAGGCTGATCTTTTACATCGGTCTTATTTGTTTTCTTAATGATGTTCTCTTCAAATCCATCTCTTACTTCCTTAACAATTTTCTTGTCAGACACTTTTTTTGTTTTCATGATTATGTTTCTTTCAAAGAGAATGCTTTTTAATTACAGGTTCATCTACCCAATATCCCGGTCGTTTATAATGCTTATGCAGTGCATTCTCATAATTCCGTGATAGTAGAGATTCGTCAGTAAATTTAGGGGACTTCATAATTTCCTCGCGGGTAAGATTGACAAAAACTTTGAACTCGTCCCAACTAACGCGTTCTATCCATCTCGGTGAAATCAGAACTTTGTTTCCCGGCCACCAATTTTTTGTATCTATAATTAAATAACGAATTGCCCATGTCTCATCGTCTATGATAAAATCCTCTACATGACCGATCTCGCCGTCTACTGCTTGTATATTATAACCACTCACTTCGTGAGTACTGCGCAAATACGGATTCCATGCTTTCTCACCTTTGGCAGTTTTTTTCAATTTTTCGCCATCCCGCACAATGTTAGGATAATTTCCCCACATATTTGGGCCTTCCCAATATAGCGGCCATCCGTAATACATATAATAGCTCTGCTCAAATTGTTTCGATACGGGTTTGTCACTTTCCAAAGATGGGCTATCTTCAATCTGCTTTTTTGTCAAATTGACGGTAATACATTGTCCATCCTCAATTACACCTGTTAATGAATATGGGGAGATCAAGACCTGCCTGCCTGTTAGCCAATTGCCTGTATCTGCAACCAGATAGCGAATCGCCCAGTGTTTATCATCAAAGTAAAATTCTTCGACCTTACCTATTTCTCCTTCGAGGCTGTCCAATTTGTAGCCCTTAAGTGTTTTAGCTTTGTATAGCATATTAAACGTCCTTTCGTTTTTTAGTATTGTTCATGTTCTTTCACTGCTTATAGAATGTCTGCTAAATGTGCTTTATTATGGGAGAACACTCCCTTCTGACAATTGATTCATTTGAGAAGTACATTTCTTTCCGTCTATGGAATCTCTTATTTCACCGGGAAAATCATGCCCGAGTATGCTGCAAACCGTTCTGGCAATCATGAGCTCTTCATTAGTGTGAATAACACGGACATCTACTCTGCTTGTTGGTGTGGAAATCATGCCCTCATTCGCGGAATTTTTCTTTTCATCCAGTCCTAATCCAAGAAAACCCATACCTTCGCAAATGCGGGCGCGAATAACCGGGCAATTTTCACCTATACCACCGGCAAAAACCAGTGTATCCAATCCATTAAGTGTTGCAGCGAAGGAGCCAATCCATTTCTTTGCCTGGTAACAAAATAATGACACAGCTTCCGCTGCCCGAACATCACTAGTTTCTTTGGTAAGCAAATCGCGCATGTCGGAACTGGTTTCAGAAATGCCAAGGAGACCGCAATCGTGATTGATAAGTTTATTGAACTGTTTGGGAGTTAGATCCTCTGACTGCATCATATACCACAAGACACCCGGGTCTAAATCACCAGAGCGGGTACCCATTGCCAGACCTCCGGCGGGTGTAAAACCCATACTGGTATCAATACTTTTACCTTCGAGGACGGCAGTGAGACTTGCCCCATTGCCAAGGTGAGCCATTATCACCCGCCCCTGAGCTGCCTTAGCGCCTGCCTGGCGAGCGAGTTCTTCGATGAGATAGACATAGGACAAACCATGGAAACCATAACGCCGGATTCCCATTACATCAAAGCGGCGTGGAATAGGAAGCAATTTAGCTACACGCGGCATTGTGCAATGAAATGTAGTGTCGAAACAGGCTAACTGTGGAAATTGCGGATGACGCTTTCTAAATGCCTCTATCAATTCAATTTCGTCAGGTAAATGATCAGGATCGTAAGGTGTATCGCGATGAAGTTCATTTAATAATTCGTTCGTAATAAGTTCTGGCCCTGTATGATTCATACCATGAACCACACGGTGCCCCACAGCCTTGACTGAAGAGAATTCTTTCTGTTCTTCGAGCCAATCAATCAAGAAATTTGTCGCTGCCTTATGATCAGATGATTCGATACTTCGGCAACCCTGCTCATTCGGGGTTAAGCCATTGAAAGTAAGATTAGTTCCGTGCAAACCGATTCGATCAATCTTTCCATATAGTATTCTCTCCAAGGGTTCGCCTGTTTTATACAAAGCAAATTTGATACTCGACGATCCGCCATTGATTGTTAGAACACTTATGTTACCCGGTTTCATAATTGATTCCTTCATTATTCTGTAATCTAAACTTTACCAGTTTTAGCATTAGATATCCGGCAGATTAAAGCAGCTGCCGGTACATAATTCTTTGCTGATTAAACAATTTTTTCAAAAAAAATAACTAATTAATAAGTTTCCAACTTGTGAACCATTCCACCTAATCTTTCCATGCAAATATTTTTTATCTGGTCATGAAAAGATTTTGAGCCGAAGTATTGATTTGCAATAAGAGGGACTACTTCCCACATGATATTTTTTCTTATAGCATAAAAATATTTATTTATCACTAAGTCATCCTTCTTTAAGCAATCTGCGATCAGGATTTCCCAGTTTTTCTCAAATAAAGATGATTCATAAAATTCACCTGGATTTTCAGAATCATTTTTATTTGCCTCAGAACATCCGCCTAATCTTATAACTTCTTTTTCTAATCTAGATATATACTCTTTCTTTTTGCCGGCGTAAGCTGAAAACAAAGATTTCAATTCGGCATCTCCGGATTTGCGCGAGGCCGATTCAAACAATAAATATTCATCTTTGTTTGTATTAATTAATTCTTGTAGAACTTCGATTGTATACTTCTTAACATCTTTCATATACTCACCTGATTATTTTTTTATTGTTGATATATTCATTATTTACTGACTCAATTATTCGGCAATCTTTAGTCCGAGTGCGGATAGTCTTGCACAAGTGGATTTGTAATCCGTGTGAAGAATGCTTCGAATCCCCAAACCTTCTGCGATGCGGACGAACATAGCTGTATTTTCTATATATACTACCTGACTAACGGGTGCCCGGGCGATGTCGAGAGCAAGCCGGAAGATGTCTATGTCGGGTTTCCGCAAGTGAACATAGCAGGAAGAAATGAAAAAATCCACGAACCCATCAAGCTTGAACTTCCCAATTCGATATGCATTCAGTTCACGCGCTTCGTTACTAAGCACTACGATCTTTAAACCATATCTTACTTTTAGTCTTTGTATTAATTCAATCATTTGGGGAAATGGCTTTGACTGCTCAAAAATGAATTTGCGAAACTGAGCCGGAGTAAATTGCCGCTTCTCATAGAACACTACACAATTCAAGTATTCCTCCATCGACAGCTTGCCCAATTCGTAAGTATCAAAGGCCTGGTTATGCCGTTTTTCAAGTTCTTCCAAATTCAGGCCGAACTTTTTAGCAGCCAGTTTACGCGACCTGTGAACCCATCCGTCACTAAGCAAAACACCACCAATATCCACAAACAAATATTTAAATTTATTTTTAACTATCATCTTTTTCCCTTGTTAAACAAGTCTATAATTGACGAATAATATCTCCATCACTGTCGATAACTATTTTTAAGTACAATCGTCTATTCGAAATCGAATGACCACAAATACATTATTTGAGCAGGTTTAAAATGGAACCTCAACGTCGCCGGAATTATTGCGGGCATCGGCGCGGGATAAATTTATTTGTTCGCTGTGCCCGCTTGTTACAAAAGTGAAATTGAGGCTTTACAACATCAATCGTTTATAAAATTGATTCTCCTTTTTTGGCTTCGCTTTCTTTCTCTTTATTCACTTTCTCCTGACCAATTCCCATAGTCAGTGCTGTCAGCCCGGCCATGCTGCCAAGCTGCATTGTTTCTACAGCGGTGCTTGGTACAATTACTATTGTAGCGTTCTCTTTCAATCCTTCATAAAGCATGTTCATAGCCCTTAAGTGAAGAGCAATAGGATTATCAATATATGTTTTGGCTGCTTCTCCAAACTTTTCAGCTACCTGTCGTTCTGAATCTCCAAGAATTACTCTTGCCTGGCGTTCTCTCTCAGCCTGGGCCTGCATAGACATCGCATCCTCTAAAGCCGCTGGAATCAGTACATCCTTTACTTCCACAGAAATAACATTTATGCCCCATGGCTCGGTGCGCTCATCAATAATTTTCTGCAGCTCCTTACTAATCTTTTCCCTGCCTTCCAGCATTTCCGAAAGCATTGTCTTGCCAATAACATCACGTAAAGCGGTTTGGGATGCCCAATTTATTGCACTCTGATAGTCGGCAACATCCAGGGCAGCCTTCTTCGGGTCGACTACTTTCCAGAATAGCACTGCATCTACATCCACCGGAACCGTATCTTTGGTAAGTGTCTTTTCTGCCTTAAAAGAACCTGTGATTACACGGGTGTCAATCCAATAGGGCACAGTGTCGATGATAGGAATAATTAAAAACAATCCCGGCCCTTTAAGGTCACGGAACTTGCCTAACCGCAATATCACTACTTTTTCCCATTGATCGGCAACCTTAATTGATAAAGAAACAAGGAGTGCGATAACGAATGCTATAGCTGCAATCCATTGACTTGCCATATTAGCCGTGATACTGTAACTGATATAAGCTAATACACAGCCAATGCCAAGAATTACAATAAATATGAGCGCTGCAAAAGAACTACTCTTTCTCATTTTGAATACCTCTATGATTTATGTTATTGAAATAGAAAACTATTATTTATATTTATGAACTTGCCTGTCTTTTTTTATCCTGAATTAATATTTTATCATCGCTGCCAAAGGATTTGCGCAGCTTCCAATGGAACTGCAACACCATTAAAATGAGGTATCACCCTTGCAGTGTAGTCTGTTGCAGGCCGTTCTGCTGATACCTGCACTGCATATATATATCCGTTTGTTTTTTCCGCAGGCTGGCCGGTACGTTTCATCTCATATAATAAAGGACTGCCTCCATCTATTCCATCTGCATAAAGTTCAATCCTGATGGCATCCGGATCAATGTCATTTAGGTATACATTAACCTCAAATTTATGCTTCGATCCTTTAGTCTCTACCTTTATTTCGCCGAAATGAATTGCAGTCCATTTTAGTTCAAGATTATGCTTCCAATCCACCAGCTTTTTGCCTGGCGCTCCTTTTTTAGAAGCACGCTCAAGATAGGATTCCGCAGCCGTAATGTAATGCTGTTCAGTATATTCACGAACCGTACGGTTGGCTGAAAAGCGAGGTGTCAACAACGCCATACTTTCACGAATACGATTTATCCAATCTTTAGGAAGCCCCTTATCATTTCGATTATAAAATTCAGGGATTAATTCATTTTCCAGCAGATAATAAAGTGCATTTGCTTCGATATCATCCCATGCCGGATCATCACCATGTTCTTTCCCATCTCCCAGCGCCCACCCAACTTCCGGTGTGTAAGCCTCTGCCCACCAGCCATCCAACTCCGATAGATTTACCCCTCCGTTAACAAGCACTTTCATGCCGCTGGTTCCACTTGCCTCCCAAGGCCGCCGCGGTGTGTTAATCCATACATCCACACTCTGCACCAGGTGCCCAGTCAAATTCATATCATAATCACTAAGAAATACAGCATGCTGACGTACTTCAGGCTGACGGATAAAACGTATCCATTCCTGAATCAAGTCTTGACCCGCTTTGTCTTCAGGATGTGCCTTTCCGGCAATCATAAGTTGAACAGGATATTTAGTGTTGGTTAATATTCGAAGCAGCCGCCCGGGATCATGCAATAGCAAATTCGGTCTCTTATAGGTTGCGAAGCGACGTGCAAAACCAATCGTCAATGCGTCCGGATTAAATATTTGTTTTATATCATTAACTGTGTCGGAAGATGAGCCTGATTCAGCAAGCTGCCTGGACAGCCGTTCACGTGCAAATTCAACAAGAGATTTGCGGGCAACAGTTCGCAATTGCCAAAGTTTTTCATCCGGTAACCGTCGTATATTCTCATCTATTGTATCCATCGTTCCAAGCCAGCGGTCTTTTCCACAGGCTTCAGTCCATAGATCGTCCGCAGCAGCGGAGTCCCAACTTGGCATATGAACACCGTTAGTCACATGCCCGATAGGGATTTCATCTTGCGGCCAATTTGGAAAGAGAGGCTGAAAGATTCTCCGGCTAACTTTACAATGCAATTCGCTTACGCCATTTACTGCTCCACATCCCCGCATGGCCAGGTAAGCCATATTAAAACTTTCTGAAAAATCATTCGGATTTTTGCGGCCCAAGGCCAGCAAATCGTCAAGGGCTATACCGAGTTTCTGTTCAGCATAACCACTGATGTATTGCTCAATAAGAGCCGGAGCGAAACGGTCAAATCCGGCGGCTACCGGAGTGTGAGTAGTAAATATGTTACCAGCCCTTGTGACAGCCAATGCAGTCTCAAAAGGCTGCCCGGTATCTTCCATGAAACTTCTTGCACGTTCCAAAACTGCAAAAGCAGCATGTCCTTCATTCAAGTGGCAGACCTCAGGCTGGATACCCAGCGCACGAAGAAGCCGCCATCCTCCAATCCCGAGCACAAGCTCTTGTTTAAGCCGCAGCTCCGGCCCGCCTCCGTAAAGCTCACTTGTAATACCTCTGTGAGCCGGAAAGTTCGCAGCGTCATTTGTGTCTAATAAGTAAAGTTTAACTCTGCCGACCTGAACCTGCCAAGTACGGAGCCATACAGAATAACCGGGTAACTCAATTTCCAGCCGCAGCCACTCGCCATTCTGTTTTCGCAAAGGTGTAATTGGCAATTGTCCGGGATCGTTATATGGAAACAAAGCTTGTTGTGCACCATTTTTATCAATTACCTGGCGAAAATAACCCTGCTGGTACAACAGCCCTACCCCTACTACAGGCACACCTAAATCACTTGCGGCTTTAAGCTGGTCTCCGGCAACATTGCCAAGGCCGCCTGAATATATAGGCAGAGCTTCGCTTAGCATGAATTCCATACAGAAGTAAG
>CAZUCY010000156.1:0-7416 GCA_964618785.1 uncultured Ignavibacteriaceae bacterium | reverse complement strand
AAGTCCTGCTGTTTGCAGCCACCGCAGGTTCCAAAGAATTTACATCTTGCATTTATCCGTGCGCCGGAGCAATCAATTACTTCTATAATTTTAGCTTCTGCGTATGATTTCTTAATCTTTCGCAATTCAGCTTTAACTTTATCACCGGGATAAGCGCCGTCGACAAATACAACGTATTTAGACTCCCCTTCTGAAGAAACCCTATTTATTTTGGAAATTCCGCGTCCTTCAAATGCATACTTCTCAATTTCAAGTTCCATGATATCGCCTTTTTTCACAGTAGACCTTTCCTTAATATTGAGGCATAAAATCCTATATGTTCATCACCGCCGAGTTTAAGGTAAGCATTTGATTCGTGGCTTACCTTATTCAGTAATTTTTTGAAATAACTTTTCTCTTGTTCCGTAAGACTATTTAATTTTTCTTCTAATAAGTTTATACTTGTTAAGTAAAAATCTTTTAGTGTATGTGAAAGTTCTCTTGACTTAACAATCTCAAAGTTTCTTTCTTCGTAAAATTGTTCCAGCTCTTCAGGATGAAGCGGGGTTATGCCGGAACTTTTCCAGAGATCATTAATAAATTGAGGAGGCGATTTAGTCGGGCTGGTAATTTCACCGACGCAATAATATCCGCCGGCTCTTAACAGTCTGTAGACTTCTTTTGTAATTTTATTTCGTTTTTTATTTGAAACCGAAGCCTGGGCGAAAACCAAATCGAATTCCGAATCTTTAAAATCCGTATTCTGAAACTCCATTAATCGGACGCTGAAATTGGAATTTGCAAGCCGAAGCCTTGAATTTAGAAGAGAATCATAATCCTCAACAATTATAATTACCTTTGAAGCGCCTTTTGCAAACAGCCTTTCAGAAATTTCTTCACACCCGACGCCTACAATAAGGATTGAGAATCCTTTTACGTCAACATTTTCAATAAGAAATTCTAATTGTTTACCGGTCCCGGGAAGGAAAATTGTTGAATCCATATGACACTTAAAATTTGATTAATTGAATATTTAATTTAAAGAATATTTTGCAATTATCTTATCCGATTTATGCGTAATAATTTTACATGACAAATCAGGTGTAGTACCGCTAAAATTTTTTATACTATATTTATTACTCAAATAAAATTATTTAGTAAACTTTAAATTAACAACGCATGTTGAATATTATAGTAGATGAGAACATATCATATGCCAAAGAAGCATTTTCGCACTTTGGAAATGTTTCTATTATTCATGGCAGGGAAATTAATAATAACTTAATAAAGAAAACGGACGTTTTAATAGTCCGTTCAATTACCAAGGTGGATAAAAATTTATTAAACGGCACCCCAGTAAAATTTGTCGGCAGCGCAACAATAGGCACCGATCATATAGATTTAAAGTATTTAGAAACCAACAACATTTATTTTTCCGATGCAAAGGGATGCAATGCAGATGCAGTTACCGAATATGTTTTTGCTTCTATAATAAAATTATTAAGCGAAACTAATCTTTCAATAAAAGGAAGAACAATTGGAATAGTCGGTATAGGCAATATCGGAAGCCGAATTGCAAGGATTTCCGAAGCCATGGGAATGAAAGTATTCAAGAACGATCCCCCGTTACAAAGGAAGTACGGCATAAACGACTTTGTTTCTCTTAATAAAATCTTTAGCTGTGATATCATTACTTTACATGTTCCGCTTAATAAAAACGGGATAGATAAAACAATTCATCTTTTAGCCCGGGAAAATCTAAATAATATTAATAGCGGTGCAATTTTAATTAATGCTTCCCGCGGTGCAGTTGTAGATAATACCGCACTAATTGAAGCTATAGATAACAAAAGCTTACGGGTGGTCCTTGATGTCTGGGAGAATGAACCGGATATAGATATTGCACTTCTCAGTAGAGTAAAAATTGGTACGCCCCATATAGCCGGATATTCTCTTGAGGGAA
Source organism: uncultured Ignavibacteriaceae bacterium (assembly GCA_964618785.1). GTDB lineage: Bacteria > Bacteroidota > Ignavibacteria > Ignavibacteriales > Ignavibacteriaceae > FEN-1297. Next base: position 5,474 of record CAZUCY010000156.1, on the reverse strand, counting down.
AGGTTAATGGAACCGTTATTATTTATAACGCTCTTTGCAAGTTTACGGGAAAACAGCCGGTTTGGAAACCATGTCTGCCTATAGTAGAATCTCCTGTTATTAAGCTAAAGCAATTCAGCAATATCGGCGAAGAATTGAATAATATAATAGGTAGAATATATGATATAAAAAAAGATAACGATAAGATGAAAAAATTGATTAGTATTCCTAAAGAGCAAGTTCCTAATTGTTTTGATATGTTGCGAAAAGAATATCCTTTAAGAAGAGAATTTAATAACTTTAAAATTAAAACAAATAGGGACAAAGAGGCGGTAATCCGGATTTTAAAAGCTTTCAGGTTTGAAATAATGGATTAGATTATATTTTCCAGCAGGAAAATATAACAGTTACTTCTAACATTACACTATTAACAGAATATAGTACGACATTTTGTTAAATGCAGATGAAGGGTCGAACAAATTCTATCTACCGGCAGGTTATACAATCTACTTTTTGCTCAATTTAAATTCTACAGGAATAACCACCTGAACTTTGACCGGTTTCCCTTTTATTAAACCCGGAGTAAATTGAGTATAATAAACAGTAATTTTTGCAGCTTCATCACAGCCATAACCAATGCCCTGAATTATTTCGTCTTGAGTTACTTCACCATATTCGTCAATATAAGCACGCACTTTGACAATTCCCTGAATATTTATTTCCTTAGCTCTTTCAGGAAATACAAGATTATTCATTATAGTTTTAATGCCGCCAACCGGTGCCGGCATAACATCCGCTGAATCTAAATATTCCGGGTTGTATTTATTTTGTTTTTCAGTTACAGCAGGTGGAACAGCAATTTTAGTTGTACCTTCTTTGGAAGAATATTTTTTATCTGAATTTTCATTCTGTACCACCGCCTGTTTGGCGGAAGTATCCACAGCCGCCGCTTCTTCCTGTATAAGATTACCATTTTCATAAGTTAGTTCTTTTAAATATTTTCCATCTTCATCAAATAAGGACACCGACCCATTTCGTTTTCCGTCCTCAATTGAATAAACTTCTTTTACATTCCCATTTTCAAAATATTCTTTAACAACACCTTCGACTTTTCCATCGGAATAGTTCATTTCCTGTTTTAATTTCCCGTTCGGGTAATAATATTTTGCATAGCCCTGCCTAACATTATTGGAATAATTAATCTCAGACTGTAATGTATCATTTGTATAGAAAGACTTAACCAATCCTTCCTGAGGGAAAATGTTTATAGAATAAATTATTCCGAGTAATAAAATTATATTTAATATTTTCATAAAACTTATATATTGAAATTGAAATCAATCTGTTATTATTAATGGTACAAAAAACGCTATTACAAAAATAATAATTGCCGTCCCTAAAAAGATATAACCGATTAGAGTGTCATATTCAAGGATATTTAAATAACCGAGTAGATAATTCCAGTCATGGTAAACATGGCTCCCACCTAATAAATGAATTTTCATTGCACGTGCATCCGCAGCATATACACTTATATTTATTAAATTCTGTCCGAGCCATAATAGCGAAATTTGTACACCGGTTTTATAATAAATCCCGAAAAAGAACCATACAATTAAAGATGGCAAGATTATCTGCATTAAGGAACCGCCGAGAGTATAAATGAACCTTCCGAAAAACATAAAAAAGAAATGTCCCGCTTCATGAATTACAAGGTCAGCATTATCAATTAAACCGTATTCGCCGCAATGGTACAAAAGATGCGCACAGACCGGGAGCAATAGAATTGATAAAAACCACCTTTTAATAAAAACCGACTGCTTGCTATATAGAATACCGTCAAGCATAAAAGTATATTACATTCATGGAATAACCTGCCCTTAGTTTAGCTTAAATATTTAGCCCTTTTATTAGTAGATTTCCGACATTGTTCCGAACAACAATGGATATTTTCTATTTTACGTTTATGAAAAGATACTATAATTTTATTAAAATCCATACGGTTTATTGTCCACATTTTATTTATTTTTAATAAGGATAGAAGAACAAATAATTACCAGAAACCATTAAAACAATAAAATTAAATTCATGCAAAAGGAATCAATATTTTTTGATTTAAGCGGGAAAAGAAGAAAGTTTTTAGGAAGATTGGGAACTGCTGCGGGGTTAATAATTGCAGTTTTTACAACCATATTTGCATTTACGCTTTTTATAATCCCGTTAATTCCTCCTATCCCCGGATTAACCTCAATATCACATCACCAGGTTAAAATTTCTTTGCCAGGCATCCAATCTGAAAAAGCGCGATTAAGCAGGTTTCTATTACATTACGCTAAAGTTTCCCTCTGGGACGAAATAAAGTCTGAAAAAAGTACAAAGCATATACCGGTACAAAAGAGGATTTCACCACAGGAAAAAATAATTGCCGGATATTATGCGCCGTGGGAAGAAACGGGGTTAAACTCTTTTAGAATTAACGCAGGCAAATTGAACGTACTGTTTCCAGCATGGCTTAAACTAAATAAATATGGAACCAACATCGATACTTCCGATTGGGATCCCGGTACAACGCCACACAATCTTGATATACTGCAAATTGCAAAAAACAATAATGTAAAGATTGAGCCAATACTCAGTAATGCAGAAGAAGATTTATTTGACCCGATCCGGGTTCACAATTTGCTTTCTTTAGAAAAAAATCAAAAAAGAATTGTTTTATCACTGGAAACATGGCTTACAAAAAATAAGTTTAAAGGAATTCAAATAGACTTTGAAAACTTATATCAAGAGGATTACAAAAAACTACCGGGGTTTTTAAAATTAATTAAAAAATACTTTAGAGCAGACAGCCTTATTTTAAGTATAGCTATAGAAGCTAATAATTCAAAGCTTCCTATTAAAGAACTGAACGAAGCATGTGATTTTTTTGTTTTAATGGCTTATGACGAACATTATTCTTCCGGTGCGCCGGGTGCAATTGCATCTATACCATGGTACTATAAAACTCTTAGTAATACACTTGAAAAGATACCTCCGCAAAAATTGATTGCCGGAATTGGGGACTATTCTTACGATTGGGAAGCAGGTAAAAAGATCAGCGAATCAATTTCCTATCAATCGGCATTAATTTTAGCGCGTGATTATACGACAGAAGAGAATCCGGAAGAAAATATTACTTTTGATCCTGATGCAATGAATCCTACTTTTAATTATGCCGATGATGATGGCAAGGAACACACTGTATGGATGCTTGATGCGGTTACTGCATATAATCAATTTTTAATTGCCGGAAATAAAAAAGTCGCAGGCTATGCACTTTGGGATTTAGGTTCCGAGGACCCAAGTCTCTGGAAATTCTTCAATAAAAATAAAATAGATTCAGCTTTTTCTCCTGATTCTTTAGAGAATATCTCTTTCCCTTATGAAATTGAATTTGACGGCGACGGCGAGGTATTATCTATTCAATCAACCCCGCAAAGGGGATTCAGACAAATAACTATTGACCCCGAAAACGGACTATGTACAGATATGGAATATAAAAAATTCCCTTCATCTTATGTAATTAAAAGAACCGGTTACATCCCAAACGCATTAACTATTACATTTGATGATGGTCCCAGCCCTGAATATACTCCAAAAATTTTAGATGAACTAAAGAAATTAAACGTTCATGCAACATTTTTTTTAATTGGAGAGAATGCCGAGAAAGAACCCGCACTTGTCAGAAGAATTTTAGATGAAGGGCACTATATAGGCAATCACACATTTACACATCCAAATATCGGCGCAGTAAGCGACAGACGGGCAGAACTTGAATTGAACACAACTCAAAGAGCGTTTCAAAGTATACTTGGCAGATCGACAATACTTTTCCGTCCGCCATATAACGCAGATGCAGAACCTGTAAGCGCCGAGGAAGTTAAGCCAGTAATAATAGCTTCAAAAATGGGATATGTTACTATAGGTGAATTAATCGATCCACAGGATTGGAATTTGTGGAAAACAGACAGTAATGGAGAACCAGCAAAAAGGACAGAAGACGATATTGTACAATCGGTACTGGATCAGGTTAAAAGCATCCATGGAAATGTAATCCTTTTGCATGATGGAGGCGGCGATAGGTCACTTACTATCAAAGCTCTTAATATCATAGTTACCAGCTTGAGAAAGAACGGTTATATTTTTGTAGATATTTCTCAAATTTTAGGACAAAGCCGCGATAAGATAATGCCATTTCTAAGCAGCAATGATCAGGTCCTTATAGGTGTTGACAGACCTGTATTTGATACTATTTTCATATTTGAACGAGTACTAAGCTATGCTTTTATTATTGCCATTATCCTTGGAATTCTCCGAGTCATTTTTGTGACCATACTTGCTATAATAAAAAAAGTATTAAATAAAAAAAGAAGTTTCAATTCAAATTACAAACCTCCCGTAAGCTTTATTATTGCCGCATACAATGAAGAAAAAGTGATTCGTAAGACTGTTGAAAGTGCGCTAAAAAGTAATTATTCCAATATTGAGGTAATAGTAATTGATGATGGTTCTACCGATAGGACTTCAGAAGAAATTATTAATAATTACAGCAATGATCATAGAGTTCTACTAATAAAGCAGCCCAATTCCGGCAAAGCCGCTGCGCTTAACAATGCAATTAATTATGCAAATGGTGAAATATTAATAAGTCTTGACGCCGATACTCAAATTTCAAAAGATGCAGTTCCATTATTAGTACGTCATTTTGAAGAGCCGACAATCGGCGCGGTTGCAGGAAATGTTAAAGTAGGTAATAGGACAAATATTTTTACAAGATGGCAGGCAATAGAATATATAACAAGTCAAAATATTGACAGGCAGGGATATTCTTTTTTGAATGCTATTACAGTTGTACCCGGAGCTATAGGTGCATGGCGGAAAGCAGCAATAAAAGAAATAGGAGGGTATATAACCGATACATTAGCTGAAGATATGGATTTAACCTGGCGCTTAAGGGAAAACAGCTGGAAAGTTGATACAGAAAATGAAGCAATAGGTTACACCGAGGCGCCTGATTCGATAAGTTCGTTTTTTAAACAAAGATTCAGATGGTCTTATGGAACATTACAATGCTTATGGAAGCATAAATCAGCATTATTTCGTTACGGGTGGTTTGGCGGGCTGGCGCTTCCATCACTTTGGATTTTTCAAATTGCTTTTCAAATTATTGCTCCTCTTGTAGATATACAAATAATTTACACATTGATCCAATTTTTCAAAGCATGGATATCACAGGGAATTTTTACTCAAGATTGGCAGCCGCTCCCTCAAACACTTCAACTTCTTGAGCAGACCGCATTCTTTTATGTTTTACTTTTCTTAATAGAATTGACGGGCGCTGTAATAGCCTTTAGATTTGATAAAGAAAAGTTAAGACTTCTCTGGTGGTTTTTCCTGCAGCGTTTTGTATACAGACAGCTTATGTATGCTGTTGTTTGGAAAGCAGTAACTAATGC
>CAZUCY010000155.1:0-7448 GCA_964618785.1 uncultured Ignavibacteriaceae bacterium | reverse complement strand
TCGATTATGTAGCGCTTAAATTCCCCAGATGGGATTTACAAAAATTCAGGCAGGTGAGCACACAACTTAGCTCAGAAATGAAATCGGTAGGCGAAGTAATGTCCCTCGGCAGAAGTTTTGAAGAAGTACTGCAAAAAGCAATCAGGATGCTTGATATAGGCATGAATGGTTTTGTAGGCAACAATATTACTTTCAAAGATTTGGATACCGAACTTTCAAAGCCCACAGACAAAAGAATTTATGCAATTGCACAGGCACTAAGGGAAGGCTACACTATTGACAAGATCTTTGAACTTACAAAAATTACTAAATGGTTCCTTTACAAGATGCAGAATATAACCGGGGTGGAAAAGAAATTGAAAGGCATAAGATTGATGGATATTTCCGTCGACCTGATGCGCGAAGCAAAAATGAATGGTTTCTCCGATATTCAAATTGGGCAGTTAACGGATGCATCCGAATTGGAAGTGAGAAGTCGCAGGAAGGCATTAGCTATAATACCGGTTGTAAAACAAATCGATACTCTGGCTGCTGAATATCCGGCTCAAACAAATTATCTTTATCTTACTTACCACGGCATGGAGAATGATATACCTCTGGGACAAAAGAATCAAATTATCGTACTTGGCAGCGGCGCTTACAGGATTGGCTCTTCCGTGGAATTTGACTGGTGCTGCGTTAATGCAGTTATGACGCTGAATAAGCTTGAATACAACACGATCATGATAAATTGCAATCCCGAAACAGTGAGCACAGACTATGATATTTGTGATAAACTATATTTTGAGCAGCTTACTTTTGAAAGAGTGCTTGATATATATGACAAAGAGTGTCCTGAAGGCATTATTATTTCCATGGGCGGGCAGATTCCAAATAATTTAGCACTAAAACTTTATAATGCAGGAATCAATATACTTGGGACTTCTCCCTTACAGATTGATAATGCTGAAGACAGGCATAAATTTTCACAAATACTTGACAGGCTTGAAGTAGACCAGCCGGTATGGGAAGAACTGACCAGCTTAAAAGAGGCAAAAGAATTTGCCCGTAAAGTTGATTACCCAGTACTTATCCGACCAAGTTACGTACTAAGCGGCGCCGCAATGAGTATTGTACTTTCGGACGAAGAACTTGAAGAATACCTTAAGAAAGCTTCTGAAATAAGCCATGACCACCCTGTAGTAATCAGCAAATTCATCACTGACGGGAAAGAGATAGAAGCCGATGCTGTTGCAGAAAACGGTAATCTCTTTTGCTATGCAATTTCAGAGCATGTTGAGAACGCAGGAGTCCACTCCGGAGATGCTACAATTGTGCTGCCGCCGCAAAGGACATACCTTGAAACAATGCGCCGGATAAAGATAATAACGAAAGAGATTGCAAAAGAGCTAAATATTACCGGTCCATTCAATATCCAATTTATTGCTAAGGATAACGAAGTAAAAGTTATTGAATGCAATCTCCGCGCTTCCAGAAGCTTTCCATTTGTTTCAAAAGTTCTAAAAATAAATTTCATTGATATTGCTACAAAACTCATAATGGGTGAAAAAATTCCCAAATTGGATAAATCTTCTTTTGACGTTGACTATGTCGGCGTTAAAGCTCCCCAGTTTTCTTTTACACGATTAAAAGGTTCTGACCCGATATTAGGCGTTGAAATGGCTTCTACGGGGGAGGTTGCTTGTTTAGGCGATGATTTTAATGAAGCATTCTTAAAAAGCTTCTTGTCTACAGGCTACAGAATACCTAAGAAATCTATTATGCTTTCCACGGGAACATTGAAAGATAAAGCTGACTTTTTCAACGAAACAAAGAAGCTTTATGAAATGGGTTTGAAGTTATACGCCACCAAAGGTTCTGCCAAATTTCTTAATGAACACGGAATAAAGGCTGAAGTACTTAACTGGCCGCTTGAAGATCTTGAGCCGAATGTAATGACATATCTTAATGAAGGAAAGCTTGATCTTGTTATCAACATCCCTAAGAACCAGGAAAAAGACGAACTTGACAACGACTACCTTATAAGAAGAAAAGCTGTTGATATGAATGTCAACTTGATTACTAATATTCAGGTCGCAAAAAGATTTGTTAAATCGCTTGTCAGATTCCGGACAGAGGACTTACCGATAAAAAGCTGGGATGAATACAATTGAGCATTTGATTTGAATATTTATTTCAAATAAACGGACTTATTATATGATAGTTTTTATTACTATATTTTTATCCATATATGCCGCAGTAAATTATTATATTTTCATACATGGCTGGCAGGCTTTAGAAGGGCTTCATCAATTAAAGATAGTTTACCTTATTGTTTTTTTAATTGCAGCACTTTCTTTCCTTTCAGCTAAATTTATGGAAAAAATGCTCTCCCCGATGTTATATGATATATTATTGTATATAGGGTCTTTTTGGTTTGCATTCATGCTTTATTTCTTCCTGTCTATTTTATTCATTGATATCTTTCGTCTTACATGTTTAATATTCCACTTTTGCCCTTCATATATAAACATGCATTATCTTTTCATTAAGCATTTAATAATATTTGCCGTTGTCATAATAGTATCAATCATTATTACTGCCGGGTATATTAATACAAGAATTCTTACTGTAAATACTTTGAACCTGAGATTACGCAAAAGTTCCGGCAAATTAAAAGAATTAAATGCAGTATTAATTTCTGACGTTCATCTTTCACCAATTAATAACGGCGCTCATTTAACAAAGATTGTTAATAAAATCAATGAACTTCATCCCGATATAATTTTTATAGCCGGAGATTTGGTCGATGATAATGCTCAAATGCTGGAAGAAAGAAATGCCGGTTCTGCTTTGCGGGATTTCAAATCGAAGTACGGCGTTTATGCAATAACAGGTAATCATGAGTTTATAAATGGTATTGACGGCTGTGTAAAATATATGAGGGATTACGGAATAAATCTTCTTCGTGATTCAGTTATTAAAATTGATAATTCATTCTACATTGTCGGCAGGGATGACAGGTCCAATAAGCAATTAGCAGGCAGCGGAAGAAAAACTATCCCGGAAATACTTAACGGAACAGATACAAGCTTGCCAATTATTTTGATGGATCATACCCCATTCGGACTTGATGAAGCCATGAAAAGCAAAATTGATCTTCAGCTTTCCGGGCATACACATCACGGGCAAATGTTTCCTCTCAATTTGATAACCGAAATGATTTACGAGAAAAGCTGGGGATACCTTAAGAAAGGCAGTACACAGTATTATGTCTCCTGCGGAGTAGGCACCTGGGGACCGCCGGTAAAAATCGGCAGCCCCTCCGAAATTGTTAATTTAAAAATTAAATTTTCTCAATAAGACCATTAATTAATCCCTTAAGTCTACTTTCTTCATAAGTTGTTACTGAATAATAACTATTCGGCAGAGAAAGGCTCAATTCATCTTAAGTCAGATAATATTCGGAATTTCACTTATTATTTACTTTGCAGTATCAAATATTTTTTCATCAATATTCACGTTTGGCGTAATAGTATTAAACTTAAATTGCTGCACACGTTCATTATCTGCAATATCAAGTTCAAATGGGAATAGTACACCGTTTACACGTCGATAATTTTTGTAATCCGTTTGAATCAGTAAATCACCAAATAAAGTCCGGTTAAATTGAATTTGACGAAATTAATTTAACGATAAGATACTAATTTCTATTTCGGGGCAAGGTGATATGACTAAACCCGAAGTTATCCGGTATTTCATATCAGGGATGAAAAAATGGCGAACGGTTTTCAGATTTAACTATTATTTTATATATTATTTTAACAGTTTAAAGTTCAAAATTAATAATACTATTTTTCGACTGAATTTTATCAATTATAAAAGGCATAGTTATGAAACGTTATTTTAACTACTTCATACTTGTAATGTTATTTTGTTCGACTGTTTTTGCACAGCAGAATTCTACGCGAAAACCTGATGCTCTTATGCTGCGTTTTCCAGATGTCAGCGCTGATAAAATAGTTTTTGTTTATTCAGGAGATATATGGACAGTTTCAAAAGAAGGAGGAATTGCTACCAGATTAAGCACCGCCAAAGGATTGGAATTTTTGCCAAAATTTTCACCTGATGGTAAATGGATAGCTTTTACGGGCAATTATGACGGCAATATGGATGTTTATATTATGCCTTCAAAAGGTGGTATTCCCAAACGGTTAACACATAATCCAATGGTAGATTATATTGTTAACTGGTATCCTGATGGGAAGAGCATTTTGTACCGTTCGGGAATGTATAGTCCTTCAAATAGATTTAACCGTCTATTCAAGGAATCAATTGATGGCGGTTTGCCTGAACAGCTTCCCATGAAGATTGCCGAAATCGGTTCATTTAATTCAGATGCCAGTAAGCTTGTTTTTGAGACAGCTTCTCTCGAATTCCGGACATGGAAAAGATATAGAGGCGGCTGGGTAAGCAAACTTTGGATATATGATTTAAAGAATAACACTTCAGAGCAAATAACTTTTGATAAGGCAATGGATGCTCTTCCTATGTGGCATGGCAATACGATTTATTTCCTTTCCGATAGGGACGAAAATAAAAGGAACAATATATGGGCTTATGATTTAAGCACTAAACAATTCCGTGAGGTAACTCACTTTATTGATTATGATATGAAATGGCCAAGTTTAGGCCCTAATGATATTGTATTTGAAAAAGGCGGTGAAATATTTCTTCTTGATCTTGCAACGGAAAAAACTCACCCTGTAGATATAGAAGTTCCGGCAGATTTACCGCAGGATAGACCCCAGCTAAAAAATCTTGCAGGTTTAATAAATGATTTTTCTCTTTCACCCACAGGAAAGCGCGCATTATTTGACGCCCGGGGTGAAGTGCTAACGGTTCCCGAAAAGAACGGAAGTATTCAGAATCTTACAAATACTTCAGGTATTGCAGAAAGATTTCCATCATGGTCCCCTGATGGTAAATATGTTGCATATTTTTCCGATAAAACAGGCGAGTACGAATTATATATACGTCCCGGTGACGGAAGCGGTGAAGAAAAACAGATAACTAAAGATGGTCATTGTTACAGGTATAATCCTGAATGGTCACCTGACAGCAAATGGATTGCATTCAGCGATAAAACCGGAAGCATTTATATAGTTAATATAGAAGAAGGCAAAACAAAACTGGTTGATAAAAACGATTGGGATTTCCATTTTCATTACAATTGGTCGCCTGACAGCAGGTTTTTAACTTACCATAAGGGTATAACCGAGCTTACTACCGGAATTTTTATTTATGATATAATTGAAGATAAGATACATCAAGTTACTTCAGGATACTATAATGATACTTCTCCTGTTTTTGATCCGGATGGGAAGTACCTTTATTACTATTCTAACAATCAATTCAAACCTGTTTATGGCGATATGGATGCTACATGGGTTTATCCAAACTCGACTTCCCTTATAGCAGTTACTCTTCAAAAGGATAGTTTATCCATTCTGGCGCCTCAAAATGACGTTGAGGAAGTAAAAGCAGATACTTCGAACAATAAATCCGGAAATGATAAATCAAAAAAAGAGGAACATAAAAAAGAAAAAAACAATGAAGGTGTAAAACCGGTTAAAATAGATTTTGAAAATATTGAGCAAAGATCTGTAAAACTTCCGGTGGAATTGGGTAATGTTGGACCGCTTTATGCCGTTAAAGATAAAGTGGTTTATCTGAAAGAGCCTGCTGCCGGCGATGCAAAACCAGGTTCGCCTTCGGGAGCAATTTACTATTATGATCTGAAAGACCGGGAAGCAAAAGAAATTATTTCCGGCGTAAATACTTACGATGTTTCCGCTGACGGCAAAAAAATAATATACAAGAGCGGTTCTACTTATGGTATTATAGATATTGCCGCAGGTAAAAAAGCCGGCGATGGTAAAATTGCAACGGATAAATTGGAAACATGGATTGACCCGCGTGAAGAATGGACGGAAATATTTAATGACGCATGGAGAATTGAGCGCGATTATTTCTATGATCCCGGCATGCATGGAGTTGATTGGATCGCAATAAAGAACCGTTATGGAGCTATGCTTCCATATATAATAGACAGGAATGATTTAAATTATATAATAGGTGAAATGATTGGAGAACTAAACTCTTCACATACTTATGTGAGCGGCGGCGATGTTGAGCAGCCTAAAAATATAAATGTCGGATTGCTTGGCTGTGATTATGAGATTGCAAACGGTTATTTCCGATTTAAGAAACTATACAAGGGCGGTTCCTGGGATAATCTTGAAGTGCGTTCCCCTTTACTTGAACCCGGTAATAATGTAAAAGAAGGCGATTACCTAATAGCAGTAAATGGCTTGCCTTTGAATATCAAAGAAGATCCATGGGCAGCTTTTCAGGGATTAGCCGATGAAACTGTTACATTAACTATAAATTCTAAGCCGGATTCCGATGGTGCAAGGAAAATTTTAGTAAAACCTTTATCCAGTGAATCACGTTTAAGAAACCTTGCATGGATTGAAGAGAACAGAGAAAAAGTAGATAAAGAAACGAACGGAAAAGCCGGATATGTTTATGTCCCTAATACCGGTGTTGATGGTCAAAGCGAGTTGGTCCGCCAATATTCTGCTCAATATACAAAAGATGCTATGGTAATAGATGAAAGATTTAACAGCGGCGGACAAATTCCGGATAAATTTGTAGAGTTGATGAATCGTCCGATTTTAAGCTATTGGGCAAGACGTGACTTTAATAGCGGGCAAACTCCGTTTATCTCATGTCCTGGTCCTAAAGTGATGTTAATAAATGGCTGGTCGGGTTCGGGTGGCGATGCATTCCCTTATTACTTTAAGGAAGAAAAAATCGGCTTATTAATTGGAAAAAGGACATGGGGCGGATTGATAGGATATGGAGATAATCCACAGCTTATAGACGGCGGGTTCTTATCTGCACCAAGTTTTGGCATTTGGGATACTACAGGAAATTGGACTGTTGAGGGTTATGGCGTTGATCCTGATTATGAAATAGACGATAACCCCGCAGAACTTGCAAAAGGGAATGATGAACAATTGGAAAAAGCAATTCAAATGATAAATGAAGCTTTACAGAACAATCCGGTGAAAAGGTTACATAAGCCGCCTTATCCCGATAGATCAAAATAATATTATTGCAGGTTAGGCGGTCTGCCTAACCTACTTTTCTACTGAACGTAAATATTCAAGAACAGCCCGCGCATCATCCCTTGTCAGCTGCTGATCGGGCATTATAATTTTGTACTCACTCACTAATTTTTGCATCAATGAATCTTTTCTCTGCATTTCCGTAGTATTCAGTAAATAATTCATTATATATATGGGAGTATTTTTTTTGGTAATATTTCTTAACGGTGGCCCGACATTCCGTGAATCAAGTTGATGGCAGGACAAGCATTCCATATTAAAAATTTTAAAACC
>CAZUCY010000154.1:2157-7492 GCA_964618785.1 uncultured Ignavibacteriaceae bacterium | reverse complement strand
GGTAGTTGTTAAAACTGAATTAAATGCAATCCCTTTATGCAATTATGATTCCGAACAGATACAACACCTGCTCGTTAATTTATTTAATAATGCCGTTGAAGCCAGAAAAGATGTGTCAATAACTATCAAATCATCTTACAAAGATAATTTCGTTAATGTGGAAATCGAAGATAACGGCCCCGGGTTTCCACCTGAAATTGAAAATCCCTTTTATAAAGTAATTGCTGTTGGAAAAACAAGCTATGGACTTTATTTGTGCAAAAGTATAATAGACAAGCACAACGGATATATAAAAATTTTACAGAGAATGCCAGGCGCTATTATCCAATTTTCCTTACCGGTGATTTAATTAATGCAGGAATCCTTATTTAAATATTTTAGTGCGCTTTATGATCAGATACCCTTCCCTGTGCAAATTATCAATGAGAAGGGAGAAATTGTCTATGTAAACTATTCATTTACGTTTCAATGGGGATATAATTTATCCGAGTTAAAAGAGTATTCAATATTTAATGATTCCGAACTTAAAGCAAGCGGCGCTCATAAGGCAATTTTAGATACATTCGAAAGGGGAACCGGCAATTCCATAAATAATTATGCCGACTCACTTTTAAAAAGTAAAGAAATAACACTGCCTATTTTTAAAACTAAGCTTTTCCCGGTGTCTGAAGGTGGTAAAACCTACATCGTTCTTTTTCATGACGATCAAACGGAAATAGTATTAACGGAAATCGAAGTAAAAAAATCAAGAGACAACATTAAAGAAACCGAAAGATTGAAAGATACTTTTCTAACAGTTCTTTCGCATGAACTCCGTACGCCGTTAAATATAATATTAGGATACTCTTCAATCATAAAAGAAAGCATGAAGGATAAAATGAGTCCTGAAGACACAGTTTACTTAGATAATTTATACAACGGCAGCGAAAGGTTATTTAACAGCATAACTCAAACGCTGGAGTTTGCACAGATTGAAGCGGGCAATTATGTTTTAAACATCGAAACAGTAAATTTGAACAGCATCATTACCAACTGCATTGACGCCAACAGGGGAATTGCGCTCCAAAAAAATATTTCTATAAAGACTAATTTCAGCAAGAAAAAATTACTTGTCGATGTTGACGTTCAGAGCCTTGAAAACACAATTAATAATTTATTAAATAATGCCGTTAAATTTACTCGTCAGGGTTTTATCGAAATTGAAACCGGCGTAATTGCTCAAAGAGAAATAGCAACCTGTAAGATTAAAGATTCCGGCGTAGGTATTTCAACCGAGTATATGGACCATTTATTCCGTCCTTTTAGCCAGGAAGACCTAAACATCGGGAGAAGTTATGAAGGAAACGGACTGGGTCTTGCCCTTGCAAAACGCTATCTTGAGAAAATGGGCGGCTCCCTTCTGGTCGACAGTATCAAAGGCGTTGGTTCTACATTTACTCTAATCCTTCCTCTTTCACAAAAAAAATGACTATAACCTGGAGACAAGCTTTATCGGATAAAAAATTAAGATTACAATTTGTCCTGACCGGGATTGTTCTTGCAGGTGTTTTATGGAGTTTATCTAATTTTCTTAATTTTATCGAAACCCGGCAGGGTATTATTTTAGCAGATCCGCTGCTAAGCCATTTCAAACCACTAAACCTTACATGGCTTATATTCGGATTAATATACCTATCGCTGATTACAGTATTATTTCATCTTGCAAAATATCCTAAACAATTGATGTTTATTTTACAGGCATATTCACTTCTTGTGATCATCAGAATGGCAGCTATGTATGTACTGCCTCTTAACCCCCCGCCGGATATGATTCCTTTAAATGACCCTTTTGTAGAATATTTTGGAACCGGCAGGCTTTTAACAAAAGACTTATTTTTCTCAGGGCACACAGCAACCCTTTTCTTAATTTTCTTTACCGTTCAAAATAAAAAACTTAAAATTGTTTTCTTAACCTGCGCTATTGCAGTAGCCCTGTCGGTTTTGCTTCAACATGTGCATTATACAATTGATGTATTAGCGGCTCCGTTTTTTACATACGTTTGTTTCCGTATCATCCTTTTCTTTCATAAAAAACAGCCGTTATTTTAAAACTACAAAAAGGTCTTTTCGTAAACAATAATATTGACTACATTTTCTTTTATAAGTCTATTCTTTTTAATAAATTAGTGAAAGAAATATTTCTTCTATCCAAATTACAAAGCAGAGGGATTAAATGACTGAACTTATTTGGGAAAATAAATCTGAAGACGGAAAAAAAATCTCACTTGTAAAAGTAACCCTTCCCTTACAATGAACATTAGACTTAATTGAAAAACGAATTTGAAACTATAATAAAACTGAAAGCATATTAATCAATGCCCACATTTCCGAAAAATCCTTTCACCATTCTTGACCCTTCTATTCGTTGGGTTCCTGCTGTTACAGGTGACGACCTTTTCAATACAGCGCAGGAAACTTTGTTGCCTCCTATGGTGCATAAGATCAGAACAGAAGTAAAAGAGTGGCGTGAAAGGAATTACGAAGGTGCATCTGTAACAAGTAAACAGCTTCTTCAATTTTGGTTCAACACACCACACCAGGCAGCAGAAAATGAATTTCGCTTCTACTTTGCCCAGCAGGAAGCTATTGAAAGCATTATCTACCTCTATGAAGTTGCGAAAGCAAGAGACAAATATGAACTGATTAAATACGATTCGCTTGGCAGGGTAAGCCCCGGAATGTTTGATGAAACCTGGACACGGTATGTAATCAAAATGGCAACCGGCTCAGGCAAAACAAAAGTGATTGCGCTTGCACTTGTGTGGTCTTACTTTCACAAACTTTACGAAAACAATTCACAGCTATCAAAAAATTTTCTGGTAATTGCTCCAAACATCATTGTATTGAACCGTCTTCGCAAGGACTTTGACTATCTGAAAATTTTTAAAACGGAACCGCTTATTCCAGACAACGGAATGTTTGATCGTGACTGGAAAAATGATTTCCAACTCACGCTTCACATTCAGGATGATGTAAAGCCTATTACAGAAGATGGAAATTTTTTCCTGACAAACATTCACCGCGTTTATCTGAATGAAGAAAAAGAACCAACGCTTGATGAAGAATTTTTAGGCACAAAACCCTCACCCGATGCAGACACCAATCGTGGAATTGACTTAGGCAAAATTCTTCGCAGCGATAAAATAAAAGACATTGTTGTGTTCAATGATGAAGCGCATCATATTCACGATCCGGAAATGCAATGGTTCAAAAGCATTCAGGACATTAACAATCAACTTAAATTAAAAACGCAGCATGGTTTAGGTATTCAGGTTGACTTCACAGCAACACCAAAGCACAACGATGGTTCAATCTTCGTTCAAACAATTTGCGACTATCCTTTAGTGGAAGCCATTCGGCAAAACATAGTGAAAACACCTGTTCTGCCTGATGGTCCTTCAAGGGCAAAACTGGAAGAAAAACCTTCCGACAAATTCACCGAACGCTATCGTGAATACATTCACCTGGGCTACATTGAATGGGAGAAACAATATGAAAATTTAAAGAGCCGGAAAACTCCCGTATTGTTTGTAATGACAACCACCACAGCAGAGGCAAACGAAACGAAATCGTTCCTTGAAATGAATTATCCAAAACTGAAAGATGCTGTGTTGATAATTCACACAAACAAAAAAGGTGACGTAAATGAAAACGCAACTACCAAAGCTGCTAAAACAGAATTGGATATACTTCGTCAAGCCGCTGATGCAGTTGACAGCGACACTTCACCCTACAAAGCAGTTGTTTCTGTGTTAATGTTGCGTGAAGGTTGGGATGTTCGCAATGTTTCTACAATAGTCGGCTTGCGCCCATTCGGCGCTGAATCAAAAATATTACCCGAGCAAACCATTGGCAGAGGGTTAAGAAAAATGTTTCCTGAACAAATGGATTTCAAAGAGGAATTAGTTGTGCTTGGCACCGAAGCATTCATTGACTTTGTTGAAAGCATCAAAACTGAGGGGGTTGAATTAGGTTACAGGGCAATGGGCAAAGGTACTCCATCCGGGACACCTTTGATAGTTGAAGTAGATAATGAAAACACAAAAAAGAATTTAGATGAATTAGATATAAAACTTCCTGTTTTATCTCCTCGCATTTACCGTGAATTCAAAAATTTAGAAGATATTGATGAAGCGGCATTGAAAGTAAAACCCACAGCCTTCAAAACATTTTCAGCAGATCAGTTAAAAGAAATTGTATTTGTTGATATTGACGGCTATGAAGCGCACAAAACAATCTTCAAAGACATCATACCTGATTACCGTAATGTAGTCGGCTTCTTTGCAAAAAGTATTTTGCGCCAATCAGGTTTGTTCGGCGGCTTCAACATTCTGTTTCCGAAAGTGGAACAATTCATCTCGCAAAAACTTTTCGATAAAACGGTTGATCTCAATAATCCGCAAACTATCCGTAACCTCTCAGAGCCTGATGTTAAAGAGAAAATTTTCACTACGTTTAAAGAAGCTATTGACCAGCTTACAATTAAAGACAAGGGCAGCGCGCAAATAAAACAATTCATTCAGCTTCGCAAGGCACGACCTATTGTTGTGAAGAATCAGGGTTTCATCAAAGCAAAAAAATCTGTGTTCAACAAAGTGATTGCCGATAACGATTTTGAATTAGATGTTGCGGGTTTTTTAGAAGATGCTGACATAATTTCTTTTGCAAAAAATTTCCTTCAACTCAATTTTAAAATTGAGTATCAGGGTGAAGATGGGAACATACACGATTTCCATCCGGATTTCATTGCTAAAAAAACAGAGAAAGAAATTTTCATAATTGAAACAAAAGGCAGAGAAGATTTAGATGATATCAGAAAAATTAAGCGACTTGTTGTTTGGTGCAGCGATGTGAACAGTGAACAAAGCGAAGTAAAGTACATTCCGCTTTACATTGAAGAAGATATATGGAAAAGAGAACGCAATTCAATTAAAACTTTTGAGCAGGCGGTAAAACTGTTTACTATTAAGCCCAAACTATTATAGTGATAAAGCGGTTAGAAAAGGAATGAAATGAAACCGTGACAAACTGTCACGTTTTGTAAATGGAAGCTAATTATATCAAGAGAATTGAGTTCTGAAAGAAATATGAGCAACATCAAATTATTTGAAAGCAAGAAAATTCGCTCGCAAGGGGTGAGCAGGAATAGAAATGGTATTTCTCCATAGTGGATGTAATTGAAATATTAACTGAAAGCTCAAATCCGCGAAAGTATTGGAGTGTGCTTAAAACACGATTAAAAAAAGAAGGAAGCCAGTTGGCTACAAATTGTAGTCAACTGAAAATGCAATCATCA
>CAZUCY010000154.1:0-2057 GCA_964618785.1 uncultured Ignavibacteriaceae bacterium | reverse complement strand
TTGCCAAAAGAATACATCTACAAACTCTTTGCTGACGATGAAGATGTTTTTCTGTTTTGGAACGGAAGAAAAGAAGAAGTTACCAATTCGGTTTTGCCTTTTCATTCAATTGAAAATATAGATGAACCGCGCACGGAACTTTTAGAGCAAACCAATGTTTTTTCTATTGATGCAAAGGGCAGACAAGATAAGGGTTGGACTAACAAACTTATTTGGGGTGATAATAAACTCATTCTTTCATCGCTTGCTAACGGGCCGATAAGAGAGCAGATAGAAAAACAAGGAGGCATTAAACTCATATATATTGATCCGCCTTTTGCTGTTGGTGCAGATTTTGGTTTTAACATAGAAATTGGAGGCGAAACTGCTGAAAAAAAACAAAACATCATTGAAGAAATTGCCTATCGTGATACTTGGGGTAAGGGCATTTCATCGTATTTATCAATGATGTATGAACGATTGAAACTTATGCACAATTTATTGGCTGATGATGGAAGCATTTATTTGCATTGTGATTGGAGAGTAAATACCTACTTAAGATTTCTACTTGATGATATTTTCGGTTCGAAAAATTTTATGAATAACGTTGTATGGTGTTATAAAACTCGTCAATTTTCTAAAATTTACTGGAATAGAAAACACGATGATATCATCGTTTATGCTAAAAATATTAACAATCATATTTTTAACTGGGAGGATAAGAACGTTTTGTCCGAATACTCTCCTGAAACAATAAAAAAATACAAACTTAAAGATGAAAATGGTTACTATCGTTTATGTGGTCGAGGAATTGTGGGAAGTCCAATTAAATCTGCTAAAGATGTTGATTACAAATGGGAAATTACTAATCCTGAATTAGTAGTCAGAGATTATTTGAGAGAAGGTTTCGCTCCTAGTGATTTTTGGAATATTGAAATTATCAATCAAGTAGCTGATGAAAGACTTGATTATCCCACACAAAAGCCCGAAAAACTTTTAGAAAAAATTATTTCGGCTTCTTCAAACGAAAGTGATTTAGTTGCAGATTTTTTTTGCGGTAGCGGAACAACTGCAGCAGTTTCAGAGAAACTAAAAAGAAGATGGATAACAACAGATATTGGAAGATTTTCCGTTCACACCACAAGAAAGCGTTTGATACAAGTGCAGCGTGAATTAAAAAAAGGAAACAAGCCCTACTATGCTTTTGAAGTTCTCAATCTTGGCAAATATGAAAGGCAGCATTTCTTTGGCATTCCCGCTGATATGCCTAAGGAAGAATATGAAAAATTGTTTGATCAAAAACAGGAAAAATACTTTGCTCTCATTATTGACGGTTACGGTGCAACCCGTACCGATGGTTACAAAATGCTGCATGGTAAAAAAGCAGGTCGCTTTGTTCATATTGGTCCGTTAAGTTATCCTGTTACCAAAACCTTGATTGATGAAATTTTTGAAGAGTGCAAGACCAACCTTATTACTCAGGTTGATGTTTTGGGCTTTGAGTTTGAAATGAGTTTAACAGGCGATAAGAGCTACATAAAAGAAGAACTCCGGGAGAAAGGAGTTGACATTCGTTTGCGCTACATTCCTCAGGATATTTTTGACAAGCGGGCAGTTGACAAAAAGCAAGTCAAGTTTTTTGACGTGGCTTACCTTCAGGCAAAGCCCATCGTTAAAGGTAAAGAAGTAAAAATTCAACTCACCAACTTTGCCACTTACTATACACAAGACGACATAGAAGTATTAGAGGACAAACTGAAAAAGGGCAGCAGCAGTATTGGTATTGAGAACGGTCAAATTGTTAAAATCACCAAAGAGAGAAACAACAAAATGACCCGTGAAGTGCTCACAAAAAATTGGACAGACTGGATTGACTACTGGGCAATACATTTCAATTGCGAAGAAAAACCCGAATTTATTTCAATTGGCAGCAACGGAAATTTTAAACAAGAAAAGACAGGAAATTTCATTTTTTTAAACGAATGGCAAAGTTTCAGAACAAAAAAGAATAACAACATTGAATTAACCAGCACAAAACACGAATACACTGAAAAAGGGAAACACAAAATAATGGTAAA
>CAZUCY010000153.1:0-7596 GCA_964618785.1 uncultured Ignavibacteriaceae bacterium | reverse complement strand
ATTCCAATTATGTTTATACAATAGATTTTAATCTTGCATATAGTCCGTATTGCTCATACAGTGCAAATTATTCTTGTGCTATTCCTTCTAAAGAAGATCATATAGATCTAACAATAGAAGCCGGAGAAAAAAAATTCCATTAATTATTTTTTAGGAGTTAATAGTGGTAGTTGTTTTAGAAAAAAATATATCCGACAAGCAGATAGAAAATGTTATTAAGCATTTGGAGGATTTCGGGTTTGCCGTTCATAAATCAACGGGGGTGGAGCAGATTATTCTGGGGGCTATCGGAGTAAAGCCTGATTTTGATACGCGGAAAGTAAAAATTCTTGATGGAGTTGCCGAAGTTTACCGTATTACCGAGCCGTTCAAACTTGCAAGCAGAACCTTCCGAAAAGAAGATACGGTAATTAAAATTAAAGATGTATCAATAGGCGGTAATGAAGTAATAATGATGGCAGGTCCGTGTTCTGTTGAAAATGAGGATCAGATTTTTACTATTGCGGAAATAGTAGCCAAATCCGGCGCGAAAATATTGCGCGGCGGAGCATTTAAACCGCGTACATCTCCTTATGCATTTCAAGGGCTTGGCGAGGAGGGGCTGAGGCTTTTAAGAAATGCCGGGGATAAATATAACCTTCTTGTAATAACCGAAGTAATGGAATCAAGCCAAATAAGTCTTATAGAAAAATATACGGATATTTTCCAGGTTGGCGCCAGAAATATGCAGAATTTTTCTTTACTAAGGGACCTTGGCAAAACAACCAAGCCTATTATGCTTAAACGGGGTTTGGCTGCAACAGTGGAAGATTGGCTTATGTCTGCCGAGTATATCCTTGCCAATGGTAACAGGGATGTGATGCTATGTGAAAGAGGTATAAGGACTTTTGAAACTTATACAAGAAATACTTTCGATCTCTCAGCTATACCTGTTGTGCATAAAAGAAGCCACCTGCCGGTAATAGCCGACCCTTCCCATGCAACGGGTCTGCGGGATAAAGTTTTGCCTATGGCAAGAGCCGCTGTTGCTGCCGGCGCCGACGGTCTTATGGTGGAAGTTCATAATGACCCGGAAAAGGCGCTCTCTGACGGTCCGCAGGCGCTTCTTCCCGAACAATTTATAGAATTGATGCAGCAGGTTAAGCTTATTGCCGGCGTCATCGGCAGAACAATGTAATTTTTTTAATCAATATAAGAAATCCCTTTTGAATATAAAAAATATTTCCATAATAGGACTTGGCTTAATCGGCGCGTCTATAGCCAAAGCTCTGAAACAAAATTGTTCCCAGCTTTTCATAAAAGGTTTTGATCATAATGACGTCCTTAAAAAAGCTTTAAAGGAAAAAGTAATTGATCAATCTCTTAACTCTATTGAAGATGCAAAAGATTCCGATATTATCTTCCTTTGCATGCCAACTGAAGTATCATTAAATATTTTCATAAAGATGGCGCCGTTAATAAATAAAGGGACAATTATTAGCGATGTCTGCGGAGTTAAATCGGTATTCCAGGATATATGGCAAAAAATAAAAAGCAAAGGTATTTATATCGGCGGGCATCCTATGACGGGTAAAGAGACAAGCGGGTATGACAGCTCCGATCCTTTCCTTTTTGAAAATGCAGTTTACATTGTTTCCGACTTTGCAAAAGAGGAAAAAAATTTAAATGAATTTCTACAGATTATCAGCTTTCTAGGCGCGCGCGTTAGATTCTTAGACCCTTACCTGCATGATAAAGTTATTTCTAAGGTGAGTCACCTTCCCCAGCTTCTTTCGGTTGCGCTTGTAAACTCTGTCGGCGATAATGGAAATAGCGGCGGGGAAATAAACTATTTGGATTTTGCTGCAGGCGGTTTTAGAGATATGACCCGGATTGCTTCCAGCAGTTTTGATATTTGGGAAACGGTTTTAAAATTGAACCGAAAAGAAATTGTCAATGCTATTGAAGCATTAAACAAAAAGCTGACCCAAATTGAAGAGCTTGTGCAAAACGCAGATATGAAAACTTTAAGATCGTTGTTTCAAGACGCAAGAATCAGGAGAGATGTAATTCCTAAAAATACTAAAGGATTTATTAACCCACTTTTCGATATTTTTATTTATGTTGAAGATAAACCGGGCGTGCTGTGCAAACTCTCAGCCTTAATGTTTGATAACAATATTAATATTAAAGATGTTGAAATTTTGAAAATACGCGAAGGCGCAGGCGGCACTATGAGGTTCTCTTTTGAGAATAAGGCAGTTGCAGATACAGCCAGACAGTTAATTGAACAAGCCGGATTTAAAACTCAATAAATTACTCACTTTGCATCGTCATTCACTCTATTCCCGTTAATTTTAATTATCCCATTCTGCTCTTTGCTCAAATCGGCTTCAAGTTGAATTGTAGGGTGATCAATATCAAATTTTACTTTCAAAGCTTTTTCAAGTTTGTCAATTATTAAATAACCTTTGCTTATCAACTGGTCATGAACAACAACGTGCATAGATAATGCGCTCATCTCGGATGACAACGACCAAATGTGCAGGTGATGAATTTCCTTTACTTCCGGGAAAGCCGTAATGAACGCAGTAACGTCTTTTATATTTATATTTTTAGGCGTTCCTTCGCTTAAAATATTTACCGCTTCAAGAACTACGTCCCATCCGCTTTTAATAATAAATAATCCTATAATTATTGAGAATATAGGATCCAGAATAGTCCAATTGAAATAATAAATTAAAATTCCCGCTGCAATTACAAGAAGGGAATTTATCGCATCATAAAAAAGATGAAGATAAGCTGATTTAGCATTAAGATTTTCTTTTGAATTTTTACTAAGCAAATAAGTGGAAAATCCATTTGCCAGAAAAGCAATTGAAGCAGCAGCTATCACCCAGGAAGCAGCTATTTTTTCCGGCGTAAATAATCTACCCGCCGCCTGGTATATTATATAAACTCCGATTAATACAAGTGCAGAGGAATTAATGAAAGCCGCAATTATTTCCACTCTTAAATAGCCGTAAGATTTATCGGGAGTAGCTTCCCATTTGGATACCCTGTCTGCAGTTAAGCTTAGTGCAAGTGTAATCAAGTCGCTGAAGTTGTGAAGCGCATCGGATATCAGAGCAAGACTATTGCTGAAGATTCCGGCAATTATTTCACCTATTACAATCAGGGAGTTTAATAAAATCGATATTATTAAATTCTTTTGTACTGATGAATGATGATGATGATGGTGCTGATGCATTATAACCCGATAGTTTTATTCAAACAAAATTAAATTATGCCCGCCTGCTGCAAGGTATTACTGTCCCCTTTGCTTCGAGGCTGACTAAAATTAAAATATTTATTCTTTGGAGCATCCTAAAATTACTTTTTAGTAAGCCTCGTTTGCCAAAATGGCTGTTCATCAAATTATTGCGTAAACTATTTTATTAGTATCAAGCACAAATCACTTTTAATTTGAAAGATTTAGAATAAATAATTATTTTATAATTTCTGCTTATTTATCAATTTTTCTTTTCCTAAAATAGTCTTAATTTTAAAGATAAATTTTATTATTGGACACAAAATTAAGACATATTTTAATTAAAATATCATGCTGATAAATATTAAGCCGGTAATTTCCATACTTTTAATGTCACTGGTTATTATTACCGCCGGCTACTCTCAAAATGCTCCAGGTCCGGAAATTAAAAAAACGTTCTATCCTAACGGAATATTGAAAACGCAGGGCGAATATGTTAACGGAAAACTAAACGGCGAATATACCGAGTACTATCCTGATGGGCGTAAATGGAAAGTCTGGAATTTTATAAATGATAAAGAAAACGGCAAATCCGTCTGGTATTTTGAAAATGGCTTGCTAAGTACGGAATGGAATTACAGTAACGGCTTGAAAGAAGGCGTTTCCAAATGGTATTATGAAACGGGCGAACTTTGGGCTGTTCAAAATTATATCCGCGGGAAGCTTGAGGGCATTATCCATACTTATTATAAAACGGGCGAGCTTGAGGGTGATTGGAATTATATTAACGGCGATTTAAACGGCATTTCAAAAACTTATTTTAAAAACGGCAAAGTTGAGGTTGAAGCGACATACTCGAAAGGATTAAGAAACGGACCATCAACAGTTTTTAATGACAACGGCACCGTTGCTCTTTATTCCATATTTAAGAATGACAAACTTGACGGTGAAGTAAAAATTTATGATTTAGCCGGTGATTTACGGGTTAAAGATACTTATGTAAACGGCGAGCTGACCCATAGGATTAAATACAGCCTATTGGGCAAATTTGAATCCGAAGAAAAAACAGCTAGGAATTATTACACTAACGGTACATTGAGAAACGAAATATTTTATAAAGATGGAAAGAAAGAAGGTACAGCCCGGGATTTTTATGACAATGGTTTCTTGAAAAACGAATGGCATTATAAAAATGATACCCTGCAGGATAGATCCTACTTTTTTTATGATAACGGAATAATTAAATCTTCAGTCGATTATATTAACGGCATTCAGCACGGCATTACAAGAACTTATTATGAAGATGGTTCGCTGGAATCTGAAAGTGATTATCAGAAGAACCTGAAAAACGGGATAGAACTTGTTTACCGCGCTAATAAGAAATTAAAAGAGCTTTTCTATAATTTGAACGGCATTCCAAACGGAGATTATAAAACCTTTAACGAAAGCGGATTGCTTGAATCCGAAGCCAATTATGAAAATGGAATAATTGCCGGCGCTAAAAAGTACTATTACAGATATGGCGCTCTTAAAAAAGTTGAAAACTACTGGAATGGTAAAATTGACGGCAGCGTAAAAACCTATTTTGAAAACGGAAAACTTCAAAAAGAAGAATATTATATTAGCGGTAATCTTAAAAATTGTAAGGAGTATGATCTAAACGGAAATGTTCTTTCAAATAGAATTAATTAATGCTAAAATGAGTTCGATTATATTGTATATATCATTAAGACAGATATTAATTAATTTTATGAAATATTGAACTTGTAAATTTCAAGTTTAACGGCCGGGCGAAATATAGCAGTCATAAAAAAGAAACTTCCGGAATACATGCTTTAGACAATGTATGGGCGCCGGGGACTGTTCATAGTTTAACTCATGAACAGCCCGTCTTTACGCCTTATATTTAATCTTTCTTCATAAATAACGCATCAAGGCTCCACTCCCCTCCTCCGTTTGCAATGGAAAATAAAAAGAAACAAAAGTATAAAAGAGCCATTTCACCGCCGTTTTGAATCGGCCAAAGTCCCTGCGGCTGATGAACTGATAAATATGCATATAGCATCTCGACTGCTGCAATGAATGCAACGAATCTTGTTTTAAAACCAAATCCAAATAAAATACCGCATAAAAACTCAATTATTCCGGCTATAAATAATTTAGTATTTCCATAAGTCCCGTGTCCTCCGAATGCACTGAAAAGCTTTTGCGCTCCGTGGCTTAAGAAAAGAAATCCAATTATTATTCTTGCTATTGAAAAAAATATTTGAATATGTCGGCTCAGAAAATGTTCTAATTTATTCATATTACATCTTTCTCTTATTATTGAAAAGTTTCTTTTTAGGATTGAGTTATAAAATAATATAGGAAAGCGTCAAAACAAAGCCGGTTTAAAATAATAAACCGGCTCTGTGATATTTGTAATATAAGGAATTAATTATTAATCAAAACCTGTGCATACTTAACATTTTGTGTGATTGGTATAACCATGTTTTGCCCGCCGGTTGTCGCCATTGTCATATCATTTTCCATTGATCCTTCGGAATAAATCAACAAACCTGCTTTCTCATCAAAATATATATTCCCGGAAGAAGTGCCGTCTCCTTCCATTGTGAAGTCCGTCCCCTGCATATTCCCTTTGCCGGAAATTTTTAATTTACCGGTAAAAGAAATTTTAAAGCATTCATGCCCCGCTTTATTCTCTTTTCCGGACAAAGTGCTTGCCATATCGATATTGCTGATAATTGTACCGCCGTAATTTTTTATAGTATCAATATTAGAACTAGTCCAGCTTTCTCCTAACTTAATATCTTTACCTGCAAGCTTTGGAAAAAACCTTTTTATTTCCTGCGGAACAGACATCATCTTGTTGTTACTTTCTTCAGCTGAATCAATCATTGTACAGCTTTTTATTTCGCCGAAATTTGAAAGCACTGCTTTTACGCGCTTGCCAATAACACTGGTAAGACTAACTGATGAATCTTTTCCCATCATATTGCTTTTCAACGATGCAGAATCCATGGATGCGGTAAACTGTATATCAC
Source organism: uncultured Ignavibacteriaceae bacterium (assembly GCA_964618785.1). Classification (GTDB taxonomy): domain Bacteria; phylum Bacteroidota; class Ignavibacteria; order Ignavibacteriales; family Ignavibacteriaceae; genus FEN-1297. The sequence goes on along the minus strand of CAZUCY010000153.1, from coordinate 1,323 downwards.
CATTATCTGCAACGTTATCCACCTGGAATCTGAATACTCCGTGAACGTCATTGTTAAATTTCATTTCCTTCCCCATTACTTCCTGTGTTAATTGTGAAGCTACATCGGAGTTATAAAAATATGTGCTGCCCTTAGAATATTTGAATTGGAAGTTAAATGTTTCCTGAGCAATTAAATCGGCAGATAGAAAAAATAAAATTGACAGCGCTGCTGTTATTTTTAATAAACTATGTTTCATAGCGTACCTTCCCTAATTGTTTATATTTTATTGGAAATTGTTTTTTATATTGAAAAAGTATTAAAATTTTATTCCTAATCTGTTTTAAATTTCTATGTAACCAAGTATAAAAGTGTACAATTATAAAAATAATACAAGTAAGCCTCTGAACGTTGCTGCTAATTTCACCGGCTTAAATCAGTCTGCCGGTCTACCCCTATGATAGACAAGCTTCAGCTTAAAAAATCACAAATTTTTAATGAAATATTCGATTTTGTCTTCACGCTGTTAAGGGTGATATATTTGTAGAAAAAAGGACTCAAAGAAACCTATCCTGAACTCCGGTTTATCGGAAGTGATATACCACTCCGACGCAAAGCAAAATTTACCTTCTATCTGCAAAATACTATATAAAAAATTCGATGTTTTAAAGTTAGAGAGATTTAGGTATAATTACCAATAAATTTTGATAAATGGTTTGGCTTAATGATATTATCCTTTATTCATTCTACTAAATTATTAACATGTTAAATTGTCGGGAATAATTTATATTGCATATACTCTTTAATGATTTTTTCTATTTAATGAAGATAAAATACTGCCTTCTAATTCTTTTCGTTTTTACTGCCCGTTATTATTGTCAGGGTCGAACTTACATTTATGATTTATTTTCTGCCAAAATAGAAAATACTAACCTACGGGTTTTTGATAAAGATAAACATCTCATTCTTGAAAAAAAATTCAACGATCCGTATGATTTTTCAGTTGACCTTGACGGCGACGGAGTTGATGAATATGTAGTTGTCGACGACTTAAAAAAAGACAGCAAAGATTTTTATACACTTTATATCTTTAATACCGGTAATTCGTTTTTTTTAGCGGACTCAATTCGTTCCGGCTATCTTGAACCCTATCAGACCAATTCTGAAGAAGCCGGTGGAATAATTATCGTTGCCGGTAATCCGAAATTTGATTCGTTAAATACTCAAAATAACGATACGTTTATCCCGATAAATTGCTGGCAATATGAAAAGAGTGAACTCTCTTTGGTTAATGATAAAATTTACAAGCTTTTCATTGCCGAAAACGATACTATGATTGATGTT
>CAZUCY010000152.1:0-7911 GCA_964618785.1 uncultured Ignavibacteriaceae bacterium | reverse complement strand
GAGTATGGGTTCAGGAACTAAACAGATTTATAACATTAAGATTATCAGCAAAAGCCGTAAGGACAATTTCAAGAAATGGAACTTCTGAAGTCGCAAAGCTGGTACATGAAAAAAAGATTAAAGCCAGATAAATTAAAACGTTGAATTTAAAACAAAAAAGGAAAGCTCAAGCTTTCCTTTTTTTTACCCAAATACGGTTACTCACGTACTACCCAAACTTTAACGTTTGATGAAACATTGGGGTGAAGTTTTATGCTTATTCCATAAATGCCAAGTGATTTAATAGGTTCTTCTATATCAATTTTTCTTTTATCAATATCATAACCTTTTTCCTTAAGAGCATCGGCAATCATTTGCGTAGTTACGGAGCCGAAAATTTTATCTTCTTCACCGACCTGCACAGGGATAGTTACTGAAACCTTTTCAATTTCAGATGCGAGAATTTCGGCAGAATGGATTTCTTGCTGTTTCTTCTTTACGATATTTTTCTTTTCCTCTTCAAGAGCAAGTATATTTCCTTTTAATGCAACATAAGCAATTTTACGTGGAATTAAATAATTTCTGGCAAAGCCTTCTTTCACTTCAACTAAATCGCCCACTTGCCCCAACGATTCATAGTTTTGCCTTAATATAACTTTCATTTATTCTCCAAAATATAATGTCATCTAACGGTATCTGAAACATAAGGCAGCAAAGCCATATGTCTGGCGCGTTTGATGGCTAGTGATAATTGTCTTTGATATTTAGAATTTGTACCTGTTATTCTTTTAGGAATAATTTTACCTTGTTCGGTAACATACTTTTGTAAAAGCTTTACATCTTTATAATCTATATAAGTGACTTTATTCTGAGTGAACCTACATATTTTTTTTGTTTTTATTTCTTTTTTCATTTTACACCAAAATTACTTTAATAAATCAGATTCTTCGCTTGATAAGAATTTGTCAAATGAATCATCGGTAAAATCCACACTTTCAATACTTTCCTCATCGGCAATAATATCTTCATCTTCTAAATGATCCTCTAAACCATTTTCACCGTTCAATTTACCTCTTTTATTAAGGAATTGAATCCGTCTGGCCTTTATTTCAACAATGCTGCGATTGTGCCCTTCGTCTGATTTCCAACATCTGCTTTGCAACTCCCCATCTACCAAAACGGCAGATCCTTTTTTAAGCCTATCACGGCAACTTTCAGCAAGTTTATTCCATGCAACAATGCCCACATAACAAACATCTTCCTGCCATTGATTAGTGCTATCTTTATATTTTCTATTTGAAGCAATAGAAAAGTTAACAACAGGAGTGCTATTTGTAGTTTGCCGGAAAACGGGATCTTTTGTTAAGTTTCCCGCTACAATAACGTAGTTTATTTCAGGCATTTTCAAATCGGCCATGGTCATTTCCTCCGAACTTAATCTTAAATTATTAGTTAATTACCGATTTCGTCAACTTCTTCTTCCTTGTCTTCAACTATTAGAGGCTCGCTTTCCACTATAGAAGGGACTACTGTTTCCTCCACAGGAACAATTTTGTTTTTTTCCAAATAATCTACGGCATCGCCATCAAGCTTAATAGTTAGATACCTAAGAATTTGTTCGTCAAGGGAAAAAAATCTTTCGAGTTTGGCAATTATTTTAGACGGGGCAGTAAATCTGAAGATAGCATAATAACCGATTTTACTTTTTTTTACCATATATGCCAGTCTTTTCCTTCCCCAATTTTCTATTTCCCTTATTTCCCCACCATTATTAATGATAGTTTCTTTAATTTTCGAAACGATGGAATCGATAAGTTCATCATCTAATGCAGCATTTATCATTACTGCACTTTCATACACATTTGTCCTCATTAAGTCGTGTCACCTCCTTTGGTCTTATTGGCCCTCATTTTCCAATGAGAGCAGGGGTTAAATAAATATCTATTTTAAGAACTAAGTACTAATTTATTTAATTAGAACTGCAATTACAAGCATTTATGACTAATATTTTATCAATTTTACAACTACAATTTCTTATAAAAGTTTAATATTTCAAATATTTTAAGCATTATTTATAAAATAATGATTCAACTAATATTTTAAACTGTTTTTACAGTACTCCCCTCCCAGTATCGTCCAGGTTCTTGTTTTTAGCGGCAATTATGCTGCTTACATCTAATATTTGTTTTGTTCCCCCTATAATAAATTCTTCAATGAGACAACAACCTGTCTCAAATACTTTCTCAAGTGCCTTTTCTTCTTCGGGATTAAAATCGGAAAGAACATAAGAAGCCATATCACCTTTTTCAAAGCTGTTTCCAACCCCAACTCTTAACCTTGTAAATTCATTTGAGATAAGATGATAAATAATTGAGTCGATTCCATTATGGCCACCTCCGCTTCCGGAATGTTTCACTTTAATTTTACCAAAATTCAAATTAATATCATCCTGTACGACAAGTAAATCCGGAATGCTTATGTTAAATGTTTCAATTAGCTTTACTGCAACAACGCCGGAATTATTCACATAAGTATTGGGTTTTACAAGATAATATTCGTAAGTAGAGAGTTTATTCTTGCAATAATAATAACTACCATTAGAGGGAATAAAGGAAAGTAAATTTTTAGATGCAAAATAATCTAACAGCCTAAATCCGATATTATGCCTATTATATTTATGTTGTATCCCCGGATTACCTATCCCAAAAATAATTCGCACTCTATTCTTAGATTAATCTTCTTCCTTTTCGGTATTTTCCTTACCGATCACTTCCGGTTCGGCAGGGACTTCTTCTGTGCCTTCAACAGCAGCTTCTTTTTCAGCCTTCGGATGTGTAACAGTAACTATTACAGCATCTTCCGGGTTTAGAATAGTAAGATTTTCAAGTTTCAAATCTTTAACATGGATTGCATCACCTAACTTTAGCTCTTGTATATTTAAATCTATATGTTGAGGGATATCTTTCGGAAGACATTCTATTTCTATTTTGTGTAATAATGTTTGAAGAACTCCGCCTTCTTTGACACCAACAGGACTGCCGTGAAATCGAACAGGTACTTCAAGCTGGAATGTTTCGCCGCTTGTTAATCCAAGTAAATCGAAATGAACTACTCGATCTGTTATAGGATCAAATTGAATATCCTTTATAACACAATCCAGTTCTTCATTACCGTCAAGCTGAAGAGCGATAAGATGTGTCTCCGTAGTATAGACAAGCGGGTTAATCTCTTTCTCAACAACACATACCGGTATAGGACTGTCATGCTTAGAGTAATAAACGCCAGGTATTTTACCTGTTTTACGCAATTCACTGCGTGCTGATTTTGAAATATTTTTTCTTATGCTTGCTTTTAATACTACTTTTTCCATTTTATCTCCAGAACGGATGTTAACTTTTATCTATATCAAAAAGCGAACTAATTGATTCATTATTGTAAGTTCTACGTATAGCCTCGGCAAAGATGCCCGATACAGATATAACCGAGATTTTATTTAGATCGGCATTCTTTCTAATAGTAATAGTATCGGATACATATAACTTTGTTAATTCAGAATTATTAATAAGTTCAATAGCTTGCCCAGAAAGTATTGGATGCGTAATGGCTCCATAGATATTTCTTGCGCCTTTTTTCTTTAACGCTTTGATAGCGCCAACAAAGGTACCGGCAGTATCTATAAGATCATCAACCAAAAGAACGTCTTTATTTTCAACATTACCGATAATGTGAACTACCTCGGCAAGGTTTTGTTTTGGTCTTCTTTTATCAATAACAACAAGATCCGCATGTAATCTTTTGGCATAGGATCTTGCGAGTTTAATGCCACCTACATCCGGCGAAACGACAACAAAATTTTCTTTAAAATTGTCAAATAACCCACTGAAAACGGTAGACCCGTACAAGTGATCGAAAGGTATGTCAAAGAAACCTTGTATTTGAGAAGCATGAAGATCCATGGTCATTACGCGATCAGCGCCGGCAACAGTAATCAGATTTGCAACAAGCTTAGCAGTAATAGAAACCCTCGGCTGATCTTTTCTATCCTGCCTTGAATACCCGAAATAAGGGATGACTGCTGTAATTCTTTTTGCAGATGCTCTTTTAGCTGCATCTACCATGATCAAAAGCTCTAATAAGTTATCGGCCGGAGGATTTGTAGGCTGAATAATAAAAACATCTGAACCGCGTATATTTTCACCATATTTAACCCAAATTTCGCTATCGCTAAACCGCTTCAATTCTATTGCACCTAAACGCATATCCAGCTTTTTAACGATCTTTTCGGCTAATTCTATGTTAGAACTTCCTGCAAATATCTTGTAATCACCTTTTACCATCGGGAATTTACTATATCAACTATTTTTCAAAAATAGATAGTAAATATAAATAAAACCTATTGGCAAGTCAATAAAATTAAATTTTGAAATGATCTGGAATATTTTGAAAACGTTAAATATAAACAGTTAATCTTTCTTTTTCTTTAAAAGGAAGATAATAACTATCAGCAGTACTAAGCCGGAAAGAGCATAAATCCAGGGTGGGGTTTCTTTTAATTTAAAGGGTCTGAATGTAACTGAAATTGTTTTACCGCTGCCGATTTCTGCAAGTGAATAATCCCAGATTAATATTCTTCTCTTTTTAGCAGTACTATTATCGGTTATTATATCACCGCCAAATGTGTATTTATAAGTAACGTGAAAAGTATTGCTGTTAATTCCAAAGCCGGTAGTAATCGGGGCAATAAACTGGGAAAATATCTTTTGTCCTTCAGCTCCATCCTTTAATGAAAATTCCGAAGATGCAAATGCTTTAGCCCGGCTTAATGAGTCAATGTTATTAAAAGTTAGGTTAATAATGGCATGATTTGTACTGTCAGTTGAATCGACAAAAACATTTATGTTTTTAATTGTTACATAGTTTGATGAGAATTCACTTCTTAAAGAATCAGCATTAAAGATGCCGACTTTGTCAAGGATTTTATTGGTTTCATTATCAGGCATCTTAGTCCAAAATGTTATCCGCATAGAGCCAGACCCGTCAGCGTAGAGCTGTACATCTTGAATATAATTTATACATCCGCTAAACATTAAGGAGATGAGTACAACTACAATTATTTTTTTCACAGCATTAAAAGGCAATTGTTTTTAAATATGTCTAAAAAGTTTTTAAATTTAAGTGTAATAAAGATAACATTTTAGATTATATAATAGAAATTATTAGAAAAATTGAGTAAATTTAGGATGGAATTTTTATGGTAATTAGTTATGCCGACGTATCAATATAAGTGTAAAAAATGCGGTCATTTATTTGAAGTTTTTCATTCTATGAGCGCTGAACCGATTAAAATCTGTCCGAAGTGCAAAGGTCCTGTAAAAAGATTAATCGGCCCGGGATCAGGCCCTATTTTCAAAGGTACGGGATTTTATCAAACGGATTACAAAAACAAAGGTATTTCTTCTTCCAATAAAGGAACTACTACTTCCACAAAAGGAACTAGTACTTCAGTAAAAGAAACCACCAGGAACGCTTCCTAAAGGAATAAAAATCGTTTATTTATAATTATCCTTCTGGATCTATTCAGGAATAATGAAATCCAATTCTGTCTTTTCAATATCGACTCTGACAAGTTTGACTCTTATACGGTCGCCTAACCTGAATTGCTTTTTAGTAACTCTGCCAATAAAAGCATGTTTTTTTTCATCATAAACATAAAAATCTCCTTCTAAGTCACGCAATTTTATAAGTCCTTCGGCCAAAATATCAAGTATTTTAATAAAAATTCCAAAATGTGCCAATCCCGAAATTATTGAATCAAATTCTTCCCCTATATGATTCTTGAGATATTCAGTCTGCTTTTGCTTTACTGAAAGCCTTTCGGCATCAGTAGCAGCACGCTCAGTTTCGGAAATATGATCACAAATAGAACTCAATTCTGATAATGAATAATTTCTTTGTTTTTCGTAATGCAAATAATTACTTAAAAGTTTGTGGACAATTAAATCAGAGTACCGTCGTATGGGTGAAGTAAAATGAGTATAATACTTAAAGCCTAAACCGTAATGCCCAATGTTATTTACAGAATAAACTGCTTTTGCCATAGACCTGATTGCAAGTTCGTTTATTAAAGATTCCTCATCAGTTCCTTTAGCGCTCTGAATTATGCTCTGAACCTGATTTAATTTATTTTTGTGTGATGTACCACCCGTTACCGGATGTGACTCAATCGAATAGCCCAGTGATTTAACAAATTTAGAGAACTCATTTATTTTTTCCGAATCAGGCAAATCATGTATGCGATAAATAAAAGGTTTAACAGGACCGCTTTCCGGAGTCCCGATATGTTTTGCGGTTAATTTGTTGGCAAGAAGCATAAACTCCTCAACCAGCATATTACTTTCTTTTATCTCCTTCTTAATTATTCTTACGGGGTAATTATTTCCATCAAGCTCAAATTTAACTTCCGCTGTGAAGAATTCGATACCCCCTTCCTTCAAACGTTTCTTTCTAAGCGTACCGGCTAATTTGTTCAGTAATAAAATTTCTTTCTTAAACCCGTTATCTTCACCTTCTATTACTTCCTGAACCTCTTCATAATTAAAGCGGTGCTTGCTGTTTATAATACTCTTTTTTATCTCATAGCTTATTATCTTGCAACGCGGAGTTAGTTCAACAATTACAGAATAAGTAAGTCTGTCTTCACCGGGAACTAATGAGCAAATAATATTTGATAATTTTTCCGGCAGCATGGGAATCACTTTCCCGACAAGGTAAATGCTGTTTCCTCTTTTCAACGCTTCTTTATCAATTTCAGAATCTGTTTTAACATAATGCCCAACATCGGCTATATGAATCCCTACCGAATAATTGCCATTTTCCAGTTCTTCTATGGAAAGAGCATCATCAAAATCTTTTGCATCTTCCGGGTCAATTGTAATAACTATTTTATTTCTAAAATCTCTTCTTCCTTTTAAATCCTGCGGCATAATATTTATTTCAATTTGTTCTGCTTCCTCCAAAACAATTGCGGGAAATTTATATGGAAGATTTAACTCCCGGACAATCGATTCGATTTCCGTATTATATAAACCTTTTTTACCGAGGACTTCAATTATCTTCCCTTCAGGATTTAATACCGGATTATCCCACTCAATGCTGCCTGCAACGACCTTGTCGCCTTCTTTTGCGCCGTTAAGATTTTCTTTAGCGATATAGATATCACGGAGTACGCCGGAATCGTCAGGTTTCAAAATATAAAATGATTTTGATTTTTTTATTGTACCGATAATTTCATCCCTCTTCCTCTTTATAATACCGATAATCTGCCCTTCAATATTTTTTCCTTTTTGTTTTGCGGAAAGGACCACTTCAACCGTATCACCATTAAAAGCAGTGCCCAAATTACGGGTAGCAATAAATATATCCCTCATCCTGGGGTTTTTATGCGCAACAAAACCGTATCCGCCTTTCACTATTTGAAGAGTGCCGGTAATTTTATTAGAAAGGGGCATTTGATTAAGCTTATATTTTTTCCCCGATTTGTTTAAGAAATTTTCTTTATAGAGTTCAAAAAGAACCGATTTTAGTGAACTATATTCATGGTCAGTATTTAAGTTTAATGATTTTGCAATCTCTTTACTTTTAAAATCTCTGCCTGAATTCTTTTTAAAAAATGCAATTATTTTTTTTTTCATTAAAATTCAAACCTATACTTTAACCCGAGCTCATCTAACATTTCGTTCGATAATATAGTTTCCGTTAATGCCTCTTTTCTTTCAATCCTAATTAAAAAATTCTTGAAGATAGGATATTCGATCTTAACATTTGCCTGACCTAAATCTTGGAAAACACCGGTGGGGCCGCCGATAGAATAGTCGAAATTATTCATTTTCCCAATTAAATTAAATTTAGTAGTTTGTCCAACGTTTCTTACTT
>CAZUCY010000151.1:0-7988 GCA_964618785.1 uncultured Ignavibacteriaceae bacterium | reverse complement strand
CACACGCAATCAGTACATTTTTATTAAACATTAATGACAATGGAAAACGGTTTTTAGCAACAGTAGGTGTCGATGATGAAGCTACAAATAAAGGTTCGGTTGAATTCCTTGTTTTGGGAGATAAAAAAGTTCTTTGGCAAAGCGGTATTATGAAAAAAGGGACTGCTTCAAAAAAAGTCGATATCAATATAAGCAAAATTAAAAAGCTTGGTCTGCTTGTAACCGATGCAGGAGATGGTATAGATTACGATCATGCTGATTGGTGCGATGCTAAAATTGAAATGACTAAAGAGGTGCCACTTTCATCTCTATTAATAAAAAGAACGACACAGGAAGCTTATATCTTAACCCCTAAGCCGTCCGACCATCCCCAAGTAAACGGAGCAAAAATTTTTGGAGTACGGCCGGGTCACCCGTTTCTTTATACAATTGCCGTTACCGGTACAAGACCGATAATTTTTTCAGCAAAGGATCTCCCGGAAGGACTATTACTTGACCCTAATACCGGTATCATAACCGGCAAAATAGAGAAAGAAGGATTGTATAAAACGACTCTGATTGCAAAGAATAATTTTGGGAAAGCGGAAAGAGAATTCCGGATTGTTGTTGGCAGTACAATAAGCCTAACTCCGCCGTTAGGCTGGAATAGCTGGAACTGCTGGGCGGGAGCGGTTGATGCAAGTAAAGTAGAAGCCGCTTCTGATGCTATGGTCAAAACAGGATTAATAAATCATGGGTGGACATTCATTAATATTGATGATTGCTGGTCAATCAAACCCGGCACAAAAGATTCTTTGATTGCCGGTGATGCACGTGATAAAAACAGTATGATAAATGCAAATAAAAAATTTCCGGATATGAAAGCATTAAGTAAATATGTTCACGACAAAGGATTAAAACTTGGAATTTATTCTTCACCGGGGCCTACTACCTGCGCAGGATATACTGCAAGTTATCAATATGAAGATCAAGACGCCCTGCGATTTGCCGAATGGGGAATCGATTATTTAAAATATGATTGGTGTTCTTACGGCAATATTGATACAAATCAAAATCTTGAAGCTTTTCAAAAGCCTTATAAAGTAATGCGAGCTTCATTAGATAAAGTTAACAGGGATATTGTGTTCAGCTTATGTCAATATGGGATGGGAAATGTTTGGGAATGGGGCACCGAAATAGGAGGTAATTGCTGGAGAACCACTGGAGATATTTCGGATAGCTGGTCTAGTGTTTCTCAAAATGGATTCAATCAGGCCGGACTAGAAAAATATGCTTCTCCCGGACATTGGAATGATCCGGATATGCTTGTAGTTGGATTAGTTGGTTGGGGTCCGAGTTTACATCCATCAAAGCTTACCCCCGATGAACAATATTCACATATCAGTTTATGGTGTCTTTTATCTTCTCCTTTGTTGATAGGCTGCGATCTTTCACGGCTCGATAGTTTCACATTAAATCTTTTATCTAATGATGAAGTACTTGCCGTTGATCAGGATCCTCTTGGCAAACAGGCAAGCCGGATATATGATAAGGACGGAAAGCAAATTTGGGTGAAAGATTTGGAAGATGGTTCCAAAGTTGTCGGTTTATTCAGTACCAGCAGTAACATAAAAAGCCCGGCTGAGTATTTTTCCACTGAGAATTCAAAAGTCAAAGACAATATAGTTATAAAAGCCACAGATATTGGTATTTCCGGTAAGTTTAAAGTAAGGGACCTTTGGAGGCAAAAAAATCTCGGGATATACTCTACTGAATTTTCCATAAAGGTACCGCATCACGGAGTAAAGCTGCTAAAAATTATTTCAATAAAATAATAGAATTATAATATGGTTACTAATTTGCATTCTAATATAGTTTATAATCATTTCTGATTGGAAACATTGATGAAAATTACATTATATTCTCTAATAATAATTTTTACTGTATTAAGTTATTTTGTAAATGCCCAAGAGCCATCGCATTATGACTGGGGGCAATTTACAAGAGCTGATTCTTTGCGCGGATTTCTCTCCCCTCTTCGTTCATGCTATGATGTAACCTATTACAATCTCGATATTGCCATTGATACTTCTTCCAAATCTATTAAAGGTTCAAACACAATCAGGTTTAAAGTAGTAAATACATTTGATAAAATGCAGGTTGATTTGTTTGCCAATATGAATATTGACAAAATAGAATTTGAGGACGGGACGCCGTTAAAGTATTCCCGCGAAGCCGGAGCCGTGTTTATAAGTCTTCCAAACAAATTAGAACAAGAATCCATTCATCAGATAGTTTTTTACTATTCCGGCAAACCTCAAATTGCAGAACATCCCCCATGGGATGGCGGTTTTATATGGACAAAAGATAAAAAAGGGAACCCATGGGTGGAAGTAACCTGTCAAGGAACCGGTGCAAGTCTTTGGTGGCCTAATAAAGATCACCAGTCGGATGAGCCGGATAGTATGCTGATAAATATTACAGTACCCAAAGGACTCGAGGATATTTCCAACGGCCGGCTTAGAAATAAAACAGTTTTGCCGGATAGCAGTACAAAATTTAGCTGGTTCGTAAGTTATCCGATAAATAATTACGATGTCACAATTAATATTTGCAAATACGTCCATTTTAGCAATGTATTTACAAGCAAAGATGGAAGCAAGCTTACACTTGACTATTACGTTCTTCCTGAAAATCTGGTGAAAGCTAAAAAACATTTTCAGCAAGTAAAAACTATGCATGCTTGTTATGAAAAATATTTTGGCAAATATCCATTCTACCGCGATGGGTATAAACTAATTGAGTCATCACACAACGGCATGGAACATCAATCTGCAGTGGCTTACGGTAATCATTATCTCAACGGTTATGAAGGTTATGCAAGCAGCAATGTTGGATTAAAATTTGATTTTATTATTATACATGAAAGCGCCCATGAGTGGTGGGGCAACAGCGTAACGTCAAATGACATAGCAGATATGTGGATACATGAAAGCTTCGGGGCTTATGCAGAAGCTCTTTATGTTGAATATAACTGGGGGCACAAAGCGGCATTGGAATATATGAACGGTAAAAAGACTAATATCAGGAATGATAAGCCTATTATCGGTCCATATAATGTAAACAAGGAAGGTGCAGGCGATATGTATGATAAAGGTCAACTTGTACTGAATACATTACGAGATGTTATAAATAATGATACTCTTTGGTTTTCAGTCTTAAAAGGAATGCAGGAAAAGTTTGCCTATCAGTGTATAAATTCTGATGATATTATTAACTATATAAACCAAAGGACAGGACAGAATTTAAACTATTTTTTTGAACAATATTTACGTTTTGTAAATTTCCCAATTTTTACGGTCTATGTAGTTAAAAAAGGAAATGAAACTACTTTAAAATACAGGTGGGAAGCAGATGTAAAAGATTTTAAAATGCCCATAAAAGTCACAACCTCCAAAAATCATTTTGCGTTTATTTACCCGGAAACAAAATTCCAATCTATGAAACTTAAAAAATTTGATCCAAAAGATTTTAAAGTTGATGAAAACGAATTTTTGTGCGGGATAAAGATATACCGTTCTTATGTTGATCCGAAAAGTGATATAAATATATTCTAATATACGGCGGACCCAGCCTGATTGGAAGGCAGGCGCTGTTTCATATTTTACATGGGACTTATTAATAAAGTTAATTTGCGATCCAGTAAGTAAACCCCCTCTCTATATTCCGTTCTACAATATAGACAAAACATAATCATACTCTGAATGAATTCGAAAAAAGCAGAAATCCATCACCTGAAAATATTATTATATACCTTAAATAAATAGGCTTCAATGAAAAATCAACCGGATATTAAAGTGTAATAAATGCTCTAAAAATTTAATTAATAATTTCGATAATATATTAACTCCATTTAAAAAAATTTAATCATGTAACTATAATTACTATATAGCTGAATAATAAATAATAATTTGTTAGATAGGGAGTACAAAAACAAATAATAAGAAAGGGTTTCTAATGCAATTATCGAAAGTAGTTGATGTTGATAAAAAATTATGTACTAATTGTCATAAATGTATTTCGATATGCCCTGTGAAGTATTGTAATATTGGGATAGGAGATCAAATCGAAATAAATGGAGATCTATGTATCGGGTGCGGTGAATGTATTTCTGTCTGTCCTGCTCATGCCCGTGTAATTATTGACGATTTTGAATTGTTAAAAGAATCCTTCAACAGAAGAGAAAGAATTATAGCGGTAGTAGCTCCGGCAATAGCGGCAGTATTCCCAAATACGTATCTCAATTTCAACGGCTGGTTGAAATCAAAAGGCGTTGCAGCAATTTTTGATGTCAGCTTCGGCGCTGAACTGACCGTAAAAAGTTATCTTGATTTTATTAAAAGGAAAAATCCCGGAACGGTTATTGCGCAACCCTGCCCTGCAATTGTTTCATACATTGAGATATATCATCCCGAGCTTCTTCCGAACCTTGCACCGGCAGACAGCCCAATGATGCATTCAATGAAGATGATAAGAAAATTTTACCCGGAATATAGTAATTATAAAATACTTATAGTATCGCCCTGTATAGCAAAAAAAAGAGAATTTGAGGAAGTAGGCATAGGCGATTATAACGTAACAATGAAACGCTTTGCTGAATATTTTGATACAGAGAATATTCACATTTCAAGCTATCCGGAAGTTCAATTTGACGGTAGTGAAGCAGAAAGAGCAGTGTTATTTTCTACTCCAGGCGGATTAATGAGGACAGTTCATAGAGAAGCGCCGGAAGTTATTAATTTTACCAGGAAGATAGAAGGTCAACATACAATTTATCATTACCTGGATAAGCTTAAGACGGATATCGAACATGGCAAAACTCCACTTTTAATAGACTGCCTTAATTGCGAACTTGGATGTAACGGCGGAACAGGGACGAAGAGAGATAAAACTGCAGATGAACTTGAATATGCAATTGAATCAAGAAACAAAAAAATGCAAAATCACTATAAAAATAAAGGTTTTATTATGAATCGTATTTTCAAAAATAAAAACCTGCATAGAATAATAGATAAATACTGGGATAGGGATTTATACTGTAGAAGTTATTCCAATCGAAGCTCAATTTTCAAAAATACAATAACGATACCCGGTGAGGAACAAGTAAATCAGATATTTAAAGATATGCTTAAAAGCAAAAAGAAAGATATTCTTGATTGCGGGCACTGCGGGTACAATGACTGCAAACAAATGGCAACAGCTATTTTTAATAATCTTAATAAAAAAGAGAATTGCAATGTTTACAGACAGCATTATCTGGAAAGCAACATTAAAATTATGTTAATGGAGCTGGAAAAATTATCAGAAGGAGATTTAACGGTTTCTCTTGAAAATAATAACGATGATAGTATAGGTCAATTATTCAGAAGTTTTATGAGGTCTCTTGATAAAGTTAAGGAATTGATAAGGAAGGTTTATGAATCAGTTGAGGCCACAGCCGGGGCTTCAAAACAAATAAATATGCGCACTGAAGAAATAGCAAACGGCGCTCAGCAGCAATCTGTTCAAACTAATGAAGTGAATGCTGCAATTGAGCAAATGACAAAAACAATAGTTAAAACCACACAAGATATCGGGAAAGCAGCAGAGACTGCAAAAAAATCAAGTGAAATGGCAGTTAAAGGAGGTGATGCCGTTCATCAATCATTAGTAAAGATGAACAAAATAGCTGAAGTGGTAAACAAATCTGCCGATACTGTATTTTCACTTGGACAAAACAGCGATAAGATTGGTGAAATAGTTCAGGTAATCGACGAAATTGCAAACCAGACTAATCTTTTAGCTTTAAATGCAGCAATAGAAGCCGCCAGAGCAGGTGAACAGGGACGGGGATTTGCCGTAGTTGCAGATGAAGTAAAAAAGCTTGCGGAAAGAACTTCTAAAGCAACTAAAGAAATATCTTCTATGATCAAAAATATTCAAATCGATACCGATAAAGCTGTCAGTTCCATGAAAGAAGGAACTAAAGAAGTTGAAGTTGGTAAAACTTTATTCAATGAAGCAGGTAATGTACTTACTGAAATAGTCAATAGCGGGAATAAGGTTAGTGAGATAATAATTCATGTTGCCGCAGCTAGTGAAGAACAAAGTGCAACCGCCGAACAAATAGGAAAAAATATTGACGATATAAATAATGTAAGCAAAGATTCATCAACCGGATTACAGCAAATTGCAAAAGCCGCGCAGGAATTAAACAGGCTGATGTCCGGACTTCATGAAATGATTAACAAATTTAAATTTAAGGATGGAATTAGTAATTATTCCGTGCGAAGTAACGGTAAATTAGTAGTAAAATAATTTATGAAAAATTTTTCTGAAAAGAAATTATTTCTTGAAATAATCCTGTAAAAAAGAAAGCCTTATAATTTAAGTTATAAGGCTTATTTGATATACTATTTTACTAAATATCTGTTAGCTCTATTAAAAAAGTATAATAGAAATAATTTAGATTATATTGAGAAATCTACGTAATTTCATCCGCGAATTTCAAACAGCGACCAATCTAAATAAAATTATTACCAACTTTTCCTTCTGCCGCCGCCGCCGCTGCTGCTTCCGCCTCTGCTGCCGCCGCTGCCGCCGCGATTACCACCGCCACCTCTTCTGCTATCGGTTTTTGGTCTTGCTTCGTTAACGACGATTTTTTTTCCTTTAAGCTCTTTAGCATTCAATTCGTTTATAGCTTTCTGCGCTTCACTTACTCCTGGCATTTCTACAAAGCCAAATCCTTTAGATGTACCGGAAAATATGTCTTTTATTACTTTCACATTAGTAATATGTCCATATTCCGAAAATAAGTTTCTCAGGTCTTCTTCAGCGACGTCTGAAGCTAAGTTCCCAACATAGATGTTCATTATATAGTTCCTTTTTGTTATTTGATTGTAATAGTACTTAATTATAAAGGATTTAGAAGAAATGCAATATTCAGGCTTCTAATCAAATTGAATGTAAAAAAAAAAAAAAGTAAAGATGCCACCGGGGTAAACGGTGTAATTGCGGGGCCGACGAGACTCGAACTCGCGACCTCCTGCGTGACAGGCAGGCGTTCTAACCAACTGAACTACGACCCCAATGGTAAAAAAGTTTACAATGAACAATTTATAATCTTTTATAAGAAGTTTCAACATGAATAGTAAATATATATGTAACCAATTCCAAAATCAACTTTACTTAAACAAATCATTAAGAAAGACGACCGAATTTCTATTCACCAAATGAAATACCCACGGCTTTAGAAACGATCACATTCTGATTATCTAATTTGACCAATTTTTGATGTGAAATGGCATCTTCAATTAAAACATTCTTTATTTCATCACCTTTTAACGCAACCATTCTTCCGAATTTTTTACGTGAAGCTAATTCAATAGCGAAATAACCAAACTTAGTAGAAAGGATCCTGTCAAATGGAGTAGGGCTTCCTCCGCGCTGAACGTGTCCTAATACTGTAACTCTGGTTTCCCGCTGGGTATTCTCTTCTATTCTGCGGGCAACAAGCTCACCAATACCGCCTAATTGCATGGGATCATGTCTTTTTATATCCGTCCCTTTCACAATCATTTGACCATCACTGGATTTTGCACCTTCTGCAACACAAACCAAGCTGAACTTTTTTCCCATCAACTCGCGTTTATGGATCTTCTCATAGACCTTCTCCCATGAGAAAGGTATTTCAGGTATAAGAATAATATCTGCGCCTCCGGCTAATCCTCCGTTTAATGCAATCCAACCGGCATATCTTCCCATTACCTCGCAAACAATTACCCGGTGATGTGATGATGCAGTTGTATGCAGCCTGTCGAGAGCTTCTGCAACTACAAACACTGCCGAATCGTGTCCGAATGTGAGATCGGTAGCCTCAAGATCATTATCAATAGTTTTAGGTACACCGATCATATTCATCCCCATTTCACCTAGCTTCTTGCATATATGCATTGTACCGTCTCCGC
>CAZUCY010000150.1:0-8124 GCA_964618785.1 uncultured Ignavibacteriaceae bacterium | reverse complement strand
ATTATTATGAAACGCTAAGGAAAAAACTTTTATGGGGAATTGATTTGAGAAAAAACTCT
Organism: uncultured Ignavibacteriaceae bacterium; assembly: GCA_964618785.1. Classification (GTDB taxonomy): domain Bacteria; phylum Bacteroidota; class Ignavibacteria; order Ignavibacteriales; family Ignavibacteriaceae; genus FEN-1297. Next base: position 8,065 of record CAZUCY010000150.1, on the reverse strand, counting down.
CTTAATATGCAGGATTAAATATGAAATTTTTAATCCTTATTTCATTTTCCTTTTTGCTTAGAACAATTACTTTTGCACAGAATAGCATTATTTGTTCCGTTTCAAGGGATACGGTTGTAATTGATACATCTAATCACCAAAGAATACTCTTAGGTTTTTGCAGCCGGCATGCTTTTCAGGATACGAGTTTCTCTTGGTGGTTCAATTCTGTATATGACATGTATGAAATAGATTCTGCTACCGCTTTAAGTTTCAAAAATAAGCTGTATAATATAAAAATAACTATTGTAATGGGTACCTGGTGCAGTGATAGCCGCAGAGTAGTCCCAAAATTTCTTAGAGTTTTGGATTATCTAAAATTTCCTGATTGTAATGTTTCAATTCTTGCTATTGGACGCAATAAAAAAGGCGGATCAAAGGAAACCGATGGTATGAATATAGAGCTTATCCCTACTATTATTTTCTACAGGGATAATTTGGAAATCGGCAGAATAGTAGAGTCTCCAAAGGAAACTATTGAAAAGGATATTCTAAAAATATTAAACGGTTAAAATAAAATTAATACCGAACAGTTTTGTCCGACCCTTTATGAGTATTTTACAAATTACCGGTACTTCTTCTCGCAAAAACAGTCCTTTCTTTTCTTATTCCCGATTCATTGGGATGGTATATTTGTAAGCCAAAATAAATGCATAAACTTTTATAAAATATAAAATATTTGAACATTTTTTTCTTCACCCCCAATTCATCGGGGGTGAAATGATTATAGAAAATCGACAAAAAAAAGTCCTAACCCCCAAAGGTGACACTGGACAATTTTTAATTTTCGATTTCTTCAAGTTCGGGTAATTCTATCCTGGTAAATTCAAGCTCTTTAACTTTAGTCCTTGTACTTTTTCCGTTTTTACCATTTCTTCCGTTTTTGCTAATAGGATTATTTTTATCATTGTAATTTTTGTACGAGTAAATCTTTTTTTGATAATTACGAAGGATGATTTTATTCTCATCATGATGAATAACATAATTTGGAAGCAGGGGAATTTTTCCGCCTCCCCCAGGTGCATCAATCACAAAATGAGGAATTGCAAGACCGCTTGTGTGACCTCTCAAATTTTCAATTATATTAAGCCCTGTCTCTATTGAAGTTCTGAAATGATTTGCACCTTTAGTTTCATCTGCCATATACATATAATACGGGCGGACTCTTATCCTTAATAACTTTTGCATTAATTCTTTTACAATAGCCGAATCATCATTTACACCTTTCATTAGCACCATTTGATTTCCAACCGGAATCCCGGCGTTCGCCAGCATTTCGCAGGCGCGGGAGCTCTCGGGTGTAATTTCCCACGGATGGTTAAAATGCGTATTAAGATAAATAGGATGATATTTCTTCAACATATCACACAACTGGGGTGTAATTCTATGTGGAAGAACACACGGCATTTTACTGCCAAGCCTGATAATTTCAATATGTGGTATTGATCTCAAACGTTGAAGTATTTTTTCCAGCATCGTATCTGTCAACATTAAAGGATCGCCGCCGGACATAATTACGTCTCTGATTTCCGTATGGGCTTCAAGATACTTGAATGCACTTTCCAACCCCTTCATAGAGATTTTTTCATAATCGCCGACTTTCCTTTTTCTTGTGCAGAAACGACAGTATAAACCGCATTGGCTTGTAACAAGAAAAAGAGCCCTGTCGGGATAACGGTGAGTAATATTGGGAACAGGGCTCATAGCATCTTCCATCAGGGGATCTTCTTCTGAATCTAAATCCTCAAGTTCAACCTTATCCGGAACACACTGTTTCCATATCGGATCGCCCGGATAACGGATTAAACTTAAATAATAAGGATTTATTCTTGCCTGGAAAAATTCATCCAAATCTTCAGCAACCTTTCTGTCGATATTAAATTTTTCCACCAGCTGATCAACAGTATGAACACTGTCTCTGACCATTTGCTGCCACAGTTCCATGACTTAGCCTCTAATTGTTATTGTTTATTAAAATATTTTCCAAAAACAATCAAGTGGTCACCTTCCGAATAGAAATTTTCTATCTGCGCCACTATTGTAAAGTTATTTCTTAAATAAAAATTTCTTGTCCTTAAATAACTTTCTTTGGAAGATGTTTCGGCTAATAGCAATCTTCCTTTATTTTCAACAACCAATGCTTCCGCATGTTCTAATAAACTTTTTCCAATTCCTTTAACATTAGCTCCCGGATCCGAAGCAATCCAGTATAAATCATAAACACCGTCTGTCAAAGGTCTCCTGCCTGAGCAGTGATATCCCAGAATCCTGCCCTCATGCTCATAAACAAAAATATGATAATCCACTTGTAATGGATTATTAGCCGCTATATTCACAAGCTCCATTGCTACATCAACTTCAACGGACGTGAATGTCGGTATTTTTTTCAAAATTTTTTCTATTTCACTTACATCAGCTTGCTTTATTTTGCGAATCATTTCTTTTTCTGCTTAATGCGAAATTAGCAATGCAATAAAGCAAATCCGAATAAGACTTTCCGGCTGCAGCAGAGGCTCTTGCAAAGCCGGAATCGGTTGATATATCCGGGTTCGGATTTACTTCGATTACAAACGGAACGCCTATACTGTTTAAACGAATATCAACGCGTGCATAATCACGGCAACCCATAGCCTCAAATGCAAGTAGCGCAGTTTTCTCAACTCTCTTTTTTATTTTTTCAGTTAATATTGCCGGGCAGACCGGTTTAGTATTTTCATAATAGACACTGTCTTCCATCCATTTACCGTCATAAGTTACTATCTTAGGCAATCCGGAGGGAAGAGTTTTAAATTCTATTTCGGATATTGGCAATGCGCTATTACCGAGAATAGCTACGTTCAGTTCACGCCCATCGATAAATTCTTCAATAAGTATGTCCTGCTTATATGTTCGCTGTAAAAAAGCTATTTGCTTGATTAGGTTTTTATAATTATCCACTACGGAAAATTCCGAAATACCTATACTTGCATCTTCCTTCAAAAGTTTAAGAATTACAGGATAATGTAATTTGAATTCTTTTTCTGCAATTTTCTTCGGGTAACTTAAAGTCGTAAATGCAGGCGTATTTATCCCATGTGCACGCAGAATATCTTTTGCCCTTCCTTTATCTAAACAGTTACCAAGACAGTGGGCAAAGTTCCCGGTAAAGTTATATTCAAGTAATTGGTACAAACCGGCTACGCAATACTCATAGGTTGAAACACCTTCAACCGATTCTACAAAATTAAAAATAATATCTGGAGAATAACTGTTAATTACAGTAATAAGTCTTTCGGTATTGCCATCAACGGCAAAAGTTTTTATTTCAGTAAAGTTTTCAGCAAGATTTCGCTTAATTTTAGAAATTTCTTTTGAAAAACCGGTTTCAGACAAATCGTTTGGAGACGACCCTGCAGATGCGGGCTTGCCATTATATATAGTAAAAATACTCACTGGAGAGTTATAACAAATTAAAATTTTTGCATCTGTTTTCATATCAGATTATATCTTTTTGCGGCAACATAAAGAACTTTATTTATCATTTCTTCGTAATTTAATCCCTTCGTCCGTGCAGCTTTTGGAAAACATGAATTCTCATCCGGGTCGGGTAGTATTCCCGGCAGGGGGTTAATCTCAATTATATTCGGTTCATCGTTTTTATCAAGCCTTATATCAATCCGGCTCCAGTCTTTACAACGCAGTACGTTGTATGCTTTCAGTGAAACCTCCCTGATCTGCTTTTCAAGCTGTTCATCAATTTTAGCAGGGCAGGAAAATACATCAAGCGGATTTTCCTTTGTATCGAGAATCCATTTGGCTTCATATGAATAAATCGGCACAAAATCTTTTGGAAAACCATTATAACTTATTTCTACTATAGGCAGAACCTCCGCTTTACTGCCGTTGCCGAGAATTGCAACAGTAAACTCTCTTCCCTGTAAAAATTCCTCTACTAATGCAGGTTGATTATAATCACTTAATACTCTTTCACTCTCTTTTAAAAGTTCCTTTTTATCACGGACAAATGAAGTTGAGAAAATTCCTTTACTTGATCCTTCCGAAACTGGCTTTACAATAAGAGGAAAATCAAGATTTATATTCTTTGCAGCATCCGGACTATCGATAATTACAAATTTTGCATTTGGAATTTTATAGTATGATAAAACTTCTTTTGCACGGGCTTTATCAAGGCAGGTCGCCAGTGTTAATGGATCGGAACCGGTATAAGGTATCTGAAGCATATCTAAAATTGAAGGTATCTGGGCTTCCCTGCTCACACCATTAAAACCTTCTGATATGTTAAAGACTATGTCAGGATTAATTTCTTTTAGTTTGGTGAATGCAGAATAGTTTGCTTCTACTAAAGTTAAGTTATTATAGAGCTCAAGAGCGCCTTTAACTGCATTTATCGTATCCCAGGTATCCCATTCGGCGTATATGTCTATAGACTTTTCCGGCTTAACACCTGCATTTTTAAAATTAGGGGATACTTCTTCAAGGAAAGTTCGACTTTCTGGTTTGACATTAAAGGTTAATGCAACGTTCAATCTAACATTGAACAACGGGGATAAAATAATTTCTCCTTCGAAAATATTTTTTCAACAAATATAATTAATAAAAACTGTAAATCAAGATTTTTATATCACTGCAAAAAATAAGTCCATCAAATTTATTTCTAAAAATTAATTCCGATTGATTTTTATTCTCACAAAAATCTTTTGTGACACCAACTTTTTCGGATCTCTACAAAAATAATTATTCACACGCCAAATTTATAACAAAAAAAAATTATAAATCAAATTATTTTTAAAATAATTGTAAAAATATTTTGTGGAGTAATGCAAATATTTCCCCTGAATAAATTATCTATGCGATCTTTGCATAACGAAGGCTGCTTGAATAGTGCTTAATAATATTTTCCCGGACAACTTGGTTACTGTTTTCTTTTAGGCCGGGATCTTTTTCAATAAGGGCAAATGCCGACTCCTTTGCAGAAATAATTATATTAACATCTTCTATCAGGTTGATATGCTTTAGCTCCGGAAAACCGCTCTGCTGTGTTCCGAAAATATCTCCGGGACCCCTTAATTTTAAATCCATCTCCGCAATCTTAAATCCATCGCTGTATTTAGAAATTGAACTCAGCCTTACTGCGGATTTGTATTTTTCTAATTGAGCTTGAGAAAGATATTCAAGATTCAATTCATAATTCCCGCGCTTTGCAATGTACTCATCCTTTGTTACTAGAATGCAGTAAGCCTGTTTGCTGCTTCTGCCGACTCTTCCGCGCAATTGATGAAGCTGTGATAAACCAAACCTGTGCGCATCATTAATTACAATAATATTTGCATCCGGTATATCAATTCCAACTTCAATGACCGTTGTTGCAATTAGTACATCAAACTTTTTTGCAAGAAAGAGCATCATTGCTTCTTCTTTCGCCTGCCATGTCATTCTACCGTGAATCAATCCAAGTGAAATATCCTTGAAATATGTCTCTTTTAATTCATTGTAATACGTCTGCGCTGCTTTTAATTCAAGTTTCTCTGATTCTTCCACCAAAGGATAAACTATAAAGGATTGGTAACCTTCTTTCCTTTTATCTACAATATATTTATAAATATCGGGCAGGTTACCTTCTCCCCTGATCAAAGTTTTAATACTTATCCTATTTTTCGGCATTTCATTAATAACAGACACATCAAGATCACCGTAAACCGTCATTGTTAATGTTCTCGGAATGGGTGTTGCACTCATTACAATTACATCAGGAGTTATTCCTTTCCCTATTAGGCTTGCTCTTTGAGCAACTCCAAAACGGTGCTGCTCATCCACTACGACCAAGCCGAGTTTCTTAAACCTAACCTGTTCTTCGAATAATGCATGAGTTCCAATTACTATATCCGCTTCATTCAGTTCAATATCCCTTAGTTTTTTTTCTTTTGCTGATTTCTTTTGTCCACCAAGCAGTAAACTAACTTTTATCTCCCTGCTTCTATAAACTTCAGAAAGAGATTTCATTAGTTTGGTGATATTTTTTGTATGTTGATCTGCCAAAATTTCTGTCGGCGCCAGTAATACAGCCTGATAACCATTATCAACGGCAATTAACATTGCAATTAATGCTACAATTGTTTTCCCGCTGCCAACATCCCCCTGCAATAGGCGGTTCATTGGGACGGGTTCTTCCATATCTTTTCTTATCTCGCTTAATACTTTTAACTGCGCGTCTGTTAAATTGAAATGCAGTATCTTTAAGAAGTCATGTATTAGATTAGTTTTCACTTTCAAGGCAATCCCAGTAAGCTTGCTCTTGTAATCTTTTTTTCTAAGCGCTACTAGTATTTCAAGATAAAATGCTTCTTCAAATTTGAACCTGGCAACAGCTGATTGAAGCTTTTCTTTGCTTAAAGGAAAATGAAAATTTCTTACTGCGTCGCAAATGCTGGTTAAATTATTCTGAGTTATTATTTCCTCAGGTAATGTTTCTTCTAAATGATCAACATAATTTTCAACGGCAAAGTTAATAATTCTTCTTAAGCTTAAGTCGCCTACGTTGGTAATCTTTAATTCTTTTGGTATTCTGTAAAAAGGAATTATTTTACCCGTATTAAGAAAATTATAAGATTCTTCTTCCGTTATCCTGTCAAAATCAGGGTGAGTAAATTGAAGGTTATTATACTTAGATAATGCCGGTTTGCCTGATATTGCAAATATATCTCCCTCATTGAAGGTAGTTTCAAAATATCTTATTCCCTGGAACCAGATACATTCAAAGAATCCGGTTGCATCCCTCATCTGCACTTTGAACAATTCTTTTTTCCCAAAGCGAAGTGTTTCTTTATCTGCTACCTTTGCAATTATCGTCAGCTCGCCGGCATATCCGTTTATTAGATAATTAAATGCTTTTAAAGAATTGAGGGTAGTACTCCTATCTAAATGGCGGGAAGGAAAATAAAAAAGAAGATCTTTTACGGTTGTAATCCCTATTTTCTTAAATGCTTCGGCGCGTTTAGGCCCGACAGATTTTAAGTATTGGATCGGTCCGCATAATATTTTATCGGCTTCTGATTTCATAGGCATGAAATTTAATTTATGGCTATATGAATAACAACATTTATATTCGATTACTAATTTTTCATTTAATAAAGCATCGCTTTTTTATAATCTTATTCAATCTGAAGGTGTCCTTTTGTATAGATAAACTAAAAAACAGGATACCGGCAGAATTAGTAAATATAGCGCTGTTTCAATTTTCGAGGCATCATCTCGGAATTTAGACTTAAATTTACTTGTGACTGCTTCCCCGCTTTTGTAGAATTAGTCTCTCGTTCTAAACCTGTTTCGGTTGCTTCAATTATGAACCAATGGGAGCATAGATGTGAGTCAGAAATATATGAATAATGAAGATGATTAGGATTAATTTAAAGCGAACATAGGAAAAAAAATTAGAGGCTAAAACCACGTTAGTACTTTACAGTCACTTTTTCTAAAGATGAACTTTTTAATAAGATTTGTTTGCTGTTTTTGGATAAATAATCTCCCCTAAAACAATATACATTTTGCCCACCGTAATAAAAATCGATATTACAAAAATAATTTCTATCTTTACTCTTTATTCCCCTCTCATATCGCGGGTCATCAAATCTGTGGTAGCCTTTACGGGGTCTTTATCTTCAAACAGTATCTTGTAAACTTCATTGGTTATCGGCGTTTCAACTTCGTATTTTTCCGCTAACTGACTTGCAGACCTGCTCGTTTCCACACCTTCTGCAACCATGTCCATTGATTTTAAAACTTCTTTCAATTTTTTCCCTGCGCCAATCTGCTCGCCTACATAACGGTTCCTGCTGTGGCGGCTCATGCAGGTTACTATTAAATCTCCCATACCCGAAAGACCGGCAAAAGTTATAGGTGATGCGCCAATTGCAACTCCTAACCGGGCAATCTCGGCAACACCGCGTGTCATAATAGCTGCTTTAGTATTATCGCCAAACTTTGCACCGTCAATAATTCCTGCGCCTATAGCAATAACATTCTTGAAAGA
>CAZUCY010000149.1:1854-8205 GCA_964618785.1 uncultured Ignavibacteriaceae bacterium | reverse complement strand
CATTTATTAATGAATCTTGGAATTACTTTTTGAGTATATAATATGAGTTCCGGTAAATTAAATATTAAATTATTTGATAAACAAATACTAAAGCAAGCTTCGATTGATTCTTTTAAAAAACTAAATCCTTTGTACCTGCTCAAAAATCCTGTAATCTTTATGGTAGGGATAGGTGCGGCTCTTACCAGCGTCATTTTTATTTCCGATATATTTTCCAGCAGATATTCTTCGTTTAATTTGCAGATATCACTTTGGCTGTGGTTCACGGTACTGTTTGCGAACTTCGCTGAAGCAATTGCAGAAGGAAGAGGCAAAGCACAATCGGAGAATTTAAGGAAATCCAGGACAAATACATTGGCAAGGAAAATATCAGGAAGTAAAGAGACAAAGGTTTCTGCTCTCGATCTTAGGGTAAATGATAAAGTGGTTTGCGAAGCAGGAGAAATAATTCCTGCCGATGGTGAAATTGTTGAAGGAATAGCCAGCGTTGATGAGTCTGCAATTACGGGAGAATCTGCCCCCGTTATCAGGGAAAGCGGCGGAGATAGAAGCGCAGTTACAGGCGGAACAAAAGTTCTCAGCGACAGGATTGTCATTAAGGTGACTTCTAATCCGGGTGAAACATATATAGATAAAATGATTGCGCTTGTAGAAAATGCCAAAAGAAAAAAAACACCTAATGAAATTGCTCTTTCAATACTTCTCTCAGGTATGTCAATCATTTTCCTGGTAGTAGTTGTTACATTAAAATTTTTTCTAAATTATTATCAAACAACTCTTGGGCAGGATATCAGTGTAGTATCAGTCCCGGTTTTAGTTTCGCTGCTTGTTTGCTTAATTCCTACAACAATAGGCGGACTGCTTAGCGCTATAGGTATTAGCGGTATGGACAGGCTTCTTCAGCATAACGTTATTGCAATGAGCGGAAGGGCAGTTGAAGCTGCAGGCGATATTGATGTCCTTCTTCTTGATAAAACGGGTACTATTACTTTAGGGAATAGGATGGCGACAGAATTTATCCCTTCTCCGGGAGTTACGGAAGAATACCTTGCAGATGCTGCACAGCTTGCTTCGCTTGCAGATGAAACACCGGAGGGGAGATCAATCGTGATTCTGGCAAAAGAGAAATTTAAAATACGGGAACGAAACATTAGCGAATTAAATGCCCACTTCATTCCTTTCAGCGCTCAAACACAGATGAGCGGAGTGAATCTGCTATCAACGGACGGCACTCCGGAAAGATCAATTCGCAAAGGTTCACTTGATTCAATAAAAAGATTATTTGCGCAGGAAATTTTTACCGGTATTGATTCACAAACAGATTATTTTTTTACACAAATGATTGGCGTTGATATTGCTCTTGCCGGAGGCACCCCGCTAATTGTTGTAGAGAATAAAAAAATACTTGGTGTTATTCAATTAAAGGATATTGTTAAAGGAGGGATAAGCGAACGATTTGCTCAACTTAGAAGGATGGGCATAAAAACCGTTATGATTACAGGCGATAACAAGCTTACTGCAACAGCTATTGCTGCTGAAGCAGGTGTTGATGATTTTATTTCCGAAGCGAAACCTGAAGATAAGCTTAAGCGTATCCGTGACGAGCAATCAAGCGGTAAAATGATTGGTATGATTGGCGATGGTACAAACGATGCCCCGGCATTAGCTCAGGCAGATGTAGGCATAGCAATGAATAGTGGAACGCAAGCTGCAAGGGAAGCAGGCAATATGATCGATCTCGACAGCAATCCTACGAAACTAATTGAGGTTGTTGAAATAGGTAAGCAGCTTTTAATGACGCGCGGGGCGCTGACAACATTTAGCATTGCAAATGATGTTTCTAAGTATTTTGCCATCATCCCTGCAATTACTTTGTCGTTGTTTGCTACTAATTCAATTAATGGTCCTTTATCTATTTTGAACGTAATGAACCTTACGACTCCTCAGAGTGCAATTTTAAGCGCTGTTATTTTTAACGCATTAATTATTGTTTTCTTAATTCCTCTGGCTCTAAAAGGCGTAAAGTACAGACCTGAAAGCGCAGCAAAGATATTAAAGCGTAATATTATTCTATATGGCGTTGGCGGTCTGTTGATACCATTTATCGGAATAAAAATTATTGATATTATTTTAACTGTTTTAAAGTTAGTATAATTATTCAGACAAAAAGATTATGAATGCAAAAGAAATAATTAAAAACTCGATAAAAATATTATTATTTTTCACAGTAATAACAGGAATAATTTATCCTGTTATTATTTTCGGTACCGGCAGGATATTTTTTTATAATAAGGCGAACGGAAGCCTGGTAAAAGGAAGTAATCGCATTGTCGGATCTGAATTGCTGGGACAAAAGTTTACAAGTCGTAAATATTTTTGGTCACGTCCATCGGCAATCGATTACAATCCGATGCCCTCGGGAGGAAGTAATTTATCTTTAACAAGCAAAGTACTGTTTCAGCAGTATAATGATAATAAAGCATCTTTTATGAAAGATAATTTATTAAAAGATAATGTTATTGTTCCTTCAGAAATGTTATTTTCATCTGCAAGCGGAGTTGACCCGGATATAACCAAAGAATCAGCTTATGTACAGGTAAAAAGGATAAGCCAAGCAAGAAAATTCACGGAGGAACAAAAACAAAAATTATTTATCCTGATTGATTCTCAGACAAGGAGCAGACAGTTTGGATTTCTCGGTGAAGAAGTTGTAAATATTTTAGCACTTAATATGATTCTGGATGAGATGAGTAAATAATGGATCCATCTGAACAAAATCGTCCTGATCCTGATGAATTATTAAAGAGAATTCAAAAGGATGAAGTTGAAAGCACTCAGGGTAAGCTAAAAATATTTTTCGGTATGTGCGCGGGCGTGGGTAAAACATACACTATGCTTGAAGCGGCACATAAAGCTAAAGAGGAAAAAATTGATGTAGTTATAGGTATAGTTGAAACCCATAAAAGAGCCGAAACGGAAGGACTATTGCAGGGGTTAGAAATAGTTCCTCTAAAAGAAATAAATTACCGCGGAACTATTTTCAAAGAAATGGACCTTGACGCTATCCTTGCAAGGCAGCCTTCGCTTGTACTTGTTGACGAACTTGCACATTCAAACATACCCGGCAGCCGCCATAATAAGCGTTACCAGGACGTCTTGGAATTATTAAACAACGGCATAAATGTTTATACTACATTAAATGTACAGCACATTGAAAGCCGCACCGATACCGTATTACAAATTACCGGGACTACAATCAGAGAAGCCGTTCCCGATTCTGTTTTTGACAGGGCAGATGATATTGAGCTGGTTGATATTACTCCCGATAATCTTCTTCAAAGATTATCCGAAGGAAAAGTTTATACAACTGAAAAATCGAGGCAGGCAATTCAGAACTTTTTCAGGAAAGGAAATCTTACTGCGTTAAGGGAAATGGCACTTCGAATTGCTGCGGAGAGGATAGATAAAGATGTACTTGATTATAAAACTGAAAAAAGAATTGACGCTACATGGAAATCGGGACAAAGGCTGATGGTTGCAATCGGGCCAAGCCCGTACTCTGCCAATTTGATTAGATGGACGAGGCGGCTTGCATATTCTATGGAGGCGCCATGGATTGCACTTTACATTGAAAATGATCCTAAAATATCCGATGAAAAGAAAAAAATTATAGCGGATAATTTTAATCTTGCAAAAGAGCTTGGAGCCGAAGTCATTATGATTCAGTCAACGGAAGTAATTGACGCATTAATCCGTGTTGCAAGAGAGAATAATGTTACGCAAATAGTAATCGGCAAATCAAGGCGGCCTTATATCCTGCATCCGTCTTTTAGGAGAGACCTTGTAAAAGAGCTATTGAAGAAGAGCGGCGATATTGATGTATATATTGTAGGAGGTGAAAGAAAAGACTTAAAAAATTTATTCAGGAATATATCATTTACTTCGCAGTCTTCATTCATAAAATACACGCAAGCTATAATTACTGTATTTGCACTTAATTTAATTTGTTATGCGTTTCGAACTCAAATCAGTTATCAATCCGTCTCACTATTATTTTTATTATTTTTAGCTATTATGCCCTTATTTAACTTCGGACCCGGGCCAATCTTGATATCAGCCATGCTTAGCGCTTTTAGCTGGGATTATTTTTTTATTCCGCCTCAGTTTTCTTTAGCCATTGCTAAAGTAGAAGATTTCTTGATGCTGATAATGTATTTTATTGTAGCTACGGTGACAGGCACGCTATCATCCAAAATCCGGACACAACAAATGTTTCTACGTCAACGGGAAAAAAGAATAATATCATTATTCAATCTTTCTAAGGAATTGTCTGCTGCGGTAGGACTTGATGATATTGCAAGCATAGCCGTAAAAAAAATTGAACAAACTTTTGAATCAAAATCAGCTGTGATTTTTTATGAGTCGGTAAATAGACTTAGCGCGCGATCGAGTAAAGCAAGTACAATAGCTAATGAAGATATTGAATGGAATATTGCACAGTGGGTTTTTCTTAACGGGCAGAAAGCCGGTAAATTTACAAATACACTTATGTCTGCGGGATTATCATATTACCCCTTGAAAAGCAAAAGCGGTTCACTCGGGATTGTTGCTTTAAAATATAAAGGGGATGAAATTCCCTCATTTGAACATGAGAATCTACTGGAAAATTTTATCTCACAAATTTCCAATGCTGTTGAAAGAGAATACCTAAATGATTTTGCAAAGAGATCATTAATAGCAGATGAGTCTGAAAAATTATACAAGACTTTGTTCAATTCAATCTCACATGAGTTAAAAACGCCTATCACAACCATAATGGGCGCCGTAAGCTCGTTTAAGGATGAAAGGATTTTTCAGAATAAAAATGTATGGGAAAAATTTATTGAAGAGATTGATATTGCCGCTGAAAGACTCAACAGGCTGGTAGAGAACCTGCTTGATATGGCAAGGCTTGAATCCGGTAATTTAAAATTAAAATTGGACTATCATTCCATTGAAGACCTAATTCATTCCGTCCTTGAAAAGCTGCATGATGAGTTAGAAGGGCATATAATAAAAGTAAATGTGCAGGAAGATATAGAAATATTTAAATTTGATTATACGCTTCTTGAACAGGCGCTAATAAATATTGTACATAATTCTATACAATATACGCCTACTGGCAGTGAAATAAAAATTGAAGTTAGAGCAATAAATTACAGATGTATAATTTTTATAGCTGACAATGGTAGAGGATTTCCACCTGAATCTCTTGAAAAGCTGTTTGACAAGTTTTACAGGATTCCCGGGACAAAAGCGGGCGGCACAGGTTTGGGACTGTCGATTGCCAAAGGTTTTATTGAAGCTCATAAAGGAACTATTACAGCCGCAAACGGTGAGAACGGCGGCGCTATATTTACCGTCTCTATTCCAATTAACATTTTATAGGAGTGGAAGTGAGCATTAGACAGACCGTTATTATTATTGATGATGAAGCTCAAATAAGAAAAATTCTTAAGATTGCACTCGAGTCATCAGACTTCAAAGTTATCGAAGTAGAAAACGGTAAGGACGGAATTGTTCAGACAGCAACAAATCATCCGCAGATGGTAATATTAGACATTGGTCTTCCGGATAAAGACGGATTCAGCGTTATAAAAGAGATAAGGACATGGTCCAAAGTCCCGATAATAATTTTATCGGTAAGAAATACCGAAGAAGATATCGTAAGCGCTTTAGACCTTGGTGCAGATGATTATTTGACCAAGCCTTTTAATACATCGGAGCTTCTAGCAAGGATAAGAGCTAATATAAGAAGATCGCAGGAAATCGAAGGGGAAAATACTTTTATAAACGGCGAACTGAAAGTAGATTTAACCGCCAGAGCTGTATCAAGAAACAATGCAGAAATAAAACTGACCAATACGGAATATCTTTTGCTATTATTATTCTGCAGGAATGCAGGTAAAGTTTTAACCCACACATTTATACTTAATCAAATTTGGGGACCGGGTTCAGTTGAAAATTCGCAATATCTTCGGGTATTTATAGGGCAGCTTAGAAAGAAAATAGAGAATGATCCTTCCGATCCCAAAATAATACTTACCGAATCAGGGGTTGGCTACAGAATGAAAATGGTGAAAATAGCTCCGTAAGAGGCGGGGAAAATCCCAGGCAATAACGATAATATAGTAACTTTTAATTATTGACATACAAGAATATAATCGATATAGTAAGGTCAAACAATCCAGATAATTAAAATGACGACAGTAACAGGATTTACAAAATATCGAGTAGTAATTTCAAAAGATGTATTTCAAAGATTAAAGCTTATGGGGTGGCAAAAATTACAATCATACAGATAGGGGACAA
>CAZUCY010000149.1:0-1754 GCA_964618785.1 uncultured Ignavibacteriaceae bacterium | reverse complement strand
AACTTAAACGTCAAAGTGACATTAGTGCCGTTTCCTTTTTCACTGGTTACATTTATTTTTATCTTAATCAGATCGCAATATTTTTTAGTAAGAGCCAGTCCAAGTCCGTTTCCTTCGAATTTTCTTTTGTAGCCAACTTCTTCCTGCGAAAACGGTTTAAACAGGTCGGACATATACTCTTGAGAAATACCAATTCCTGTATCATAAATTTCAACAACAATATTTTTTATTTCATTATTAATAATTCGTATTCCTATAGTGCCATTCTTTGTAAACTTAACATCGTTATTCAACAAATTATCAAATATCTGATCTACTATAGTGTCATCGAGATAGAAAGAGCAATTATTGAGATATAATAAGGATCAACTTGGCATATCGACCTACATTTTGCACATAAATATAAAATTTTGCTTATGATGAATTATTAATCCTATTTTGAAAAATTAATAAAGTTGATTAGTTTGGACTAGGTTAATATTTATAATAAATCATTTATTTAAAAAGGGATTTATATATATTATAAAATAATTTTTAACAGTCTCCGAAAAATTCCTAATTTATCATTTTTAATTATACTAAGGTGCTTACAATGAACAAGAAATTATTATTTGCGACCATAGTCTCGGCGCTGGGCAGCTTTCTGTTCGGATTTGACACGGCGGTGATATCAGGTACAACTAAGTTTATCTCGCATTACTTTCAGTTGACGGATACTACGCTCGGTATTACTGTATCAATAGCTTTATGGGGAACGGTAATTGGATCAATAGCAATCGGCAAGCCTGGAGATGTATATGGGAGGAAGAAAATGCTCTCGATATGCGGAGTACTTTATTTTATCTCTGCCATTGGCTGTGCTCTTTCGAGTGGCTGGTATATTTTAATTGTATCAAGATTTATCGGGGGTTTAGCTATAGGTGGAGCTTCAGTAATAGCACCTATGTATATAGCAGAGATAGCTCCTGGAAGAATGAGAGGCAGACTTGTCGCTGTAGCCCAGTTTAATATAGTGTTTGGCATACTGACAGCGTTCTTTTCAAACTATCTTCTTGTAAATACAGGTGAGGAAAATTGGCGTTGGATGTTTGGAGTAATGACAGTACCGGCAATGCTGTTTTTCCTTTTGTTATTCCTTGTTCCTGAGAGTCCGCGTTGGCTTGTAAAGAAAAATAAAACAACGGAAGCTAAGAAAGTTCTTGAAACAGTAGGCGCTGAAAGTGTGGAGAAGGAACTCGGTGATATAGTAAACTCACTTAAGGAGGAAGAGGGTAAGGGAGCGGCAAAACTTTTCCAAAAGAAATATAGCTTCGCAATAATGTGCGCGGTTCTTCTTGCGATATTCAACCAACTATCAGGGATAAACGTTATAATGTACTATGCGCCGATGATATTTGAGAAGGCTGGCGCCAGTACGGGGACAGCTATGCTTCAGGCAGTAGCAGTGGGGATGACAAATATGCTGTTTACGGTAATTGCAATGTTTTTTATAGACAAGCTTGGCAGAAAGACACTTTTGTTGATAGGGGCTATTGGAATGTTCATATCCCTGGCGGGGGCAGGCTTTCATTACTATTACGAAAGTTTGTTTGGCAGTGCTGGAGTAGTTGTATTTATAGTAGGATTTATAGCTTTCTTTGCATTCTCACAGGGAGCTGTAATTTGGGTATTTCTTGCAGAGATATTCCCAAATATGGTTAGGTCAAAGGGACAGGCATTGGGTTCATTTACGCACTGGATAATGAATGCAATAA
>CAZUCY010000148.1:0-8308 GCA_964618785.1 uncultured Ignavibacteriaceae bacterium | reverse complement strand
TCCAGGTTACTGCTCCGTTATCATTTTTTGAAAATGCTCCCACAATACATGCGGATACGCATGCCGGATGATCGCAATGCATACATTGTACTTTTACATTTATAGGGATCGAAACATTTTGCGGATTGTTATATTCATTCACCACAGTTAAAGCCTTTGCATCCGGGCGTCTCATATGTTTAAATACCGACCGATCGCCGAATTTTTCAAGAGGTTCTGCAGGCAGATCATGAGCATTCTTGCACGCCCATTCGCAATTCCGGCATCCTATACAGATAGTAGTATCTACAAGTACTCCCATACGGTCTTCAGAAAGAATGTTTTTAGCTTCTGCTTTTGTTGTTTTTGTCGATATGCCGGTAATTGTAGTTCCAAGGATTGCGGCAGTCTTAAAAAAATCTCTTCTATTTTGTTTTTTCACTTTTTCCCTCCATTTTATGTGAGGTAAAAAAATAACATCATCAATATTGTTTATATAAAGTCATTTAATAGAAAACTATGCCAACTTTTTTGACCAATTTGTCCGATATGAATACTGCAACAAAGTCTAAATTATAAGCAGTAATCAGTATTTTTTTATTTGGCATCGTTGAATAATTATATATGCTTCTCGATTGTGATAATTCAACCAAAGCCTGTTTGCTGTTATTGAGAAAGTGAAAAAAAATCGTTTGGAGTTTTAACCTGGAATTCTTTTAATTATTTACATAATTATTGAAAATTCCAAAATCTAAGACTGCATTCAAGAGTTAATACTATCCCATGATAGTCGCTATTTGTGATATTTCTACACTCTTTAATTGTTGTAATATTATACAATCTATTCTATATAACATTTACAATATTTGATATACCTATTTACTGTAATAATTCTGATTCTTTGAATTTTCACGAGATATTTCATGAGTTTTAGTTAACTTAGTATTAGTTTTATCGATTGAACTTCAATAATCGAAATTAAAATAATAACGCATGGAGAAGATCATGTGGACATTTTTATTAATACTGGTTTTAGTATTTGCTGTAGTTGACCTGCTTGTTAAATATGTAGTTGATCCGCTGGCATCTAAAAAATGGAAAAAGGACAAAGTCGTTGTTTCTAAAGCAAAAAATATTGAATCCTCTATTGGATTAGTCGGCGCAACAATGTACGACGGTGGAAAATCCAAAGAAGCAGAAGAATTAAATGCTAAAACTTATGATGGTAATACAAAAAAAGAGGAACTTCCCGGGTAAATAAATTAATTACTCAAGTTACAAAATAAACTCATTTATTTAGCGCGAGCTGAGTCATTAATTTCATAAATCATTTATTAAGATTTGTTTTAATAAAACCTCAGAATAGTAAATTCCTTTATGCCAAAATAAAATCAAGATTTTTATAAAATAATAATACATCACAATGGTATAAAACCTTCGAGGTTTTCTTGAACCTCGAAGGTTTAGATGATGTAATTTGAGATGTTCGCAATGCTTAAATAAAATGTAATTTTATTTCCCGCCACTTCTAATTCCCGATAGATGTGTAATATTTATAGGCCATAATAAAAGCCGGGCTTTTACAAGAAAGAAGAACAAACCTTATATTTGCAATCAGATATAATGCATGTAACAGGTGTTTGCATGGTGCACTGTTGCCCGTTTTATAGGCTTGTTCCGAAGCTAGTGGCAAAATATTTGGTGAATTCCATTAAATAGAATTGATAGAATATCCCGTTTAGAAGTATACATTAAAAATCCACCTTCGGGCTTTATATCCTAATATAAAAATGATTTGGAGGATAAGATGATAGCAGAGTTAGTAAAAATGAAAGGGAACGTATCGGGGATAGATATTGGAAGCGAAAAGATATTCATAGCAACTTCAAAAGATGATGAGGTTGTAAATTATGACACATATACAGAAAGCTATAAAAGGGCGATAGAATATCTTAAGAGTAAGGAAATACAATCAATAGTTATTGAAGCAACAGGAATCTATTGGATAGCATTTTTTGAATTGCTTGAATCCGCCGGTTTTGAAGTGTATGTAGTTAATGGAAAGCATGTTAAAAATGTTCCTGGAAGAAAAACAGATGTTTTGGATTGTCAATGGTTAAGGACATTACATAGTTATGGGCTATTGCGGGCATCATTTATACCCCCGCAAAATATAAGAGCACTCAGAAGCTATGTAAGACTGCGAGATGATAATATAGGTCCTGGTTCACAACATATACAGCATATTCAGAAGGCATTGGAGCTAATGAATATTAAAATAAATAACGTCATAAGTCATATAACAGGTGTAAGCGGAATAAAGATATTGAAGTCAATAATAGCAGGAGAAACAGATGCCTGGAAATTATTAGAATTATGCGATAAATCAAAAAAGGATAAAAAACAGAAAGAAGTACTTGAATCATTAAAAGGTAATTTTCGTCAGGAGCATATATTTTTATTGAAACAAGCTTTAGAGGGATGGGAATTTTATCAGCGAAGATTAGGGGAATGTGATACAGAAATCGAAAAACTACTAAAGGAAATGACTAAAGATAAAGAAGAAATTAAAACAAAAGGCCCATCAAAACGAAATAATTCTCCTAACAGAATGAAGATAGAATCACTTCATAGTTTATTATTGAAACTAACAGGCGGAAAAGATGCGGAGAAAGTCGTTGGTATTGGTGATACCATGCTAATACAATTAACAAGTGAAATAGGAATCAATTTGTCGGCATGGAAGACAGAGAAACATTTTACAAGCTGGTTGGGATTAGCTCCGCGAGTTAATAGATCTGGCAAAGGCAGAAAGCGAAAGAAGGATAAAATAAATACCAGAGCCGGACAATTATTCAAAATAGCCGTACAGGGAATAGCGAAGAGTAAGGGCACAGCATTATGTGGATTTTACCGTCGTATAAAATCAAAACATGGCGCTATGGTGGCAAATAAAGCTACGGCAAGAAAACTTGCTGTTATGTATTATAATATTATGACAAAGGGAATTGAGTATGTTGAAGTTGGTCTAAAAAAATATCAAGAAAAATACGAACAACAAAGGCTAAAGTTCTTAATTAAACAAGCAAGCTCGTTTAACTTAAAACTGGTTCCAGCAATTTAGAGAGATGGTTTGTTAGAAGCAAAAACAGTCCCCATCTTCCCACAAAAAAATCCCCTTTTGGGAGGGGTGTAGGGGTGGGTTGAAGCAACAATATTTAGAAAACCACCACAAGTTCGGCTCTCTTTGTAATACGGAACTTGTAATATTCGAAGCCCCCCCCTTTGCCTCATAATAAAATCTAACCATAAGTGTGCTTCGCTGCGCCGGTGAAGGCTAATACCCTTGACATTAAGTCCTTGAATTTACTATATTAAATAATACTTATTCCCAATTTTCCAGGGGGAAAATTCTCAATAAGCTTTCGGATGTAATAGTTGTTAGAAACAACTCTTGTTTGAGGCAAAAGCATGAATGCTTCTTTAAATAGATATCAATTCGATTTGCATTTACAACAGATCAAATGGATTATTCCGTTTTGAATTAAAATCAGTGGAGTCTCCATGTTAAAAAGGTTACTGTTTCTATCATTACGCTCTTGTGCAGCTGCAAGTGCACAGCAAACAACCAATCCTCAACAAGCTCTTAATCAAGTAAATCAAACATTCGTTATCGCTAATCAATGTCTGTGGAATCCTAATACAAAATATTTTGACCTTCATGATGCGAAGGAGTTGATCCTTTTGAATCAGAACATTTTGTTCTGGTAATGGGATAGCAATGATTTTAATTTAAATGATTTTTTTAACTTATTATTGGTAACTTAAAAGAACAAATAATTGTGTTGTATGAAATAAATTATAAAGGAAGGTACATTTTATGCACCATTCAAAAATTTTTATTTGGGTATTTGCATTCGTTGCTATGACTGGAATGAGCTACACCCAAACTGGATGGTCTCTTCAAAACAATCCAATTCCCTCAAGCACAACAAATGACCTCGGTAAAGTTCAGTTCGTCAGTCCCACCGAAGGTTGGATTTCTGCACCAAACGGGAAATTACTTCACACTACTGATGCCGGTACTACTTGGAATGTAGTAACTCCATTTCCGAATGACACTGTTTCATCAGACTCAGATCCGGCAACTACAATGTGGTGGGTAAATCAAACTCATGGCTGGAAAATAAACTGGTTGGGAACAAATTTCAGCGATGCACATGGCGCTGTCATTCACCAAACAACTGACAGAGGCATTAATTGGACAAAAAAAATCCTTTCAACAACGCCAGGGGATGTGGGTGTGGGAATTCAGTTTGTTGATGAAAACAATGGATGGGTACTTATTTATAATTTTTCAACCGGAAATGCACAATTTCTGCGAACTACAGATGGCGGCAACAATTGGAGCCCGTTCAATGGAGCGGGTATATTTTATTTTGTTGATGTGAACAACGGCTGGTCATTTTTTGGAGCAGGCACAAACGGTAATAATCCGCCCTATAAGATAATGCACACTACAAACGGGGGAACAGATTGGCAGCTTCAAAATACAGACACTACAACCGGAGCTTATAATGCAATGCAATTCACTGATATTAACAATGGCTGGATAGTCGGCGACAGTAGTAAGATCCTTAAAACAACTAACGGCGGCAGCAATTGGACGCAAGTCACTAATACGGGGATTGATCCTAATTCGTATAGTAAATGTGTTTTCTTCATTGATGGAGATACCGGTTGGATTGGAACCAATGATGGTATAACAAATGAAAATCCACAACGCGTTATTCTTCACACAACTAATGGGGGTGCAAGTTGGATTAAGCAATATCCTCTAATCTCAGATGCAGTATTTAGCATTTTCTTTTTGAATGCAAACACCGGTTGGTTTGCGGGAGAGAATTGTGTTCAAAATTGCAACGGGCCAGATTCATTAATGATTTGGCAAGGAGCAATTGGTCATACTAATAATGGAGGGGTTACGGGAGTTGAAGATAAAAAAAATTCAATTCCGTCTGGTTATACTCTTTTACAAAATTACCCTAATCCTTTTAATCCTATAACAATAATAAAGTATTCAGTTCCCCAATCAGGTATTGTTACGATAAAAGTTTATGATAGTAATGGGAAAGAAATAACAACATTGGTTAATGAAGAAAAGAGTGCTGGGAATTATAGTGTAGACTTTAATGCAAAAAAGCTTGCGAGCGGAGCTTATTTTTATAGAATGAAAGCAGGAAGTTTCACTGAGACAAAAAAACTTATTTTAATGAAATGATATAAGTGAGAATAGCCAGAAGTTAGGTGCAATTTTTTAATGAATCAAAGAGGATTTTATAATGAGAACTGTATTACATTTTTTTTCTATTTGCATCATATTCATAGTGAGTGAAAGTACGTTTGCTCAAACAGCATCAGATTATTTTTTCCCGCCGCTCACCGTAGGCAGCCAAGTAACATTATCAACTCCCGGCGGGGGCGATTTGGGCTGGGAGGCTCGAACAACAACATATTCTATCGAAGGCATCGATACTATTGCGGGACAGAAATATTATAGAGAAGTAGGCCGGGAATTTTCTATTCCGCCCACTGTTTGGACAGATATTTTTCAAGTATTTTGGATTCGAAAAGATTCCGTGGGTAACGTAGTTATTGGTGCGATGTCAACAAGCGAATCAACAAACCTGGATTCGGCAACAATTGTTGGCGGTATTATGTATTCCAATGAGTTTCTTACAAAAGGTTATTCAAGAACTTATCCTTTTGGAAACCTAACTGGCCAGGATTCAGTTTTAAGTACTACCGAATCTGTAATCGTGCCTGCCGGAACTTTCTCAAATTGCTTAGAAATGTCCGATACCCACTTCGACAGCTCCGGAACAGCTGTTTTTCGCGAATATCAATATTTTGCTTATGGAGTTGGTATGGTCAAAAATATAAGAACAATACCGAATAACCAAGCACATACTGATGAACTATTAACATACATTACGACTTGAGTGGAAGATGCTAAAAAATCGATTCTTTCTGGATTTTCACTTTACCAAAATTATCCAAATCCCTTTAACCCATCAACTATAATAAACTACTCGATTCCTAAAACGGGTTTAGTGACAATTAAAGTTTATGATATTCTAGGAAAAGAAATTACATCTTTAGTAAATGAAGTAAAATCGGCGGGTAATTATTCAGTACAATTATCCGGGAGTAAGCTCTCAAGCGGGATATATTTTTACCGGATGCAGTCTGGTAGTTTTTTACAAACAAAAAAACTATTATTGTTGAAATGATATCATTTCTCAAAAATTACTAAGGGCGTGCAATAAAATGCGCGCCTTTCTTAATTCATATTGATAAGTAATATTTTTTAATAGATATGAGAGAAAAATGAAACATATAGCTTTACTTCTAATAATATTTGTGTTAGCTCAGTTGACAAAAGCGCAAATAATAGAACCGGTAGATTCACTACAGAGTATAACATTTCAGAATTTTTCAGGTTCGCTGGTAATATTAAAATGGAATAATCCAACACCGTTAACAATTTCTGCAAGTTTAATAAATTCTATAACATTTCCCGGAGACACAACATTATTAATAACAGAAAATAATAGTTCGGGAACGATTACTATTCCTTTAGATTCCATACAGCAAATATCATTTCAATCTTCAGTTACAGGCGTAACAAAACAGGGCAGTACATTACCTAAACAATTTTCAGTATCGCAGAATTATCCAAACCCGTTTAATCCAAGTACTATAATAAATTATGCTTTGCCCAGGTCATCATTGGTAACCATAAAAATATATAATGTACTTGGACAGGAAGTAAGAACATTAGTTAACAGTGAACTGCAGGCAGGCAATTATACCGTCCAATGGAACGGCGATAATAATACCGGTCGCTCTGTAGCAAGCGGTATATATATCTACCGTGTTGCTGCGGGCCAAACCGTTAAAACTATGAAAATGATGTACCTTAAATGAGTATAATAAAAGTTAATATAAAAAGGAAAAATACAAGGTCATTTAATTAAGAAAGAGGGATATTAACAATGAAAAAAATATTGACGAACGCCTTTGGTGATATCTCGCAGAAAGCGGTGATAATCTTAATACTAACCGGGACATTGCAATTAAGCAAAGCCCAAACAGGTTCAATAATATTAAATCAAAATGATAATGCCGGAACAATAACAAGGCTAATAGATTCAAGCAGTTATTCAAGCATATGGAACTTTACCAAAACATTAACAGGGTGGACAAGTACAATAAATTATACTATTTCAGCTCCATGCCCAGGAACACCAACAGTATATTATGCAGGTCAGACTTATCACACTGTACAAATAGGCAGTCAATGCTGGTTAGTGGAAAACCTTAATGTAGGAACAATGATAGATAGTATGCAAGAACAAACAAATAATGGAGTAATTGAAAAATATTGTTATAATTATGATCCGGCCAACTGTGCAGCCTACGGCGGATTATACCAATGGGGGGAGGCATTACAATATCAATATGGAGCTACAGATACAACTTCACCAATTCCTTCATTAAGTTTAATAGTGCAAGGCATTTGTCCGGGAGGATGGCACATAGCAAATTATAATGAATTCGATACTTTAGAAAATACGGTTAGCCATGATGGCAATGCATTGAAGGCAATAGGACGAGGGTGGGCAGATTATGGGAGAGCAGGTACAAACACAAGTGGTTTTTCCGCTCTGTTTGTGGGCATCCGCTATGATGATGGCTCCTTTGGCAGCCTAGGTGAAGACGCATACTTTTGGAGTTCTCCGGATATCGATGCTCACTGGGCTAGCTTCTTGCAACTGACCAACTTTAGCAGTAATATCGCCTTAATCAACTTCTACAAAGTAGAGGGGCTTAGCGTTCGTTGCGTGAAGGATTGAGGTGTGCCAAGAAGCGAGAAATATACCGTAGGTATGTTTCGGACATGTTGTTTTCGTGATGATGGACTGTTAGCAACCAAGATGTGTATCGATAGAAAAGTATGATTGCGAAGGCCGGGCGAATAGATTAACCGGGCTTCCGGGCAGAGAACCCCTTTCTCTGATATCTCTTTTAGAATATATATCAAAGTAAAACTCCCGCAGAAAACATTCCTACCCGGTTCGCACCAATCATCTCAACTCCGTTATCTTAATAATACAAAATCCGTTAACATTCCCTACATTTTAAATTCATAATGTAAATAATGTAATAATTTTGTGGTAACTTGCAAAAGTTCTATATAATTTTGCAACAGTGGGGCGATGCTGATTATGAAAACAAAAATATTAAATAGATTAAGTGTCCGGCT
>CAZUCY010000147.1:0-8321 GCA_964618785.1 uncultured Ignavibacteriaceae bacterium | reverse complement strand
ATGATCTTTCAAGCGGTAAGAGATTTTACTATTGATTTGGAAGGCTCATATCTTGTCGGTGATTCTGCTTCCGATATTGAGTGCGGTATTAACGCCGGCTTAAAAACTATTCTTGTAAGAACCGGGATGGGTGAGGAAAGTTTTTCTGTCTTGAAAAAGCAAAATAAATTCCCCACTTTTGTTGCTCAAAATATTATCGAAGTATCCTCTATAATAAAAAATGATAAAATGGAGAAAACTAATTGATTTACAAAAAGCTGTCGTTACTTTTATTCGGGTTTATAGCCGTTACTTTATACTCCTGTAGTGAAAATCCTGTTGCTGTGGGCATCAGTCTATTAAGAAATGATTTTCTGAACGTTAATGAAATTGATTCTTTTGCGGATTCAATGAAACAATCTTCTTCTTATGCAAAATATACTATCCCTATTACTGGTTCTGCCAGTTCTTTTTTATTAGGAAAAGCAGCTAATGTTTCAGGCTCCTATCTTGCTCAATTTTCTATTACTTTAGCCGATACTATTCAAACTGATATATTAGATGGCGCCGCTGTTGTTACCTATGCGGGTGTGTCCATGTATCCTAACTATGTTTTTGGTGATTCCAACCTTACTATGGACTTTACGGTTAATAGAATTTCCTACAATTGGACTGCAGCAGGTGTTGATGCAGATAGTATTAATTCACTCGGTCTTATCTATGCGGATTTAAGTGCAAACAGAGTCTTTTCCGATTCACTTGTTACCTTTAATCTTGATAAATCTTACGTCCTTGATATTCTTAAATATGCTTCCAATCCCACGCTTGGTATTGATCATGGCATTTACTTTAAACCCACGAGCAATTCAAAAAAAATAGTCGGCTTTAACCCCGTGACTAGTTCATCTGCATATACAACTTTGCTCGTGGTTATACAAAAATCCGGAGATTACAGCGATACTTTATCATTTTCCCCGGGACAGGAATCAAGTATAGTTTCGGGGACGCTCCCTGTCATTAGTTCGGAAGATATTGTAGCTCAAGCCGGTCTTGTTATTAATTCCAGAATATTGTTTAATGTTTCCGCCATCCCTCCTAATACTCTAATCAATTATGCTAATCTAACTCTGACTCTTGATACTGTAGCTACAATAGTTGGTTCAGTTTATCTTAATTCCCTTAATGCGCTAATATTAACAGATAGCTCGGCAAGAGCGTATGACTCCACACAAACCATTACTTTAAGCCGTAACGGCAATACTTTCCAGGGAAATATTGCTGCTTATGTTCAGAACTGGATTGATAAAGGAGTAAATGAGGGATTGTTAATTCAGGTTACAAGCCAGAATGACGGTCTTGAACTATATGCAATAAAAGGAAGCAATGCGGCAAGCCGGGCGCTAAGACCCCGCTTACAAATTACTTATACGGGAAAAAAATAAATATGAAATTAACAAAAATCCTTATTGCCGTATTTTTTGCCTTTCAATTATGTCTATTCGCTCAAAGTGGTTCCAGCTATTCCAGGCTGGGAATCGGGGATGCTGTCTATTCATTTTCTGCTTATGGGCTCAGTATCGGCGGGCTTGGTGCCTCATTGGCTAATACTAATTACTTTGATGTTGTTAACCCCGCCTCCTGGAATCAAATAAATAAAACACGTTTTAGCGTCAGCTTATCATACAGCGGTTCTTTCCTTTCTGAAAATTCTGCAAGTGGCTTTAATGGTCAAACTATGTTTAACGGGCTTGCTCTTGCCTTCCCTGTTAGTGATTCCAATGGGGCAACTGTTGTAATGGGACTTGTTCCTTATTCTACTGTGAAATATAATGCTTCAGGAGAAAACGGAGATTTGCTTCAGGCTACCGGCAATTACCAAATAATATATCAGGGTAATGGCGGTTTATCTAAAATATTTATTGGGACATCTTATAGACTTCCATTCGATCTTAGTCTGGGAGCGACATTCAATTATTATTTCGGTAATATAAATTACATTGCCACTTCAGAATTCATTAATTCAGACGCCTCTAATTCTAATTATAATTTAACGTATAGTCCCACAGGGCTTGGTTCCAACTTCGGGCTGGTTAGTCCTGACCTTTCCCCGCTATTTCATTCAGGAAAGATTTCTAACTTCAGAATAGGCTTTGCGTCTGAGCTTATTGGACAACTGAGAACAGATACAATTCTTACTTCTACTACAACCTCCAGAACAGATACAATCGTACAGGGTACGGTTCAAATGAAAATACCGGTTCGTTTTATGGCGGGCTTAAGTTTTGACATTAATAAGGTTTACTGTTTCAATCTGGATATAGCTTCCCAAAACTGGTCAAACTATACTTTTAATGATATTTACACGGGTGATCTGAGAAATGCAACAAAATATAGCGCAGGTTTTCAATTTAAACCTAAGCTGGAATTGGGCTCAACACCATGGCAGCAAACTATTTGGCGTGTGGGTATAAGTTATGAGCAGCTTCAATATATAGTAGATGGGACGGGAATAAATCAGTATTCCTTTGCCGGAGGCTTTTCATATCCCATTAGTCCATCTAGTACATTTGATCTTACACTATTATATGGCACTAGAGGCTCATCCCAATCTGACCTCGTAATGGAACATTTTATTAAGATGAACATAGGAATAAGTTTGGGTGAATTGTGGTTTGTTAGAGCTAAAAACTAAAGTCTTATTATTTTATAATATAAAAAGACTAAATAAAAAAAATAATCATTTGTATGCAAAAATAATATGTATAATAATTTAAAAAAAGATAAAGAAATTTATGAAGTATTGGCTCTTGAAACGAAAAGACAACAGGAGTATCTTGAATTGATTGCATCTGAAAATTTTGTCAGCCCTGCTGTGCTTGAAGCTGCCGGTACTGTTCTTACAAACAAATATGCAGAAGGATATCCTGGAAAGAGATATTATGGCGGCTGCGAATTTGTAGATTTAGCCGAGAATTTGGCTAAGGAAAGACTTAAAAAATTGTTTAATGCCGGTTACGTAAATGTTCAGCCGCATAGTGGTTCGCAAGCGAATATGGCAGTCCTTATGACTTTTTTGAAACCGGGTGATAAATTCCTTGGTTTAAGTCTGGCACACGGCGGACACTTAACTCATGGTTCTCCTGTCAATTTTTCGGGTATTTTGTATCAGGCTGTTGGTTACCCTTTAAATAAAGATACTAAAGAACTAGATTATAATATTATTGAAGATCTTGCAAAAAAAGAAAAGCCTAAATTAATTGTTACAGGCGCAAGCGCTTATTCACGTGAATGGGATTATTCTAAATTCAGGCAAATTGCTGATTCGGTGGGAGCCTGCCTGATGTGCGATATGGCTCATCCTGCCGGGTTGATTGCAAAAGGTTTACTTAATAACCCCCTTCTATATTGCGATATTGTTACCTCAACAACACATAAAACATTAAGAGGACCCAGAGGCGGAATTATCCTGATTGGTAAAGATAAAGAAAATCCTTTCGGCACGAAAACACTTAAAGGCGACAGATTTAAGTTGATGTCCGAAATTATCGACAGTATGGTAATGCCTGGTATCCAGGGCGGCCCTTTGATGCATATAATTATGGCTAAAGCCGTTGCTTTCGGTGAAGCCCTTCAGGATTCATTTACTGCATATACTCAACAAGTTATTAAAAATGCAAAAGCCTTATCCTTTAAATTGAGTGAATATGGTTTTGAAATAATATCCGGCGGTACGGATAATCATTTGATGTTGATAGATTTATCAAATAAAAACATTACCGGTAAAGAAGCTGAAAAGGCTCTTGGACTTGCAGGAGTTACTGTTAATAAAAATTTAATCCCGTTTGACCTGCGCAGCCCGTTTGTTACAAGCGGGATAAGAATCGGTACTCCCGCTGTGACAACAAGAGGTATGAAAGAAAATGAAATGTCTGAAATCGCTGAATTGATTGATAAAGCAATTTCAAATTTTGAGAATGAAAAAGTTTTAACCGGAATAAATAACCGGGTTAAAATATTATGCTCAAAGTTTCCCCTATATTCACAGTTAAATTAATAACATTAAATAAAAGTGACGCCAGAAGATATAATTATTCAAGGTGATTCTCCGGAACCTATAACTCCTGAGGATGAAGAAAATTCCGGTTCTGAAATGACTTTTCTTGAACATCTTGAAGAACTCAGATGGAGATTAATTTATTCGATTATCGGGGTTGGTGCCGGCGCTCTTCTTTGTTGGATTTTTATTAATATCCTTATTGATAAGATTTTACTTACTCCCGCAAGACATGCTGGTGTAGCGCTTCAGAATCTAAAACCGTTCGGGCAATTAATGCTCTATTTTGAGGTCGCTATGGTTGGCGGCGCTATTGTCAGCCTTCCTAATATTTTCTACCAGTTATGGAAATTTATTTCGCCTGCTTTAAAAAAAACTGAACGCAGATATATTTCGGCTATAGTCGCTTTCTCAACAATTTGCTTCCTCGTAGGAATAGTATTTGCATATTTTGTTATGCTGCCCATGTCGCTAAAGTTTGCAGCTCAATTTGGTTCTGCCGAAATTAAAAATATATTCGCAATTGACGAATATATGTCTATTATTGTTAGCATTATGCTCGGCTCAGGCGTGGTGTTCGAGTTACCTATGATATCTTTTTTTCTTACAAAAATTGGTATATTAACACCGGCGTTCATGAGAAAATACAGACGGCATGCCATTGTGCTCATTTTTATCCTTGCGGCATTTTTAACGCCTAGTCCTGATCCTGTTTCACAATTGATTTTAGCCGCACCTTTAATTTTACTATATGAAATAAGTATAATAATTTCTAAACTAGCCCGTAAAAAATCTTGATTAAAAATAAACTTGCAGAAATCAGTCTTCCGATAAAATCTGAACTGGAAAGATTTGAGGAACTTTTTAAACAATCTATGAAGTCTAATGTTACGCTGATTGATTTTATTGCAAGGTATATTATTCGGCAAAAAGGGAAAAAAATACGACCTCTTTTGGTTCTGCTTGCAGCAAATGTTGCCGGGGGTGTTACCGAACGTACTTACAGGGGGGCCGTCATGGTTGAGTTGCTTCATACCGCCACTCTAGTGCATGATGACGTGGTTGATAATGCCGATAAAAGGAGAGGCTTTTGGTCTATAAATAAATTATTTAAAAATAAGGTAGCTGTATTAATGGGGGATTATCTTTTATCCCGCGGGTTGCTGATTGCTGTACAAGCTAAAGATTTTGATTTCCTCGATATTATTACTACTACCGTTAAAAGGATGTCAGAAGGTGAACTGCTTCAAATACGAAAGACTCGGAAGCTGGATATAGATGAAGAAACTTATTTCAGAATTATTTCAGATAAAACAGCGTCTTTACTGGAGACATGCTGCCGGATAGGCGCTCTTAGTGCATCGTCTGATGAGATTTATAACGAGGCATTGAGAAAGTTTGGGGAATATCTTGGCATAGCCTTTCAAATAAGAGATGATATGCTTGATTATGAGGGGAATTCTTCTTTAATAGGTAAGCCTGTGGGCGGGGATATTAAAGAAAAAAAAATAACGCTCCCATTAATTTACTCGCTTCTGCAAGTGCCGGGAAATGAAGCTTCTAAAATAAAAAGAATTATTAAAAACGTTGATAAAAATGGATCTGTTGAAGCAATAATAGATTTTGTTAAAAGAAACAACGGTCTAAATTATGCTTCCGAAACAGCCGCCGCCTATTCAAAAAAAGCTATATCTGTGCTGTCCATATTTCCTGATTCTCCCGCCAAAACCGCTCTTAAAGAGTTGGTAGATTTTGTTATTGACCGGAAAAATTGAACTGTTTGTTTTCTTAAGTATTAACTCTGCTGTACCTTCTCATTTCCAATTTCATTTGTAAAATTGGAACCTTTAATTGGTTCCCGTAAAGTCAGGACAGGACATTTTGCTTTTCTTACTACTTTTTCTGCAGTGCTTCCGAATAAAATATGTTCCATACCGGTGTGACCATGTGTCGCTATTATTATTAGATCAATATTTTCTTCAATCGCTGATTCTATAATTTCAATAAACGGCTTTCCTGTCTTTACAATTGTATTGGCAATTAACTCTTTCGGAATCTCTTTTTTTGCAAGTTTATTGAGCTCTTCAAAGGCTCTTTTATCCACGCCAAGCTCCAGAGTGGGAATTGCAATTTGTCCCATACTGAAATCAGGTGGATATATTATCGGTTCTACTACATATATCAGGTATAATTCTGCGTTAAATTTTATAGCAAAATTTACAGCATATTTAAGTGCGCTTTTGGAATAATCGGAAAAATCGATTGGAACTAATATTTTTTTTATTTCAGGTTTCATATGCTTTCTCCGGTTTTATTTTTTAACTTAACTTGAAGAAGAATATTTTCTTCGTTTAATTTTCTTAATCTTGTAACTAAAATCGCTGTAATACCCTGTAATATTTTAATCCCTTTCTTAGGGTATCTTTCAGTAAACTCATCAAGTTCAGGTTTGAATATTACGGAGAGGCTTACGTCGGTTTTAGCTGTAGCTGAAGCAGTTCTTTTCTCGCCGTCTACAAGCGCTGATTCTCCAAAAATATCTCCTTTCCTGAAATATGCAAGCAAATGATTCCCGCCGGATTCAACCGCTCTTTTTATTTCAACTTCACCGCTTCGTATAATATAAATGCCGATTCCCGGATCGCCTTCATAAAATATACATTCTCCCGCAAGATAATTTCTGTTATGAATAATTTTTATTAGCTGGGATATCTCGTTAGACCTCAAATCTTTAAAAATTGGAACTGTGAAAATATGATCTTTAAGATCAACCTTTTTAGCGGATGAGCTAAAAAAATTAGACCAAAAACTACTGCGAATTATTTCATTCTCATCTTTGTCCATTTTTCCCTCTTATTATTAGCTCTCCATTCACAGAATAAATGTATTAAAAAATTCCGGATTCTGCAATGCGCCACAGTTTTTGGCAGGGGAATCTATTTTCATATAAAGCTCTGCCAACTATAACTGAATCAATTCCCGCTGGCATTAGTTTTTGGACATCCATTAATTCATCCTTATTACGAATGCCTCCCGAAAGTGTTAACTTGCCTTTAGTAATTTCAGCAACGTTAGCCGAATAAACTAAGTTAGGTCCACCGAGAATTCCATTGCGAAGAACGTCTGTTACAATAAACCTTTCAACGCCAAGATTTGCCATCTTTTTTGCAAAATCTAAATAGTTTATGCCGGTCATCAATTTTCTGCCTTTTGTAACTAACTCCTCATCAATTATATCCAAGGCGATAGCAATTTTTAACGGACCGTATTTTTCAAAAACCTTTATAAAGAAGTCCGGGTGCTCAATTGCCATTGTACCTATTACAAGCCTGCTTATACCCGTATCCATTATTGCTTCAACATCATCAAGTTCCCTTATTCCTCCGGCAAATTGTACGGGAATAATTACCGATTCGCAAATCTCCCTTATGATATGCAAATTATTTTTACTATGGTCGGCGGCGCCGTCAAAATCAACCACATGAATAAGTTTTGCATTTTCAGTACGCCATATTTTTGCCATCTCAACAGGATCGCTGCCGTATTCTTGAAAATTTAATTCCGGTATACCCTGAACTACTCTTACAGTTTTTCCATCCTTTATGTCGATTGATGGAATAACTAATAAATATCGCATTTTATTTGTATTATAATTATTTAGTCTGATAATTAGGCTTTTGCGCGTAAATACAAATTATCATTCATAAAAAAATAATGAAATGAGCTGTTAATTCAAATATGCAAAATATACAATAATAATAGTATTTAGAGCTATATTATATAAAAAAACTAAGTAGTACGGTACAAAACAAGTTGCAGAATGAAAAAAATATTAATTTAATAATTAATTTGGAACTTTATGATAGCTTTTATTAAATTAATCTATATTTGCAAAATCTTTTACTGTATTATTAAAATTACTAACTCATGTTACGCACTTATTCAATTTTATTAAGTAGCCCCGGGTTTTGACATAGCCATTCCTATGGAATAACTCGGGGTATAGTAAAACATCAACAAATTTTGGACTTTAGTCCATTATGAGTCTCATTTTTTTAGCTGGAAGCCGGATATATTTGTAATTATTTGTCCCCGGCATTAATCTGTCGGCAGGCTTGCAGGTGCCTGGATTATAAATCCATTTATTCTGTGTAGCATGAGTTACTAACTGGCTCATGTCTGATAATTTTGTCAAGGATTGCTTATTGTCAGGATACTATTAAGATTAAAATTATATCATAAAGGATAAAAAATGAAGTTAGGAAAAAAAATCAGACAATTCGGAGAT
>CAZUCY010000146.1:0-8390 GCA_964618785.1 uncultured Ignavibacteriaceae bacterium | reverse complement strand
ACGCCTGACTCTGGATCAGGAAAGTCTAGGTTCGAGCCCTAGCGGGGCAGCTTAAAAATCCGGCTTTAAAACGATTATTTTCTAAAACTTTAAAAAATTTAATAAAATTCTGGAAAATGACTTCACTCTGAATTGATCGCAACAACAAGATATACCAAATTTTTTTTGGTAAATAACAAATTATTTAATATAATCAAAAAGACTTGCCTTGCTCTTTTCAAATCCAGTATACAACTGTTGAGCTCCTAATTGCTGAAGATTGACTTTATAAACCTCCATATTAAAAC
The DNA here is from genome assembly GCA_964618785.1 of uncultured Ignavibacteriaceae bacterium. Lineage (GTDB taxonomy): Bacteria > Bacteroidota > Ignavibacteria > Ignavibacteriales > Ignavibacteriaceae > FEN-1297. The sequence goes on along the minus strand of CAZUCY010000146.1, from coordinate 8,103 downwards.
TATCTGCATTATCAAGGAAATAGACGGATCGAGCCTGCTCAACAAAACGTTTATAAGTATCAGCAGTTGGAATCAGGTAAACATATTCATGATTAAACTTATTGTTGGAATTTGCGAAAAAAGATTCTTTGTCTTGTTCATAATGAAAATTATTACCAAGTGCTACTAAAATCTGCGGCAGTTTCGGTCCTGCAACTATGACAGCATTTTCTTGAAGGTGATCTACAACATCAATTATTTTTCTTGTTTCTTTAATCTGCAATTCGCGTGACACGTGATCTGATATGATAGGTCCTAAGGGTTGGATGCTGTCTCTGTTAATAGTGATTATGAAAGACGAAAGTATGAGGATTATGGAAAACCACCTGACAAAGTTTGTAGGTAAAAGAAGCCCGACTAACATTAGTGTAAAGGGAACTACAGGAATCAAATATGCGGACTGCTGAGGCAAACGAAGAAATGCAATAATGTAAATTATTATTACAAGAGAAGATAATATGATACCCTGTCTGACATTTTGTTGCAGTATTAATACTTTGATATTTTGAAAGAAAAACGGAAGTAAACAACAAAGACCGAGGAGTCCCATTGTAGCAGGGGTGCCCCATACCTTCAAAATTCCATAATAGAGAAGTTTTACCATTGAGGGGTAACCGTTATTTTCTGAAAATGTAAAAAAATTTATACCATAACGATGGATAACCGGCAGAAAACAAATACAGCCTGCCGCCAATGCAGAAAGGCCAAAGATAAGAATACGTTTATTAAAAATTGAAATTCTTTCATTCATACAAAACTGGATTGTGAGAGGCAATATCATTGCTCCGGAAGTTATTCGACAACCTATTGCTAATCCAAGACAGATGCCTGCAATAAAAGGGCGTTGGACTAACACAAAATAAGTACTGCCAAGTGCAAAGGCTATTGCAAACATAGGATCAATTGTACTAACACTGTTCACATATATAATTGGAGTAAATGCAAAGGCACAAGTTAGAAGAAGATATTGACTGGTATGGAAATATCGAAGAATGAGTGCAAAAAACAAAAAAGCAATACAACTGAAGATGGATGTAAGACAGTTTGAGAAAAATGGGCTTGACTTTGCCGGTGTGAAGGCCGTTAGGTATTCATGAACCGGGTATCCTGGTAACCTTGAAGCTATATATTCGCCTGTTTGTGATATATTCCTTGCTGAGATAACAATCCTGTAACTATCAGGCCTCATCCCGTATCCCATAGAAAGCCAAGGAAGGCGGGTTAGAAATATAGCTGAACACATGATGATAATAAGAACCGATTCACGGAAATTATATTCTGTGTGGTATACTATAGGTGTTTTCAAACCTCATGTCTCCTATCTAATTATTAAGAATACTAATGATAAACGAGTAATTTTTGCGGCCGTTTAAAATGCTATAGCCTTAATCTGCGCGAAACTATTTATCTCCATTTTCTACCTGGATTATTAAAAAATAAAGGCGCAATATTTAATAACTTTTAAGCGATTGAGGTTAATTATATTATCTTATGTTGTAATCAAACCTACTTTACCAGACGGTTATTAAACTAAATTTATGGTAATGATTCAGGTTTTGTTTGCTGCGGATTTTAATCCTCTTTAAAAACGTTTTTATAGCTTAGAACTTTAAAATCGGTTCTTATTACAAAAATATAAATAAAATCTTAACCCTTCAACTCTCCTTTACATTAATAATTCACAAGTTTTTAGTTTGTTTAAGTCGATCAACTTTTTTAAATATATATAATAATATGCTGCAAACAGGACATTCTTTGTTTTTCCATTCATAAATCATCGGTTTCATTTTGAAGCTTTATCATTTTGTAATTTAATTGCTGTACTACATATTTATTTGAAAGAATTACCGGATGACATATTGATATTTGTGATGAATTCTATTTAGTTTGAATTATAATTAACGTTTTTCTGAACGATGGTTTAATAAGGTCAGAATTTAAGTTGCGTTTGAGAAATTTTATATGACTCTGGATCAGGAAAGTCTAGGTTCGAGCCCTAGCGGGGCAGCAGCTCAATTGTCTAAGTCCATTAAAAAATCGGAAATATTTTAGTATATTATATTGTGCTTTTATTATTACTGCGGAATAGCATTAATTCTAAAACAGGCGCGTTCGTCTAGTGGCTTAGGACGCTGCCCTCTCAAGGCAGAGACCACGGGTTCGAATCCCGTACGCGCTACTTCCCAAGAATTTTTTGTGAGGCAGAAATCGCTGGTTCTCCCACAAAGTTGCAAAGCAAAAGAAACCATATGGAAGGAATCACGAATCCTCTGATTTTATTATTCTAAACTTATTGCAGGCAAATTGAATTATTTCCCGCTAAATATTTTAGCAGAAAAGTCAACTCTTTTTTGCTAATATGATAATATCCTTCCCTTCTAAAATATTTCTTCCATATCCAACATTAACAGTATTGATCATGGCTAAACCAATTTCTTTCAACGTACAAAAACCATTGGGATATAAAACACGTCCAATTGGAAATAACCAGCCAATGTATCTGTAAAAGGGAAGTGCATTTCTTAATCCCTTTGTTGGCTTTATAAATCCGGGACGAAAAGCAAATACCTGCCTAAAAGGTAATTTCATCAAATCGTTTTCGGTTTTTCCTTTTATCTTTGCCCACATTGAACGCCCTTTTTCGCTGCTATCCGTCCCGGCGCCTGAAACATAGCAAAATGTCATACCCTTATTTAATTTGTTTAATGTTTCTGCTACATGTAGGGTAAGCGAATAGGTCGTTTTATAATATTCAGCTTGCTCCATCCTAATCGAAGAAACTCCCATACAAAAAAAACAGGCATTGTAGCCGCTTAACTGATTCTCAATATTCGAAAAATTAAAAAAATCACTAATAATTATTTCTTTCAGCTTTGAGTGTTTAACACCGCAAGGCTTTCTATTGATGATTAGAACAGCTTCCACTATAGGGTGCTGTAAACATTCGTACAGTACACCTTCACCAATCATACCGGTAGCGCCGGTTATGATTACTCTTATTTTTTGAATATCATTTATGCACATTTTTGTGATCCGAAATACTGTTTTTTATTTTTGACGTTATTATACAAAGTTATGATTAAATAATCATTTGCCTCAAGATAGTAAAACAAAGCCGTATTTGCCAAATCTTTTTTGGGTACTAGTAATTCTGTAAGTTCATTACGAAAGTATATTATAAGCAATTATGTTTTAATCTTTTTCCTTTCTTCAATATAGGTATCATACTGATTAGTGCTGCCTAGGTACTTTTTTTAAACAATCATTTCATTCGTACTAAAATTATTTCGGAAATTAAAAATTAAAGTATATAATTCCCATCACATTGGTTGATATTTTATTAAACAAATTTTACTTTGTATTATAATTAATTATTATTGATTCTCGTTCTTGCTTTCTCACTTATTTATTAAATGGATTAAGAATAAAAACAGGAGTAAGTACAAAATTAAGACACACTGTATGAAACGTTTTGAGAAGCATATATTTGTTTGTGAAAATAAAAGGTCTGAAGGCGATCCCAGAGGTTGCTGTCTTGATAAAGGTGGGGCATTGGTTAGAGAAAAATTTAAGAAAAGAATTAAAGAACTTGGATTGAATCATGAAGTCCGTGCAAATGCCGCCGGCTGTATGGATGCTTGCGAATACGGCATTACTGTCCTTGTCTATCCGGAGCAGGTTTGGTACGGCGGCATTACTATTGATAATGTTGAAGAAATTATTCAAAGCCACATAATTAATAATAAACCCGTAGAAAAATTTTTTATAAAAGACAAAAGGTTTCATAAAGATGCAGACACAAAAAATTAAGGATTTACAAAAGTCTGAGTCGGCTCATGCAAAGGAAATATTTGCCAAGTTAAGACAAGAATATCCGTATGTAAAACCGGCGCTTGATTTCTCATCGCCTTTTCAGCTTCTTATTGCCACAATTCTTTCTGCTCAGTGTACCGATGAAAGGGTAAACATTGTAACAAAAGCACTTTTTAAAAAGTATAAATCAGCTAAAGATTTCCTTGAAGTTTCTAATGAAGATTTAGAAAAGGAGATATTCTCTACCGGTTTTTATAGGCAAAAAGCAAAAAGTATAAAAAACTGCTGTCGGACGCTCGTGGATAATTTCGGCGGAGAAGTCCCCGCTGATTTAGATGCTTTAACAAACTTGCCGGGTGTTGGAAGAAAGACAGCCTCGGTTGTTGCTGGAAATGCTTTCGGAATTCCGGCTATTGCTGTTGATACTCATGTTAAGAGATTGTCTAATTTATTGGGCTTTATTAAATCGGATGATCCGGAAAAAATTGAAATGAAGCTTAAAGAATTGCTGGCGGAAAAGGATTGGATCAATTCATCCCACTACCTAGCAGCGCACGGAAGAAAGATTTGTATTGCAAGAAAGCCGCATTGTCTTAGTTGTGTTCTCGGCAATATTTGTCTAAGTTTTAATCCTAAGGAAGAATAATGGAAGTTATAACCAGAGACCGCAGCTATTGCCTATCGATTTTAAAAGAATTTACAAAATCAGATAGTTTACTTAAACATGCGTATGCCGTGGAAAGTTGTATGCGAGCTTATGCAAAAAAATATAGTGAAGACGAGGAGTATTGGGGTAACATAGCTTTGCTTCATGATTTTGATTATGAAATGTATCCAACTGCTGCAGATCATCCATCTAAAGGTTCTGAAATATTAAAAAAGAAAGGCTTTGATGATACCTTTAGAAATACAATATTATCTCACGCAAATTATTCCGGGATTCCGCGAAATTCTACCTTGATGAAAGTACTTTTTGCATGCGATGAAATTGCAGGCTTTATAACTGCTGTTACTTATGTCAGACCAAACAAGACCGTGGATGAAGTTGAGGTAAAATCCGTGCGGAAGAAAATGAAGGATAAAGCATTTGCCAAAAGCGTCAGCAGGGAAGATATTATAAGCGGAGCAGAGAAGCTAAATATTCCTTTAGATGAACATATAGAATTTTGCATTAATGCAATGAAAGCCAATAAAATTGAGCTTGGTTTGTAATGAAAGGTGATGTTGTAGAAAACTTTGTTTTGAAAGATGAGAACAGAAATGATTTTAATCTTTTCGAGAACTTAGATAAAAAGGTGCTTCTTGTATTTTATCCAAGAGACAATTCTACGATCTGTTCAAGACAGCTTTCTAATTATTATGAAAATAAAAAGATGTTTAAAGATTTTGATATCAAAGTCATAGGAATAAATACGGAATCCGGAGAATCACATTCTTTTTTTTGCAATTCCTTAGGAATTAATATGCCGGTGCTCTGTGATGAAACAAAAGAAATCAGTAAAAGATTTAACGCATTACACCTTTTCGGGGTTAACAAACGTAGACTAATTTTAATCGGTAGATATAAAAACATACTTTTTGAGAAAATCGCCCTGCTGGTGCTTTACTTTAATACCTATGGGATTTTTGCTATGCTTAAAGAAGAAAAATTGATATAACAATATCAGCCCAAATTAAAAATAAATTGTTTTGAATATTTCAATTTCCTGAAACAATTTTATCATTTTAGAGCTATTTTAGATAGTAGTGGATATAACACATTTTATTACTATACTTCTTTGAATGACTTGACAATGTATCGTTTACTTAATTAAATTTACCTTAAGTATTAGGAGAAATAATTAGAGTATTTGCTACAGGTATGAAAAATTACAAAGCCGCAGGTTTTGTAAGAGTATATAAAAATTTTATTTAATTGAAAAATAAGATGAAAAGCAAATTCTCTTTATTATTTTTTTTAATTATTTCCATTTCGTTACTAGCCCAGGATGATATTAAAGTAATTTCTTCCGATAGAAATTCAATAGTAATAGACTATTCGCCGGTTTATTTAGATTCAACAACTATAAAAATTGATAATCAGGATTATCTAAAGTTTGAACTGAAATTCGGCTTAATTCCCAATCAGGTAAAATGTGGCGAACCATTAATGCTTGTTCGTTCACTCAATATTGGTGTCCCATCGGAAACAGGTAATACAATTCAGGTAATAAGTTCTTCTTACAAAACTGTTCAGGGCAGCCTTTCTCCAAAGCCAAAATTAGTAAAGAATGGAAAAAAGATAGATATAGTATATGAAATAGGGAAGAATTACTCAACTTCTAACCCTGAATCCGATATTGTCCGGTTCGGCAAATACGGATTAATGAGAAGCGTTCCGATTCAATCAATAATTGTTTCGCCAATGGAATTCAATGCCGCCAAAAAAAATATTAAATTATACACAAAAATAAGATTCCGAATAAATTTTTCGGGCAGCCAGACAATAGCAGCAAAACCTGCCGAAGATTTGATTAAAGGCGCTATAGTTAATTTTAATGTGGCAAAGTATTGGATGAAGCAAAAAATAAACGGCACAGGATTTAAAAAGATAAGCAGTGTAACCAATAGTGTGCTTGCCAGCGGCACATGGGTAAGATTTGAAGCGCCTGCCGAAGGCATTTATATTATAACCAAATCTATGCTTACATCTTACGGTATTGATCCAAATACCGTTGACCCTAGGACAATAAAGATATATAATAACGGCGGTAAAGTCTTATCGGAAAATATTACTTTTCCACGTCCATCGGATTTGGTAGAAAATGCTATCCTTGTAGTAGGTGGAAATGGAAGTACGTTAGATGACGGTGGTTATATATTATTTTATGGAAGAGGAAATGACTTTTGGGATTATGATACAACCGCCAGCGCATTTAAGAGATATTATCATCCGTATTCAAACCAGAATTATTATTGGATAACATCAGGCGGAAGCAACGGAAAGAGAATGGTGAATCAGGCAAGTTTGAGTGCTCAGTCCCCGTTTGTTCAGACCTATACTCAGGCATTTGCTCAATTGGATCAGGATAAGATAAATATTGGCGAAACCGGCAGGGAATATTACGGGGATAATTTTTCACAGACTACAACTTCCCGGTCTTACTTAACTGAATTAAACGGCAGGCTTAATGCTTACCCTATATTTTATAATTTCAGATTTATTAATGCATCTGCTGATAATTGCGGAATAGAGATTGATGAAAGTTCCACTCCTTTAATATCTCAAACTATGCTAGGTTTTGTAAGCTCAGATAACTATTTAAACGGCATAAGTTGGACTGCCAGCACAAGTTATTCCGGAACTTTAACATCTAATAGAAGCGTCTTAAATTTTATTTTTACACCCGCATCGTCTGCTGATGAGGGTTACCTGGATTATTTTGAAATTTTATTTCAACAGCAGCTTGCGGCAGTAAATAATAATTTATTATTTTTTTCTAAAGACACGACTTCTGTTATTCAATATAATGTAACCGGCTTTTCTTCAAGCAACATTAGTATTTATAATATATCCGATTATTCCAATGTCAGCCTTCTTACCGGTACTGTTATTAATGGCACTGAATGTGATTTTCAGGCAAGAGAAACAGCAGGTAAAGTTTCAAGGTATTTTGGAGTTGGGAATGCTGCATATTTAACTCCTTCCAACCCCACACAGATAGGAAATTCTAATCTTCATGGAACGGTGAGCGGGGCAAAATTCCTTATAATAACAAATAATATTTTTCAATCGGCCGCTCAAAGTCTTGCTTCATATAAAGAAACTTCAGCCCCGGAGCCGATTTCTACTACCGTTGTAGATGTGGATCAAATATTCAATGAATTTTCCTGCGGAATGATAGATCCAAGTGCAATAAGGGATTTTATAGCGTATGCATATAATAATTGGGAAACACCGCCTGATTATGTGCTGTTTTTCGGTAAAGGCACATTTGATCCGAAGGATGTGGAAGCGGCTCACAATGATTATGTTCCTGCTTGGGAAACGCAGGAGTCTCTTGACCAGATAAATTCGTATGCATCCGATGACTTTTATGTTGAAGTCAGCGGTAGTGATGATTTTATTGATATTCCTTATGGTCGCATAACTGTTGAAACAACTGGCGATGCTGTCACGATAGTAAATAAGATTATTCAATATGAAACACAGAGTTATAAAGGACCATGGCAGAATTTAATTTCACTTGTTGCAGATGATGGCTGGCATGG
>CAZUCY010000145.1:2368-8426 GCA_964618785.1 uncultured Ignavibacteriaceae bacterium | reverse complement strand
GCCGGGAGATGTCAAGCATCTCGTTAATTAATTTTGCTAAACGTTTACCTTCATTTAGGATAATTTCATTAAATTCATTTCTCATATCATCCGGCATATTCTGTTCCGAAGAAATTGTCTCCGAGAAACCTATTATAGATGCAAGTGGTGTTCTTAGTTCATGCGAAATATTTGATACAAATTCGCTTTTCAATCTGTTTAGCTCTAGTAAAATAGTTTTCTGCCGCTTAGATCTTTGCTTTTCAATAGATACAAGTCTATTTGCTTCAATAAGTCTTACATTTAATTCATTAATTTTTTCTTTATAATTGCGGAGTACAGTAATATTTTTACCAACACCTATCACTTTAAATTCATCACCTTCATTTTTTAAACGTTTACAATTTATTTGGAATATAATTTCATTGCCGAATTTACTTAATAAAATTGCTTCAAAAGTTATAAGTTTATCATCGTTAATAATTTTTTGAAATGATTCTGCAAGTACCTTTTTGTTCTTTTGAGCAACCAGTTCAATGAAATGCTTTCCTTCTATTTCAGCAGTTTCATAATAAAGGCTAGCAGCGCCGCATTCATTCACACTAATAATATAACCGTCTTTATCAAGAATAAATACAAAATCATCGGAAGCTTCAAAAAAAAACTTCAAAATCCGGTTGCCGTTTAAATCTATAGAATTGCCATGTTTGTTATCTTGACCGTATTTTAGCGTACTGCTATCATATTCTTTTATAATATTATAAAAGTTATTAATTAAAGGACTAAATCGGGCAAAATTCGCTTCATTAAAATTTTCTTTTTCCTGCGAAAGGAAAACTAAATAATAGCAGATTCCTTGCTTTTCTGATTGTAATTCTTTAATAAATGATGAATTAGGCGAAACTGTATTAGCCGAATTATTAAATGAAGTCAGCTTATAAAATTCTTCCTTAGAAAAGCTTCCTGATTTTTGAAGTTTATTAATATATTCTTTAATATCAACAAATAAATTTCCGGACTCAATGAATGAGGCTAAAATTTCACTTTTCCCAGAATCAATTTTTACAAGATACCCAGCGTCACAATTGCTCATTTCCCCTATAATTTCCAATATATTCCGAAATATTTTCAACATTAAATATTAGCCACAATATGATAGTATCACATCTTTATTATTTATTTATACTTATCAGCATTTGACAAACCTATATCACTCGTATTCGATTATCCATCATTTACCGGGAAATCTTTCCCATTTTAAGATTTTACTCAAAAACGCCTTATAAATATAATAAGAATATGATTTATAAAAATCACCCAAAGCGATATAATCGTGCAATTTTGAAAAAATAATTATTAACCATAGGATTTAATAATTATTATTATCTTTTATATAGACATCACAATTATTTAGTAATGACAAAAAATTTAAAAAAAGCTACTTACCTGACACTCGTTGTAAATATATGCCTATTTTTCATTAAGGCGACCGCAGGAATTATTTCCAATTCAATTGCGGTTATTTCGGATGCACTAAATTCTCTTGCAGATATAATATCATCTGTGGCAATTATGTTTAGCGTAAGAGTTTCACTAATGAGACCGGATGATGATCATCAATTTGGGCATAATGCTGCCCAGCCGCTATCTGTCTTTTTAATTGCTTTATTCACGGCTATGCTAAGTATAAATTTGATTGAAGAATCGATAAAGAGAATTATAACGCCGCATAGCATAAATATTACACTCCCTGTTTACATAATTCTAATAATAACAATAATAACGAAATTAATATTAAATCGTTACCAAACTGAAGTAGGCAAAGCTTATAAAAGCCCTGCAATTAAAGCCACAGCAATTGACAGCAGGAATGATGTGTTAACTTCTTCTTTATCTTTGATAGGTATATTAGGAGTGCATTTCGGATTCCGTTATCTTGATGGAATAGCAGGAATTTTAATTGCCCTGTTTATTTTCCACTCGGCTTATCTCATGGCAAAAGAAAACATAGACTATCTTATGGGAAAATCTGCCAATGAGAGTTTGATCCTTGAAATAGCTAATGTTGCTTTAAAAGTAGAAGGAGTCCTCGGCCTTAATGAATTAAAGTCGCATTGTGTAGGGAATAAGTTTCATATAGAAATTCATATTGATGTTGATAAGAATTCATCAACGAAAGTATCGCACGATATAGGTAAAAAAGTACAGAGTGCAATTTCCAACCTTTCTGAAATAAATCAGGTATTTGTACATATTGATCCGGTTTAATTTTTAATATTTTCTTTTTGAAGAGCTTCATAATATTTTCTGATTAACTCTTCATAATCTTTGGTATAACCCTCCTGCACGGCTTTATTTAGCTCATCCTTAACCTTATTCTTTCCTTTCTGAGATGAAAAATTCATGTTTGAGGGAAATTGAGCAGCAACATTTTTTCCGCTTTGCGCCTCTCTTTCATTATTGTAATCCCGTTGATTAAGCGAATGCTGTGCATCAAGGAGACGCGTAAGAATATGATCCTGTTGTTGAATAGTTTTTTCATCTACTTGATCAGAATTCATACTTTTGACGACTTCCTCCATCTTATTAGCAATATCATTTAGATCGGCAGGGATTTTTTTTGACTCGCCTGATCTTACAGCTTCTTTATTTAATTGTTCAAGGGATTTTCTTATCAAGTTCTGCTGCTGAGCAAGGCGTTGTAATTCCCCCTGCTGCTGCATACTTAACTGTCCCTTCATAGCCTGCTGAAGCATTTGTGTCAGATTATTCAGGGACATCTGTTGTCCCGCCATTTGCTGAAGCTGCTGCATCAAAGACATTGTACCGCCACCCTGCCCCCCATTTTTCATCATCTGTTCCAAGGAGCTTTTCATCATATCGGCAGATTCATTCAGCGACTCCATTGCTTTTCCTTGGTTGTTAGCAGCAAGTCTACCATTCCGGTTAAGCAAACTTTCCATAGATATATTCATCTGATTTTTTGCATCGCCGAGAGCTTTTCCCATTTCGGGTGTTACTTCAAAAGTTTTTTGAGAGAGCGAAGACATTTGCTGCATGATTTTATCAAGATTTATCTTAATATTTTCCTGCTGCCGGGCGTTTTCATCATATTCCATTGAATTAGGGCTCAAATTTTGCGATTGATCTTGCAGCGCTTCCTGCTGTTTGGATAATGTTATAAGGTCATCGGTTATTTTCATCATATCTTTAAATGCCTGCATCCGGCTTTGCTGCGATATAGACTGCTGAAACTGCTGCATTTGCTGTTTCATCTTTCCCATATTCTGTATAATTTGAGATTGCGCCTGCTGAGCCATCTGCGCCTGATTTTGCTTTATATTATTTGAAGCCTGCCCGGACAATTCTTCATTTTTTTGATCTTGAAATTGCCGCTTCATTTTTTCGAGCTGATCTTTGGGAAGATCTTTCAATTCATTAAGTTTTTTAGAAAGTTCACTAAGCTGTTGAGAGTAGTCTTTCAGATCTTTAGTTATATCGCCCTGTTTTTCACTTAGCTGATCTTTACCGGCTTTATCATCAGGGTTTGCATTCTTTGTTTTATCCTGAATATCATTTTGCTGTTTGGTTATTTGATCTGTGCGCTTTAATAATTCATCGACTTTCTGCTCAATCTGAATTCTTTTTAACAAATTCATTGTCCGTTCAATAATCTGCTTTATCTGTTCTTCATTAACCTGCACATTTTCCATTGATTGCTGTGTCATTTTCCTATCCATATTCTGCAAAACATTTTCAAGCTGTTCCATAGCTTTCTTCATTTCATCATTATTCATATCGCCAAACAGCTTTTGAAGGTCCATATACTTTTGCATAGTTTCTCTTGAGAGAAGATTGTTTTGCTGCAAATCTTTCTGCATCTTTTCAAGTTTCTTCCCGGCATTATCAATTTTTTCCTGCAGTTTTTTGAACTCATCAAGAGACTGCTCTATCTTCTGTTTTTCCTGCCAGCTAATATTTTTTTTATCCTGCTTTAATTCCTGACTAATATCATTAAGCTTTTGTTTCAACTCCTGCGCTTCTTTAAAAGTATCCTGTAATTCCTTCTCCGATTGATTTTGGACATCATCGGCGCTATTAAGAATTTCCGACAATGCAGGGACACGTATACTATATGCTGAAGATTTTGCAGATTTAGGCCCGCTTACAAAATCATTATCAAATATTTCGAGGAAGTAATTAACAACATCACCGGCAGTAAGGTTCAGATCAGAAAGATTCCATATATAATTTATTTCTTCTTCCGTGATATTTTTACCGACAGGGATTTCTACCGATTTAAAATTATTCTGCTCCTGCTCATATTTTGACGATGAAAGCTTGTAATGCAGAAGCAATTTTGTAAAACCGAAATCATCCGATATTTTTAAATTCAGCGGAACGCGGTTATCGTTTGCAAGTGAAATATCCTTATCAGGCGCAATTACATCAATAGACGGGTAAGCATCAAACAGCGCTTTTATGGAATAATTGATTGGAGAAATGTTTTGGTTATTATTCTCATCCGTCAAAATAATTTTATAATTATTATCCTTCCTGATTTCAAATTTACCAACTGCCTGGGGACCATCAACAGCCAATTCTCTTTTTGTTGTATCGCTAAATTCTAAATGAGCATTTTTTAAACTTTTAGTAGAAAATATTTTCAATTCAATTATACTGCCTAACAATGCTGTCACGTTTCCATTATCCTTCTGCAGAATGGAAGGAATTTTAGAATATGAAGGAGAATTTATCAACACATTGAATGTTTTTATTACCGGTCTGTCAATAACTTCAATTTCATAAACTTCGCTTTTAATATTTTCCGTCGAGGCATAATACCTGAATGAATTTCTTACAGCAGACATTTCATAATGATAACCGACCGCAGCGCCGTTCTTACTGCTAAGTGTATCGGAATAAAGCTGCTGCATTTCATAATTAGTCTGGTCGCTGCTTTTAACTGCAATAAAGACTTCCTGAGGAATTTTACCGATTACATTGACAGTTATGGAAAGATTATCGCCTTTGGTCACTTTAGAATTACCCGGCTGAATTTCAAAATAAAAATTTGGAGGAGGAATAAACTCCTTTTTAAAATTTACCAGCCGATAAGATGCCGCACTAAGTCCCGGTACAAAAGCAAGAAGAATAAAGCAAAAGACGCTTATTCCCGCCAAATATAAAAAAATCTCTTTTGCCTTTTTAAAGCTAATGACGGAAGAAAAATCAATGTTTTTTATTCTATTATATATGTCATAAAAAGCTGCATCAATTAAAGTAACGGAATACTCCGTTCGTGTTTTTGCATTAGAAACAAGCTGCATTGCATTAAGTAAATCATCATTAACGGCGGGGAACTGTCTGCCAACCTTAGTTGCTGTTTTAAAATAATCAGTCTTTCTAAAGATTTTAAGATATTTTGAATAGGGAATTATAAACCGGGCAATCAATAAGGCAAAGGATACCAGGATAAAAAGTAGAAACAATATCATCCTTACCGCGGAGGAAAAATGGGCAACCATTTCCAGGAATACAAAAAGAGTAAAGATCAGGACCCCCATTAAAATTGATGTTTCTATTCCCACAAAAGCAATAAAAGCATATTCTTTCTTAACAAACCATTCCAGCTTATCAATTATCTCATTATATAGGCTTACTTCAGATCCCATTGAATTATCATTAGTAATTAATCTATATTCTTAAATTTAATAATTATTTCTTATCACATTGCTTTAAAGGTTAGTTTTTAATTAGATAAAGCCCAAACGATTAAATTAACTCCAAATTTTAAAGCTTCCAGCCTTTTATCGGGTGGATCACCATGCACATCCGAATCATCCCAGCCATCACTAGGATTGGATTCGTATGTATAATAAACTGCCAGACGGCCATTAATAAAAATACCAAATCCTTGGGGAGGTTTTCCGTTATGTTCATGTGTTTTGGGAACACCGTTAGGAAAGTTAAACATATCGCTATATATATCGTAATTAAACGGCAATTCCACTAGTTCCTTATCGGGAAAAATCTTTTTCATTTCCATTCTAAAAGCTTTGTCCATACCATAGTCATC
>CAZUCY010000145.1:0-2268 GCA_964618785.1 uncultured Ignavibacteriaceae bacterium | reverse complement strand
CGGGAAAAATCTTTTTCATTTCCATTCTAAAAGCTTTGTCCATACCATAGTCATCATCGGCATAAAGGAATCCTCCTGCTTCACAGTATTTCCTCAGCCTGTCTCCTTCATCTTTAGTAAATATAATATTCCCATGACCTGTCATAAACAAAAACGGGTAAGAAAAGATTGCGTCGGAAGAAATATCAACCCACGTATATTCAGCTTTAACTTTAATATTAGTATTTTGCTTAACAAAATTTAGAACGTTTGGCTCTTCAGTTTGGCCGTTATACCAATCGCCGCCACCGTCATATTTCAGGCGTGCAATCTGGAATGCACCTTCATTCTGCGGAAATAAACACTGCGTTGTTATTATGTATACAATTAAAAATAATCTTTTCATAACTCATAAAATTATAAATTTTAATATATCTATGCTTGAATAAAATATCAATTTATTAACTTATCATCCAACAAGTAGTTACTAAGAAGAAATTATATAAAAAAAGGAAGAGACTAAGATATTTATTCAGGATATGCCGATGATAATTTGTATAACTTCCGAATCTGAGCGCCACCAAATACTTAGCTTAATAACTCCTCAGGCTCATCTTCTTCATCAGTTTTGTCAAGTAATGATTTAGGTAATGATCTTGATGTTTTAGCGCCAAGTTTTTTTATTTTTTCAGTTCTTGAAACTAAGTTACCGCTGCCTTCAAACAGTTTTTTCATAGCATCCGTATAGCTTACCTTTGCAATATCAATCTTGTTTCCGATATTTACTAAATCATCAATAAAGCTGACAAATTTATCATATAATGCGCCGCTTTGCCTTGCAATCTCAATCGCATATTTAGTTTGTTTCTCCTGCCGCCATATACTTGATATTGTCCTTAATGTCGCCAACAAAGTGGAAGGGCTTACAATAACAATATTTTTTTCAAAGGCTTCATTAAAAATCCCTTGATCATACTGAACTGCAAGGCTGAATGCGGGCTCAACAGGAAGGAACATTAAAACAAAATCAAGGCTCTGTATTTGATAAAGATTCTGATAATTTTTTGAACTCAATTCTTTTATATGATTTCTAATGGATAAAATATGTTCCCTTAATGCAGATGTTTTTTCAGCTTCATCTTCTGCCGAACAGTATTTTTCATAAGCCACAAGAGAAACTTTTGAATCGATTACTATGGTTTTATTCTCTGGCAAGTTCACTAGAACATCCGGCTGAAACCTCCTACCACCTTCTGTAATCACACTAGCCTGCGCAAGATATTCTCTGCCCTTTTCCAGTCCTGATTTTTCAAGTATACTTTCAAGGATAAACTCTCCCCAGTTGCCCTGCGTTTTAGTCTGTCCTTTTAATGCATTTGTAAGGTTTGTTGCATCCTTTGTTATCTGGAGATTAGTCTCATATAATTTCTTAATTTCATTTTCCAGGGAAAATCTTTGTTTGGATTCTTTATCATATGTTTCTTCAACTCTTTTTTCAAAGTCTTTAATTTTATCATTTAACGGTTTTAATATTTGGTCCAGATTCTCTTTGTTTTGTGATGTAAATTTGCTACTCTTATCTTCAAATATTTTGTTAGCAAGATTTTCAAATTCCTTCGTAAATTTTTCCTGAAGCTTTTCTACTTCATCTTTTTGTTCTACCAACCTGATTTGCAAATTGCTATAGTTTGACTTCAAAGAAGATAGTTCGGAATTTAATACAGTATTCTTTTCCCTCTCAGAAGATAGATCAGTGGATACCTGTTTAAGATTTTCTTCGGTAAATTTATTTCTTTCATCTACCCGGCTTTTTTCTATTGAAAGACTGCTTATTTGACCTTTAAGCTGCTCCAATTCTTCCGGAGAGGTCCCTTTAAGGCTTTGTAATTTAGATTTTAATATTAACCAAGAAATTACTCCCCCAATTAAAATTCCGATTATAAGATATATTTCTTCCATATTTTAAATACTTTTTTTAAAGTTAATCTCCTGATCTTTTAGATAAACAAAGTAAGAGCTAATGTTAAATTAGTTTAATTTTACAACATTCTCTACTGCTATTAAGAGAGTATCATTCTTAATTAATTTTGCAATTTTCTTGACGTCATTATAGAGCAGCCTGTCGCCGTTTAAAGGTTTTACAACTTTTCTTATCTCTGTGTAAGCAGCGGAAGTTCCTATGCCGGGCTTTTTAGGTTTTAAAAACTCTAATGCCTGCGCAGCAGTTAGAAACTCAATTGCCAGAACATTTTCCAGATTGTTCATAATCCTGTAACATTTTTGCGCAGC
>CAZUCY010000144.1:0-8430 GCA_964618785.1 uncultured Ignavibacteriaceae bacterium | reverse complement strand
ATTTGGAAACGTGAATTCGGGAAAGATGCTAAAATATGGGATAAAGATAAATTGGTAATATTCCCGGATCATTATATTTACACTAAAAATCCACAAGCTAACAGGAATGTTGAATTACTAAGACAGTTTACTGGTGAATACGGTGTAGATAATTATTACGATGTAGGAACTGAAAGATATAAAGGCGTATGCCACATCGCACTTGCGGAAGAGGGTTACAATATCCCGGGAACGGTATTGTTCGGAACAGATTCACATACATGTACTTCCGGCGCATTCGGAATGTTTTCGACAGGCGTTGGCAATACCGATGCAGCTTTTATTTTGGGTACCGGTAAAATTTGGGAAAAGGTTCCTGAATCAATAAAATTTACGTTTGACGGCGAAATGCCTCTGTACCTGACCGCTAAAGATTTAATCCTAAAGGTACTAGGAGAAATTACTACCAACGGCGCAACATATTGTGCTCTTGAGTTTGACGGCGACGCTGTATTTTCACTTTCCATTGATGAACGAATGACACTTACCAACATGGCAATAGAAGCAGGTGCTATGAACGGAATAATTGCCGCAGATGCCGTTACTGAAGCTTATGTTAAGGAAAGATCAAGAAATCCCTATGAAATTTTTAAAAGCGATTCGGAGTCAAAATATAAAGGTCAGTACCGCTTTGATGTCTCTAAAATGGAACCAAATGTAGCAAAACCTCACAGCCCTGACAATCTTGATTCTGTTAGGAATGTGCAGGGTACAAAGGTAACAAAATGTTATATAGGATCATGCACAGGCGGAAAACTAAGTGATTTTGTTTCTGCCGCAAAAATTATTTTTGGAAATAAAGTGAAGGTTCCTACTTATATTGTTCCGGCAAGTACTTCAATAGCTAGACAAATGGAGGTTGAAGCCATCAGTGGAGTTTCATTGAAACAAATTTTCGAAAATGCCGGCTGCGTGGTTGCTCAATCTTCATGTGCTGCCTGTTTAGGAGGACCTATGGATACTATTGGCAGGGCAACCGACGGAGAGACTATTATTTCTACAACAAACAGAAATTTTCCAGGAAGAATGGGAAGTAAAAAGTCCTCTGTATATCTGGCATCGCCGTTGACTGTGGCAGCATCTGCATTAACTGGCTCAATAACAGATCCGCGTGATTTTTTGTAAAAATAAAAACTTTTTATTAGAAATTGGAGTAAAATCTTATATGAAAAAAATTCTAAATGGTAAAGCCTTTGTATTAGGTGATAATATAGATACAGATCAGATAATTCCGGCTGAACATCTTGTTTATAGTTTATCTGATCCCGAAGAATCAAATAAATACGGACATTATGCTCTCTCCGGAATCCCCCTCTCTCAATCCGGATTACCTGGTGGGGGACTCGCGTTTATTTCCGGAGAAGACTTCACTTCCAAATACAATATAATTATTGGCGGTTCCAACTTTGGATGTGGCTCCTCAAGAGAGCATGCACCATTTGCTTTACAGGTTGCCGGAGTGAAAGCGATAATTGCCGAATCTTATGCAAGAATATTTTATAGGAACAGCGTTGATGGTGGATTTCTTCTACCTTATGAAACCCCTTTTAAATTGAATGACCAGATTAAAACAGGAGATGAGGTAGAACTTAATGTAAATATAAATATTCTAAAAAATCTTACAACCGGTAAAACTTATAATCTCCGTTCACTTGGTGATATTCTGCCTATAATTGAAGCAGGAGATATTTTTAAATATGCACGGCAGGCAGGAATGATTGCATAAGAAGGGTCAGCTTAGCAAGCTGCCTGCATTTTAGTCAGCCCCAGAAAGGGGTGGCTGGTTCTAATATGATTATCTGCATTTTTTTGAATGTTAAAATGAGAAATATGTTTTTATAATAATAAATTTGGAATAAAATATGAGCGACCCAATAGAACTATTTGATACTACATTACGGGATGGAACACAGGGCGAAGGAGTAAATCTTTCTGTTCAGGATAAGTTATTAATAGTAAAGCGTCTTGATGAGTTTGGCATTGACATTATAGAAGGCGGCTGGCCCGGAAGCAACCCGCGTGATGAAGAATTTTTTCAAAGAGCAAAGGAATTAAAACTTTATCACTCAAAAATTTGCGCTTTCGGTTCAACGGCAAGATCATTGGATAATATTGAATCTGATCCTAACCTTACTTCAATATTAAAAGCCGAAACAGAGGTTATCTCCATATTTGGGAAAACCTGGCGGCTTCATTCTCAGATGGGGCTTGGTTTCTCCGATGAGGAAAACGAAATGTTAATCTTTAAATCGGTAGAATTTATGAAAAAAGAAGGGCGGCGCGTGATTTATGATGCTGAACATTTCTTTGATGGATATAAAGATAATAGACTTTTTGCTGTCAAAATGTTAAAAGCTGCAGAAAGCGCAGGGGCTGATGTTATCGTTTTATGTGATACAAACGGAGGTTCCCTTCCCGAAGAAGTATTTACAATTGTCGCTGAACTAAAGAAACATATTTCTGCTCCCTTAGGTATTCACACTCATAATGATTCTGAGCTGGCAGTCGCTAATTCATTAGCTGCAATAAGAGCGGGCTCTGTTCATGTTCAGGGAACTATCAACGGCGTTGGTGAAAGATGCGGCAATGCCAATTTATGCAGTATTATTCCTAACATAATTTTAAAACTGAAACTTCCGACAAAGCAGTATGTAAGTTTGATTCACATGACTTCTTTATCAAACTTTGTATTTGAAATAATGAACCTTTCGCCGCTTACAAGAGCTGCATTTGTTGGGAAATCTGCATTTACGCATAAAGGCGGCATACATGTAAGCGCTGTGCTTAAAGACAGCACTATGTATGAACATATTCAGCCTGAATCTGTCGGTAATAAACAGCGCGTATTAGTTTCCGATTTATCCGGTCAAAGTAACATTCGTTATAAAGCTAAGGAGTTTGGTATAGATTTAGCGGATAATAAAGAAATAAGTAAGAAATTAGTCAATTATATTAAATCTCTTGAATATGACGGCTTTCAGTTTGACGGGGCTGAAGCATCGTTTGAATTACTTCTGCGATCAGAGTTGAACGAGTTTACACCGTTCTTTAGTGTACTGGATTCTAAGGTCAATGTATTTTATGATGACAAAGGGACATCTTACTCTGAAGCTGTTCTGAAAATTACCGTAGACGGCGAGATTGAACATACAGCTTCCGACGGCGACGGACCTGTTAATGCTTTGGACAAAGCATTAAGAAAAGCATTGACAAGGTTTTATCCTGAGATTGCCCTTGTTAAATTAATAGACTATAAAGTTCGTGTACTTGATGAAAAAGAAGGCACTGCTGCAAAAGTAAGAGTAATGATTCAATCCAGCGATGGAGACGAAACTTGGAGCACCGTAGGCGTATCCGAAAATATTATTGAAGCAAGTTTTCAGGCTTTAATTGATAGTATGAATTATAAATTATTTAAATTTCAAATTAAAAAAGAGCGTTTAACCGTTTAATTAATTAATTTTTTTAATTTAATATTATTTTTAAATATTGTTAAATTTGAAAAGAATAAAACAATTTTAACAATAGTAAAAACTATTTTAGGCTTTTTAGCATTTTATTCTTGATAATTTGCTAATTTTTTTTAAATTGCCTAAAATATTTTATAATTTTATTCCGCTATCCTTAAAATATAAGGGAATATGAGTATAAAAACGGAATTTAAGAGTATCTTTATACATTTTTAAGCATTTGCATGCCAATAAGTTTGTGAAGGAGTGAGTTTTTAATGAGTACAAATTTTAATAGAGAAGAGGATTTGAGTAATTATATTTTTCCTGTTAAGAATCAAGGTATGTATAACCCTGCATTCGAGCATGATGCATGCGGTATGGGTTTCGTAGCCGATATAAAAGGAAGAAAATCCCGCTCTATAATAGATAAAGGACTTGACATATTAAAAAACCTTGAACACCGCGGTGCAGTAGGCGCCGATCCTAAAACAGGCGACGGCGCGGGTATCTTAATTCAAATGCCGGATGAATTTATTCGTAAAGCGGCTTCTGAGAAAAAAATTAGACTTCCTGCAGCAGGTAAGTTTGGCGTTGGGATGATGTTTCTCCCGCAGGATTCTATAATGCGAAAGGCAATTGAAAATATTGTTGAAAAAATTGTAATTGATGAAAACCAGAAATTTCTCGGCTGGCGTGATGTTCCTGTTAATCCAGATATTCCCGGGGAAGGCGCTAAAAGGACGCAACCCTTTATACGTCAATGCTTTATAGGCGCAAATAAAAGTTTTGCAACGCAGGATGAATTTGAAAGAAAACTTTATTTGATTAGAAGAATTATTGATCACCGCGTTCGTGCCGAATTAAAAAGCGATCGAAGCAAATATTCTGTACCGTCTTTTTCAAGTAATGTATTGATATATAAAGGAATGCTTCTTGCTCCTCAGGTAACGGATTTTTATACTGATCTGAACGATAAGGATTTGAAATCAGCAATGGCGATGATTCATTTGCGCTTTTCAACCAATACATTCCCTACATGGGATCTTGCACATCCTTTCAGAATGATTGCGCACAATGGCGAGATTAATACACTTCGTGGAAATAAGAATTGGATGGCTGCACGTCAGGCAGTAATGGAATCGCCCTATTTCGGAAAAGATTTGAGAAGAATGCTCCCAATTATTATGGAGGGACAAAGTGATTCTGCGACATTTGATTCCGTCCTTGAGCTTCTTGTTATGTGTGGAAGAAGTCTGCCCCATGCTATGATGATGATGATACCCGAAGCATGGTCAAAGAATGATTTGATGGACCCGGATAGAAGAGCATTTTATGAATACCACGCAACAATGATGGAACCGTGGGACGGCCCGGCGGCAGTTGTCTTTACAGATGGAAATATTATCGGAGCCACTCTGGACCGTAACGGTTTGCGTCCCTCTAGATATGTAGTCACTAAAGATGGTCTTGTTGTTCTTTCTTCCGAGGCAGGTACATTTAGTGTGGACGCTGAGAACGTAGAAAAAAAAGGTAAGCTTCAGCCTGGCCGTATGTTTATACTTGATCTGAAACAGGGAAGGATTGTTGAAGATGAAGAAGTTAAAAAAGAAATTGTAACAAGGAAACCATACCGCAAATGGGTTAATGATAATATGATAAAGCTTTCTCATTTGCCCCAGCCTGATAATATTTATAATGCCGATTTTGACACGCTTCATTTACGCCAAAGAATTTTTGGGTACACTAAAGAAGATCTTTTCCAGGTGATGCTACCTATGGCAATAAATGGACAGGAAGCTACTGGTTCAATGGGCTCGGATGCATCGCTGGCTGTCTTATCAGAAAAGCCGCAGATATTATTCAGGTACTTCAAGCAGCTATTTGCGCAGGTTACTAATCCTCCTATTGATCCGATAAGGGAAGAATTGGTAATGGAACTCACTACCTATGTAGGGCCTGAGCAGAATTTACTGGCGGAGACGCCTTTGCATGCCCACAGGCTTGAACTTGAGCATCCTTTACTTTCAAACTCGCAGCTTGAGAAAATCAGAAATATAGCAAAAGGACATTTCAAATCAATCACTATTCCGTTACTTTTCAATCCGGGTGTAAGGCATAATATGCGTGAAAGGCTGGACCAAATTTGTAATGAGGCGGTTGAAGCTGTTAAATCCGGTATTTCTTTAATTATATTATCCGATAAAGGAGTGGACAGAAGTTGTGCCGCTATACCAAGTCTACTTGCAACTTCAGGCGTACATCATGCTTTGTTAAGAGCCGGTTTAAGAACCAGAACGGGTATTATAGTTGAGAGCGGCGAGCCGAGGGAAGTACATCATTTTGCTTTGCTATGCAGCTACGGCGCTAATGCAATCAATCCATATGTAGCTTATGAAACTCTCGCTTATCTAACAGAAAAAGGATTTCTACCGGATATAAAAGATTACAAGATTGCAAGAGATAACTTTGTTAAAGCTGTAAGCAAAGGTTTGTACAAAATTTTCAGTAAAATGGGTATTAGTACTTTGCAGTCATATTGCGGCGCTCAGATCTTTGAGGCAGTCGGTTTGGATACTGAAATAGTTGAAAACTATTTTACAGGTACTCCTACATGTATTGAAGGCTTAAGTCTTGAGATGCTTGAGGAAGAAACTATAAAGAAACATGTGCACGCACTTGATCCTCAGATTGATCAAAGCACTCTTGATGTCGGCGGTCTATATCAATACAGGAGAGACGGTGAGATACACCTCTGGAACCCGTTGACAATTTCAAAGCTTCAGCTAAGCACAAGCAGAAACGATTATAAAACTTTTAAGGAATATTCGGAACTGATAAATAATCAGGACAAAAAGAGAGTTACACTTAGAAGTTTATATGAATTAGATACAACCAATGCACCTATTCATATTGAAGAAGTGGAACCTGCTAAAGATATAGTAAAAAGATTTGCTACCGGCGCTATGAGCTTCGGCTCTATATCAAGAGAAGCGCATACTTCGTTGGCAATTGCTATGAACAGGTTGGGCGGTAAATCAAATACCGGTGAAGGCGGTGAAGATGCAGAACGATTTATTCCTCTTGCAAACGGTGACAGTATGCGTTCGGCAATTAAACAGGTTGCTTCTGCAAGGTTTGGTGTCACGGCTAATTATTTAGTAAATGCGGATGAACTTCAGATAAAAATGGCGCAGGGCGCTAAACCGGGCGAAGGCGGGCAGCTTCCCGGTTTTAAAGTCGATAAAATTATTGGAAGAATACGACATAGTATACCGGGTGTAACGCTTATAAGCCCTCCTCCGCACCATGATATTTATTCAATTGAAGATTTAAAACAGTTAATTTTCGATTTGAAGAATATTAATCAAGAAGCAAGAATAAGTGTAAAACTAGTTTCTGAAGTGGGAGTAGGAACTATTGCGGCGGGAGTAGCTAAAGCTCACGCAGATCATATCCTTATAAGCGGTCATGACGGCGGTACTGGTGCAAGCCCGATTTCCTCTATCCAATATGCAGGCTCGCCTTGGGAACTTGGATTAAGCGAAGCTCATCAGACGCTTGTATTGAACGGGTTAAGAGATCGTGTATATCTTGCTGTGGACGGGCAAATGAAGACAGGCCGCGATGTTGTAATTGCCGCTTTGCTAGGTGCGGAAGAATTTGGGTTTGCAACAGCACCTCTGGTTACACAAGGATGCATTCTGATGAGGAAGTGTCATCTTAATACATGTCCTGCCGGAGTTGCGACACAGGATCCTGAATTAAGAAAGAAATTTATCGGTAAGCCAGAATATTTAATTAACTTCATGTTTTACATTGCTGAAGAAGTTAGAGAAATAATAGCTGCTTTGGGATTCAGAACTATTAACGAAATGATTGGACACACAGAGAAGATTATTCCTGTCAGGTTAAATGACCATTGGAAAGCACGCGGGCTTGACCTTACAAAACCATTATTTAAAGCGACGCCTTTGTACAAAACTGATTTTTACAGGACAAGAGAACAAGATCATGGTTTGGAGAATCAACTTGATCATGAATTTATAAAGCTTGCCCAGCCTGCTTTAGAAAGCGGTACCCCTGTTAATATTAAAATGAGAATCAGAAATATTAATCGTACAGTCGGAACAATGCTTTCAGGCGAAGTTGCAAAACACTACGGCGATAAAGGACTTCCTGACCTTACAATTAAAATTGAATTAAGAGGAACAGCCGGACAAAGCTTCGGAACATTTTTAGCGCGAGGTATAGAAATGAATCTGACCGGTGAATCTAATGATTACACAGGCAAGGGATTATCAGGTGGCAGATTAATTGTAAAAGTTCCGCCGGAAGTGACTTTTGATCCTGCCGAAAATATAATAATCGGCAACACTTGCCTATACGGCGCTACAAGCGGAGAAGCATATATAAACGGAATTTCAGGTGAAAGATTTGCAGTTAGAAATTCCGGCGCTTATGCAGTTATTGAAGGTGTAGGAGATCACGGCTGCGAATATATGACGGGCGGAACGGTTGTTGTTCTGGGCAGAATCGGGCGAAACTTTGCAGCAGGTATGTCCGGCGGCGTTGCTTATGTATGGGACCCGAATAAGGACGCAGAAAAATATATTAACCACGGCATGGTTGATGTTGAGTATCTTATATATGATGAAGATATTTCCGGGCTGCATGAAATGGTGCAAAAACATTTTGAATATACCGGGTCAAAGAGAGCTAAACTTATTCTCGATAATTGGAGCCATGAAAAAGATAATTTTTGGAAGATTATTCCCGATGAATACAGGAAAGCGCTTGCAAAATTGGCGGAGGAACAAAAAGTTGCCGGGCGAATGAAAAAAGAATCAGAGGAAGCGGAGGTAGTAAATGGGTAAGCCGACTGGTTTTAAAGAATATAAAAGAGCTTCTTTAGATCATGAAACGCCTGAAATACGCGTAA